>JABDBQ010000015.1:0-1080 GCA_013288555.1 Bacteroidota bacterium | reverse complement strand
CGATAAAAACGATGCTACCGGATAATTGGTAATCATTATTTTTTTAGATTGTGAATCAATGCATCCCTGCCCGTTTTGTATTTTCAGGAATACCAGATACGAACTGCCAACATTATAAACATGTGATACCGTGTCAACTATTGCCTGTTCAGAATCCCCGTCCCCAAATCTCCAGGAATAGGTGGCTCCTACATCATTATTATCAGAATCGCCGAATGCCACTGCATTTTTTGTGCACGCCCCTGAATATACTATGTTTGGCACTGTTTCAGGATGTGGGGTGATTTTCAGAACGGAGCTGTCGATGCATCCATATTTTGACGTAACCGTAAGTATTGCGCTGTATGTCCCATTTGATGCATAACTATGAGCGGGCTGTGCATTAGCTGACGTAACAGCGTCTCCAAAATGCCAGAGATACTTTGTACCCGTTGTAGAATCTATACTTTTATTTACAAAATAAATCGGTGTTCCTACGCAGGCGTTTTTGTAACTAAAAATCGCAACAGGAGTCGGTTCTACCCGTATTAACTTTGTAATTGAATCCTTGCAGCCTTGATCGCTGGTGGTTGCCAGTTTCACATTATAAGGACCTGAATGGGGATAAGTATGTGTAGGATTCTCATTGGCTCTGCTGGTCCCATCTCCAAAATTCCAGCTCCAGGCTTTAATAGTCCCGCCAGAAATGGTTGACGAATCCAAATAAAACATTGCCAGCTTATTGCAGGGCAACTTGTTGCCGAATTTGGTGACCGGAATAGGGTAATCCTGCAATGTTTTTGTTAATGATGCAGGGCATCCGGCTGAAGATGAAATGGAAAGTGATACATGATAGGTGCCTGCATTCGCATATGCATGAGGGTACGGGTTTTTTCTAGATAGATTTGTCGTAGTTGCGTCTCCAAAATCCCAAAGCCAGGTCTTCACAGTATCGATGGTGGATTTAACACTACTAAGATCTGTAATGACAACAGCTTCATTTCCACAGGGATTTGTGAAAGAGAAATTGGCAACGGGGATGGCATTTGCCGTTATATACCTCTGAATCAATGAGTCGCAACCTGATCCCGGGATCTTAAT
>JABDBQ010000014.1:54623-56636 GCA_013288555.1 Bacteroidota bacterium | reverse complement strand
AGAGTAAGTAGTGGTAGCGCTGTTAGAGCCTGCAAAAGTTGCAGTGCTGTTACCGGTACCGGTTAAGGTATGGTTAGCAGAACCGTCATTATAAACGAGGCTCCAGTCAGCACCGTCAGTGTTGCCAACGGAAAGACTCATTGCAGGAGCAGTCGAACCGTAGCAAACAGCGGTAGTTCCCGAGATCGTTGCGGTAGGCAATTGATGAACGGTAACAGCAGTGGCAGAAGAAGTAGTGCTTATATTGCCATTGGTTACAGTTACATAATAGTTACCGGAAGTAGAAGCTGTATAAGTAGAAGAAGTAGCACCTGATATAGCGCCATTTCCATTGCTCCACTGATACGTTATATTAGATGCGTTAGTACCTGCAGTCAGTACAACAGATCCGCCATTGCAGAAAGTCGTAGTAGAGCCAGGCGTAATTGTAGAAGTTAAAGGATCTATGGTTACCGTTACTGAATGAGAAGCTACACAGCCATTGCTGTTGGTTTCGGTTACAGTATAAGTAGTAGTTGTTGAAGGTGAAACACCTGGGTTGGCACTGGTTGAAGTAAATCCTGAAGGATTGCTTGTCCAGCTATAAGTGCTCCCGGAAACAGCTGTTCCACCAATTGAAACAGAAGAACCATTTACAATTTCAGCATTGTTACCGGCATTAGCAGCAGGCAGCGGGTTTACTGTAACAGCATTAGATGTGGTCGCAGAACAAACACCTGATGTTTCTGTTAATGTATAAGTTGTAGTAGAAGTTGGAGAGACCGTAATGGATTGTGTAGTTGCTCCGTTTGACCATAACCAGCTATAACCTGTTCCGCTATTAGCAGTAAGCGTGGTTGAAGTACCTTTACAAACTGAAGTTGTCCCGGATATTGAAGGCGTCGGTGGAGCATTCACTGCCATACTTCTTGAACCTTTACCTTGCAGTGGAACCAGATTATTTTGGCAGCCATTTGCGTCGGTATATAAATAAGTAAGTATATAAGTGGTACCGGCGGTGAGTGCTGAAGGATAAAGTATATTATTTGTAACTCCTGATACTGGATTACCTGAGAGGTTATCGAGTCCAAAGGTACCTCCAGCTGGAGAGGCAGCGCTTGGAGAACTTAAATTAATGGGTGATTCATTGGTACAGACGTTCAAGAAACTGACACTAACCGTAGGGAGTGCATTGACTTTTACAGTAATTGATGTACTTGCGAAACAACCATTAGCTGTAACAGTTACAGTATAACCTGTAGTTGTAGCAGGAGAAACTGTAATGCCTTTGGTAGTTGCAGAGGTAGACCATACATAGGCATAACCCGTTCCTGAACCTGCTGTGAGCGTAGTTGGGGTGCCACTACATACAGTAGTGTTTCCTGAAATACTGGCAGTCGGCAATGGGTTAACAGTTTCTGTGATCGTATTAGAATTTACAGAAGCAGAACCTAATGTAGTAGTCACATAAAAATTACTTCCATAAGTTGCTGTATAATTTTGACTTGTCGCACCGCTAATAGCACCATTGGCATCATGCCATTGATAGTTAGCAGCTGAAGAAGAACTCAATACATTTGAACTTCCAGCACAGAAACTGGTATTGCCTGTAATAACCGGTGCAGTCAGATCTGAAGCCTGAATGGCATAGGTATAAGAAGGTGTATTAGGATCGTTGCTGCTTATGGTTATGGTACCGTTATAGGTCCCGGTAGCTGATGCGCTAAAACCAACCGTAAATGTAGTAGAACCGTTGGCGCTTACAGAAGATGCAGGTGAGGTTGTCACACTGAAATCAGAAGCATTTGTTCCACCGATACTTACTGAAGAGATATTAAGAGGAGCCGTTCCATTATTTTGTACTGTGAAAGTTTCAGAAGAAGTACCAGATGTAGTGGTACCGAAGTTCGTAGCATTTGAAGTAGAAACAGTGGTAGCACCTGAACTGATGTTGTTGCTGTTTCCAGTAACATTGATTGCAGGATACGCAGCAGTAGCAGCAATGGCATAAGTATAAGAAGCAGTGTTCGGATC
>JABDBQ010000014.1:0-54538 GCA_013288555.1 Bacteroidota bacterium | reverse complement strand
CTTACAGAAGATGCAGGTGAGGTTGTCACACTGAAATCAGAAGCATTTGTTCCACCGATACTTACTGAAGAGATACTAAGAGGAGCCGTTCCATTATTTTGTACTGTAAATGTTTCAGAAGAAGTACCAGATGTAGTGGTACCGAAGTTCGTAGCATTTGAAGTAGAAACAGTGGTAGCACCTGAATTGATGTTGCTGCTGTTTCCAGTAACATTGATTGCAGGATATGCAGCAGTAGCAGCAATGGCATAAGTATAAGAAGCAGTGTTCGGATCGTTGCTTGCAATAGTTACCGTACCACCAAAAGTACCTGCAGAAGCAGAATTGAAGGTAACCGTAAATGTAGTAGAACCGTTAGCGCTTACAGATGATGCAGGTGAGGTTGTCACGCTGAAATCAGAAGCATTTGTTCCACCGATACTTACTGAAGAGATACTAAGAGGAGCCGTTCCATTATTTTGTACTGTGAAAGTTTCAGAAGAAGTACCAGATGTAGTGGTACCGAAGTTCGTAGCATTTGAAGTAGAAACAGTGGTAGCACCTGAACTGATGTTGTTGCTGTTTCCAGTAACATTGATTGCAGGATACGCAGCAGTAGCAGCAATGGCATAAGTATAAGAAGCAGTGTTCGGATCGTTGCTTGCAATAGTTACCGTACCATTAAAAGTACCTGCAGAAGCAGAATTGAAGGTAACCGTAAATGTAGTAGAACCGTTAGCGCTTACAGAAGATGCAGGTGAGGTTGTCACACTGAAATCAGAAGCATTTGTTCCACCGATACTTACTGAAGAGATACTAAGAGGAGCCGTTCCATTATTTTGTACTGTAAATGTTTCAGAAGAAGTACCAGATGTAGTAGTACCGAAATTCGTAGCATTTGAAGTAGAAACAGTGGTAGCACCTGAACTGATGTTGTTGCTGTTTCCAGTGACATTGATAATAGGATAAGCATCCGTTGCCTGGATAGCATAGTTATATGCGGATGTATTCGGATCATTACTGTTTACAGTAATTGTACCATTATAAATGCCCGATGTGTTAGTATTAAATGTAACTGTAAAAGTTGTCGAACCAGTCGTTGCTGCAAGAGTCGTAGGGAATGAAATTCCGCTTAAAGTATAGTTTGATGAATTGGTTCCACTGATACCAATAGAAGATAAAGTCAATGGCAATCCACCTGAATTGGTAATAGTATATGTTTCGCTTATAGAGCCAGCAGGAATGGTAGCTGTACCAAAATTAGTAGCGTTGCTGGTTGTAACACTTGTTGAACCACTTGTGATAATAGTGCTGTTCCCAAAAACGGAAATAACAGGATAGTTGAGGGTTTCACTACCGTTTTGAACACCTGGTTCTTTTGAAGCATACTTACGAACGCGAGCCCAGTCGAAAGAAACAGAACCTGTTCCACCGCTGGAGCAGAGCATACCTAACGCTACTTTAACTTGTCCGCTAATTGTAATGTTTGAATTGCTCGTTGGAATTGCACCACCAGGCCAGAAAGAATATTGCAAATTAGAAACAGGCCATGCAATGCCCCAGTTTCCATTCACTGTATTTGGTGTCGCAGTTGTACCGGATCCCTGATACCAGGCATTTGAGCAACCGGTAGCAGATGGGGTTAGCGACATATAAGTTGCAGTTGGTGAAGTTGGTATTGTGTAATTTAATGAATATCCAAAATACCCTGTTTGGTTGAAAATTCCCATGCCATAATTAAAACCGCCTGTTCCACTTGAAGTGGTCACGTTTGCTTCGAAAGTAATTGCACTATTAAAAAATTTCTTTGATGAAATGCTTGCTGCAGTTCCGGTTGAAGTTGTTGAAACTGTAAACAAATCGTTTGCAATAGAGAAAGCAGCTAATGAAGGTTTGCTTATAGTCCATTTAGAAGTATCAGGCTCAGTATATGCATTTTTTCCTGTTCCAATGGTTACACTCTTAGTAAAATCGTCAAAAAAGTCAAAAGTCGAATCGCCATTTGCTACGGTTGTTGTGGCAGATGTATTACCATAAAACATTGTAATTGTCTGACTGGCATTGAGTGGAATTGTTTTGGTCTTCACCCAGATTATGGTGCTTGAAGTTCCAAATGTTCCATCCTCAATCCAGTAAAATAAGTTATTACAAGTGGCATCCATAAACCTTATATCCGTACCATTGGCATTCATGTGATGCTTTGAAGTATAAAGGTCTGCGGTATTCACCGTAACTTTAACCTGGTAATTAGAATGTCCTGTTGTATCATTGTTAGTGACAGTTACAGGAACAAAATACTTCCAGGTACCAGTCCCGGAGGGCTGACATTGTGATTTAGCCGAGAACGTGCCCAGGAGGAGGAACGCAATGGCTAAGAATCTGGTAAAAATTTTAGTTTTCATGTTTGTTTTGTTAGATTTTTTTGTAAATTTTTGAATGCTTATTTCCCATTTTTAACTATTTGACTATACAAAGAATAGCGAGCTTCCTTACAGTTGAAAGAATTGTTATAGTAATTTACATTGATACGAGCTATAACAGGACTTTTGGGATATATGTCCTTAAAATGACCCAACAATGATATTGTAAGGTAATTAGCTTTTTTTAACATTTTTGAATTTTTTATTGTAAGTATCATCAGTTCTTGCTTTAAAATCACATGGCAAAAGTATTATGCTACTTATTAAAGCAATTTTAATTGTGATGAAACCACCAAAAAAAATGACGAGTGTATGAAAATAACTTATGAAGGATTTCAGCGCAAATAGCGTTCTGATTCCAATAAGCTTGAGGGCATGTTAAGCGATTGAAAAAAATAATGTGAAAAGTTGTTAGAAAGAAAGATTTTTAGAGGTATTTCACTTTCTCCGAAATTGGGGTGTTTCTTTTACCTTCTTTGACAGGTTCGTCGGAAAATCCGAAATAGATTAATCCAAGAATATGATCTTCTTCTTCAAGGTGCAGATAAGCTTTTAATGCCGCTTTATGAGCCATTCCGCCAGTGTTCCACATTGCTGAGATACCCTGGGCTGCTGCACCAAGTAAAACATTCTCAATAGAGGCAGAACTTGAAGCTATTTCTTCAATAGCAGGGATTTTTGGGTTGGTTCCCCGCTTCATTGCCGCGATTACCAGGTGAGATGCAAGATCACCTTTATGCAGGATATTTTCAAAGGTGGCAGGGTTGAAGTTCTCCTCAGAAGTATTGACTTTGTACATTTCGGCGTGGGTGGCACAAAAAGCCTTCAATGATTCCCCGGTGTACACAAAAAAGCGCCAGGGTTCGGTCCTGCCATGGGTAGGTGCCCAGTCTGCCAGACCCAATACCTGTTCGAATATATCAGCAGGGATTTGTTTCCCGTTCATAGCCTCGGGTTTCAGGGTGCGGCGCGATTCTACAATAGATTTCAGGATCTCGAAGTTTGAGGTATTTTGTGTCATCCGGCAAAGATAGGGCTTGGGCTGATAGAATTTTATCGAAATTTGCGAGAATATTATCAATAAAAATGAATCAAAACTATAACAACATAGACGAGCTTGACCTCTCCAAATTAAAAGCCCCAACCGGCCTTGAAATGCATTGCAAAGGCTGGCAGCAGGAGGCAGCCTACCGCATGCTGCTCAACAACCTCGACAAAGAAGTGGCAGAGAAGCCGGAAGAACTTATCGTGTACGGTGGTTCCGGCAAGGCAGCCCGAAACAAAGAGGCCCTCTTCCTCATCCTACAAGCCCTCAAGGACCTCGAAAACGATGAAACCCTCCTCATACAATCTGGCAAGGCGGTAGGCATTCTCCCCACCCATAAAGACGCCCCCCGGGTCATCATCTCCAACTCCATGCTGGTACCCCATTGGGCTACATTCGACATATTCCGCGAACTGGAAGCAAAGGGCCTCACCATGTACGGCCAGATGACGGCTGGAAGCTGGATCTATATCGGGAGCCAGGGTATTGTGCAGGGCACTTATGAGACTTTTGGCGCCGCTGCCCGGAAGGACTTCAGCGGTAGCCTTAAAGGCACCTTGTCTGTCTCGGCTGGTTTGGGTGGCATGGGTGGCGCGCAACCCTTAGCAATCACCATGAATGAAGGGGTTGCCCTCATGGCTGAAGTAGAAGACTGGAGGATCAAAAAGAGGATAGAAACCCGCTATTGCGATATTGAAATCGAAGATATTGATGCGGCCATTGATCGCGCACTGAAGGCAAAGTCAGAAGGGGAAGCCCTGTCTATCGGGGTGCACTGCAACGTCATTGACCTGCTGGAAAGATTGATCGCCCGCAACATCACCCCTGACCTGCTCACCGACCAGACCTCTGCCCACGACCCTTTGAATGGCTACCTGCCCCAGGGCATCAGTGTAGAAGAGGGAAAGAAACTGAGGGCAGAAAACCCTGACAAATATATTGAACTGGCCTACCAGAGCATGGCAAAGCATGTCAGGCTGATGCTGGAACTCCAGAAGCGGGGCGCCATCACATTCGACTACGGAAATAACCTGAGAGGGAGGGCCAAGGAAGCCGGGGTGGAGAATGCCTTCGACTTCCCGGGATTTGTGCCGGCCTATGTACGACCGCTCTTTTGCGAGGGCAAAGGACCCTTCCGCTGGGCGGCATTGTCGGGCGACCCGAATGATATTAAAGTGACCGATGAGGCCATTCTGAAGCTGTTTCCTCAGAATAAAGGATTAGAACGCTGGATCGGGATGGCACAGGATAGAATAGCCTTCCAGGGGCTACCGGCACGGATTTGCTGGCTCGGACAGGGAGAGCGTGAACTGGCAGGCGTGGCGTTCAACAATCTCGTAAAAGAAGGGAAGGTAAAGGCCCCGATCGTTATCGGGCGCGACCACCTCGATACCGGCTCTGTGGCTTCACCGAACCGGGAAACGGAAGGAATGATGGATGGTTCTGATGCTATTGCCGACTGGCCGATACTGAATGCGCTGCTGAGCACTGCCGGAGGGGCAACCTGGGTGAGTGTACATCATGGCGGCGGGGTTGGCATCGGGTATTCCATTCATGCCGGATTGGTGATTGTAGCTGATGGAACCCCTGAAGCAGAGACCAGGCTGAAAAGGGTCCTTCACAATGACCCGGCCATTGGCGTCATCCGACATGCCGATGCTGGCTATGACATCGCCAAAGATACCGCCCGGAAGTACAGGCTGGACTTGAGAGAACGATTGGGGGAATAATTTGAAAATTTGAAGATTTGAAAATTGCTTCGCGATTCGGCTTGTTGAAATCTACATTTCAACACATTTTCAAATTTCCAAATTTCCATCCCGAGCACTCGGGATCAAATAGTTTCCTGTTCACATCACCGTACATTTTCCCATTTTTCATCTAATAATTATAGCTTATCGGTTCGCATTCAAACTGTTATCTGTCACGTTTGGGTGTACATTTGTACCGGTTGGCAGGTGCTTTTCATTTGGCGATTCCATATCATTTTGGTTTACAGGGTTTAAAGTGAACACATGCTCTTGTGTATCTTCCAGGTTGAGGAGCGCTTCCA
The DNA here is from genome assembly GCA_013288555.1 of Bacteroidota bacterium. GTDB lineage: Bacteria > Bacteroidota > Bacteroidia > CAILMK01 > CAILMK01 > JABDEJ01. The sequence goes on along the minus strand of JABDBQ010000014.1, from coordinate 49,041 downwards.
GTTGGGCGCGCTGATCGGGTAGGAGAGTCTTCAGTTTTTCTTCCGTGATGAACAGTCCATTGATCCTGATAAAATTGTTCTGCACCAAAGGTGTCCCTTCGGAATTGCTTATCTCGGATACAGATTTCCGGCTCTCGGCCCTTGCCACCGTCTCCATAAAGACCTTAGCGGCACGGATATCCCCTTCCAGCGCCATCGATAGCATTTTTTCTGTCACTTTTAATTTCATCAAATTCATGGTTTCCGCCTGCCCGATATAGCTCGGATGTTCGCGGTAAGCCTTCAGGTGTGCCGTTATGGTATGCCTGCCATATCCTGTTTTTGCGGCCAGTACCGCGTGGCTCGGCATCACCCCGTGTTCGTGCAGATATCCGGCTATGGCAGTACATACATTGGCATGGTGGTATTCCCATGTATCCTGCCTTGCATCGGCATCCGGGGCCAGCATCGCCAGCCGGGCCGACAATATTTTGCGCTCCCGTATGTGACAATGCGGCAGCCTCGCCCTGATAAAGCGCCGCACTTTGCGTTTCTGGTTTTCGCTGAGGCGGGTCATAATGGTGGGAGAAAAGTCATCACGCATTACCATATCGTGTATGGTCGCCGGCGTGAGTCGGATGGGTTGGTTTTTCGAAGATGTTTTCATATGTATTAATTTGCTAATTGTCTGAACGGGGATTTTTAGGATTTTTGGGATTCGTGGGATTTCTATCGAGTGCGCTCGCGTCAGCAAACTCCCCGCCTCAGTTGAGGAGGGGTGCCCGGAGGGCGGGGTGGTTGGCGAAGAAATTCATTCCCGCAAACTCTCTCGCGTCAGCCTCCCTCTTTGAAGAGGGCAGGGAGATGAATACTCTCGCGTCAGCCCATTCCCAAATTCTCAAATTGCTTTTTCGCGCCAGCCACTTACGCCTTACGCCTTATCCCTTACGCCTGTCTTTTTATATACATATATAGCGAAACCCCAAACTGGGTGGGTACTACGGAAAAATAATTTTTAACTCATATGTATTCAATCAGTTATGAGCGAAAATATTTTTCAAAATGTTTTACTTTTTTATAGGATGACGTGCTTATTCCGACATTTTTAAGTGTTGTCAGATTAAGCACGAGGGGGATTCAACACGGGGCCCTAAGGTGTGTAAAATGCAAAATTCAACTCGGTAACTTTTGTAAAATCTTTGTCTGCGCTTATAAACGGCAAACCCAGGTAAATAGCTGTCGCTGCGGCAACAGCATCGCCCATTTTTAAACGGTACTTTTTACGGAGATCCGTATAGATTTCTTTGATCGGCTCACTGATGCCGATAATGGTACAGTCCTCTAAAAAACTCTTTATCGATCTGATTTCCTTTGAATTAATATCCGGATACCCTATCAGTTCCAGTTCAGTGATAACAGATATATAAGCTTCAACGTCTTGCAGAAAATCAGCTATGGTATTATCACCCGCCAACAGATATAAAACGATATTGGTATCCAATACCTTTTTATTCCCACTCATTTCTCAGCTTCTTCTGTATTTCCAAAGGATCGCTTTTTAAATGAATGAGACCCGAATATTTCTTTGCATCCAGCCGCTTTCGGGGCTGCACACGATTCAATTTTTTATTGATCGCTTCTATGTCTTTTTTGGTTGCGCCCTTTTTCAATACCGATACCATAAATTCATTCTTTTTACAAAAATAACCATTTATCCTTATATCAATATAGAGACAAGAAATTTAGCAAACAAGTTTCAAATAAGCTGGGAGTGGTTTTGTAGAAGGTCAGCAGACCTTTGCCTTCGTCCGGGTCCCGTGCCTTTCGGGAGGTGGGTATTCTTCACGCACAAATGACACTTCCGCATTACACTTGCGAGAAAGGGCGAGCCTTTCTAAACCCATTATCCCCAAAATAAATTAATTTTGAAAAATACCGCTTACCTTCTCCCTGGGAGAAGCCTGCCCGGAAGCAGACGGGGAATCAGGATGAGAAAAAAAACATACCGTTTACCTTCTCCCTGGGAGAAGGAATCAGGATGAGACGAAAAATCAGGATGAGAGAAAAAACATACCACTTACCTTCTCCCTGGGAGAAGGAATCAGGATGAGGCGAAAAATCAGGATGAGAAAAAAACATACCGCTTACCTTCTCCCTGGGAGAAGGAATCAGGATGAGGCTTAAACTTATAGTTAAACATAAAACGAATTACTAAAATGTTATACGTAGTCATTGGCAGCCGCGCCGGAAAAACCCGCGATGAAATTATGGAAATATATCCCCGTCACAAAGCTTACCTGGATCAATTCGTTGCCCAAGGAGAAGTGATTGGTGTGGGGCCTTTGTGGATGCAGGAGGCGGAAATATGGCTATTTTCCGCAGTCAAAGCGCGGCTGAGACTTTCGCCAAATCAGACCCGTTTTTCATAGAAGGGGCGGTGAAAGAATACCAGGTCAAAGTCTGGGGAGATAATATGCTTTCCTGATCTTTTTCGATCATTTTTAGATTTGCAAATGAACATAAATTTGTAACTTTGTGTTGCATGATATAGTAAGGTATTTCAACATGGCAGTATCAATAAGTATAAACGAATACATTAAATTATTCCTCTCATTTTCAAAGGCGGACAAGGTGAAAATTGCAGAAAAAATAAACGAGCTTACCTTTAAAGAAAGATGGGATATCCTTGACAAAGACCTTCCCAATGCATCATTAACTGAGGATGAAATAATGGAGGAAGTCTATAAGGTGAGGTATGCCGGCAAGAATTAAAATCATTCTTGACACAAACTGGTACATCAGCGCCACGGTAAACAAAAAATCGAGGCGTAAAATATATAACCTCATTACAAATAAGAGTTTAACCTGCCTGTATTCTGAAGAATTATTGTCTGAATACATTGCTGTTATTCAGAGAGATAAATTTAAAAACATGGTTAACCGGCAACAGGTGGACCGGTTCCTGATATTGGCCCTCAGCGAACTTAAGAGAATTAAAATCACGCAGGCTATATCAAAAAGCCGCGACCCGAAAGATAATTATCTCCTTGCGATGGCAATGGATGGAAAAGCAGATTATTTGATTACCGGCGATATTCACTTGCTTGAATTAAAAGCCATTGGAAGTACTAAGATAATAACACTGGCAGAGTTTGATATCATTTTTGCTTCAACTTTGAAGCCTAAACTTTAAAACAGAAAGTTGCACCAATTTTGGATTCCCGCGTCAGCCCCTTACCCCTTACCCCTGACCCCTGATTCCTGACGCCTTACCACTTATCACTTACCACTTATCACTTATCACTTACCACTTACCACTTATCACTTATTTTGGCTCCCAGAGCTCAATAATATTTCCTTCGGGGTCAAGGATATGTATGAATTTACCATAGTCATATTCCACCATTTCATCCACGATCACCACGCCATCTTTTTTGAGTTCATCTACGAGCGCAGCCAGATTTTCCACCCGGTAGTTGATCATAAATGGCTTGGTTGACGGGTTGAAATAGGGGGTATCCTGCGGGAAAGTGCACCAGGATGTGGAGCCTTCTTTCGACGTATCATCGGCTTCCCGCCATTCGAATGTGGTTCCGTATGCTGTTGATGGCAAACCCAGGTTTTTGGCATACCATTCGTTCATTTCCTTGGGGTTATCGCATTTAAAAAATACGCCCCCGAGACCGGTTACTTTTTTCATATTTGTTCGTGTTTAGCTCAAGCAATTTGCATCTATTTTCGGACTTGACCAAATGGGAAAAGAACGATGGATGAAAAAGAAGCGGATGCTTTGGAAGAGAGCGTCACAAGCGGAGGTTTTCGGTAGTTGGGGTTGTGGGTGAAAAGGAAGCGGACGCTTTAAAATGGAATGTCACAAGCGCACGCTTGCGCCAGTTGGGGGGATTTTCTAAATATTATGGCTTGAAAAATACTATATCATTAATTGATAATTTTGTCGGTTTGACACGAAGACCTTCAGTCAAATCCTTTCGCATTAACAGTATTAATTCCCGAATTGTATCTTCACGTCTTTCGGCGGTTAGACTATCTTTTTTTACCGAATATAAAAATTCTTTGGCCTTTTTATAAATATTGTCTGGACAATATAAGGACATCAATGCGAAGTGATTAAGGAACTTGTCTTTATGTTCTATTATCTCTTCAGGTTTCAGATGTGTTCCTTGATAAAAACCGGGCAAATTTTCGATTAAAGCTTTATAAATTTTTTCCCTATGCAATCTATCCACAATATTTTGTTCTTTTCTTTTGTTTATATACCATAGAATTATAGAGATCAACCCAGCTATTAATGCAGCATATAGTGGCATATAGTTTTCTATTTATGAAGCACAATTAATCTAAATCAAAGTTGTGTATTTTTTGCAGCACAAATAAAAATTAATTATTGTCATTTCTAACAAATGAAGAAATTTTTGCTCGACGAAGTAAATCACCAAAATGACTTGTAATACCGACATCCCCAACCAGAATAACTCCTATATCAGTTCCTTTTATATCAGATATCAGTTTGCGGAGTTCTTCCAAACCATCTTTAACTTGGAATTCTAAATATTCTGTTGCAGTTCCTTCATAGATTACTCCTTTTTGAGCAATAAATTTAGAACGATGTAATTGAACTATCCAAGCCATCTCTCCATCGTGTACCCATTCAAGCTCAATGTTCCCTAATATATTATGAGTCTTCTCGTATAAATTTTCTACACTTTTTACAACGTAATCCGGAAGTTTTGTCGGTGCCATCTTTCCCGTCATAAAATCATCGCCTTTGCCCTTAACTCCTTCAATATAAGGTGTTTTATCAACTGTGGGAATTAGTGATCCAGAATAGACTGGGTTAACTGATTCTTGAGATAAAACAGAAGATATTCTATAATTATTTTTATGATGATCTTCAGAAGCAAGAATTTCAAATGGATCCTTCCATCCAAAGAATGTCGAATATTTACCGGGAGTTCTTCTTTTAGGACAAGTTCTAATCCATATTTCATTTGTGCCCGTCCGAGTACCAAATGTAAAAGGTGCAACATTTCTGCCAATAAAAGTTGTTTTAGGAACGGGAAGTCCCAAAGCGTCAGCTATTAATAAACCAAATGCTTTGTCACCAAGAAACTCACTAAAATTATTGGGCCACGAAATAATAAAATCAAATTCCAGATTTTCGACTTTTTCAATCTCCCAAATTATAGTTTGCTGATTTTGAATACCTCTTCTCATCGGGTGAATGCTGAATTCTACTCTGTATTCACTTCCAAAATTTAATTCAGGTGATATACCATATACTATTCTTAAAAGATTAAAGCCTATATCTTTAGGGAGCGAACAAATTCCAGGTTTATCAACGCCTTTGGGTGTATCATTTGGTGTAAATTCTATTACATTCCCGATAACAACTCCTGATACACCTCCATCATTTATGCTAATTGTTTCATTAACAATTGAATATAAGCCTTTTGAAGCATTATCTTTCACAAGGTTTATAACTTCTTTAGCGTCATCCATCCCATATTTAAAAGGATTACCCTTTGGCTGATTAGGAAGGAAGCTTCTAACATTAACAGTTTTTTCCTGTGAATTATTTAATAATAATTCTATCGCTTCACCCATCTCTTTAAAAACCTTATTTGGCTGAACCCCTTTTATCCAACAGTACCTTTGTTTTGGATTCAACCCAGGCCCATAACTGACAAATTGTGCAATATTTGAAGTCATTGCCATTGTATTTAAGTGCGCGTCCTTAAAATGCAAATCTTCTAATTGTTCCTGATTAGTGGCTGAAATAATTTTAGGTTTCGGGCTTTCCTTAAGTTCATTAAGTTGCACAAGTACTTGTTCCATTGTTAAAGCTGGTATCGAAAGTTTATTAAATTCATCAATAGCGTCTTCAATTAGAATCCTACCTTCTTGAACTGGAAGAGGTAGCAAATCAGCCCGTTTAAGTTTTACATTAAATTTAACCGCAGCTAAAAATTCAAGACAACATCCGTTGCTATATTGCCATCCTTCAAGAAAAATAACAGTATCAACATAGGTATGTATAATATCTCTCCAGAATAAGTTGAATTCATCTTGAGACCAAGAATTAGCTTCGAAAGATATAGGATCAATAATTATTTTTCCTAGCTTATTTCTTAAACGGTTTATTGTTTTGGAGCCATCATCAATATTTGGTTGTACTACGAATAGATCGTGTTTTAACTTATATTCATCAGAGTTACGATTAAGATATCGTCCTTCTCTTTTAAACCATTCTAAAAATCTTATTCCGGTTGTTATAGGGGTGGAAATATAAAATGCCTCCTTACCTGTTATTATGGTATTAGGCAATTTTAACAAAGCTTCTTTAAAATCAGTGCTTTTCATCAATTTTCTATAGTATTTGCCTTTTGAATCTCACCAAAGTTAAATAATTCAGCATGCCTTTGCCTTAAACTTTCATCAATTTTTGACACAAGTGCAGCTAATTTGTTATTAGTGCTTTCAATTTTTATATAAGCTTTAATCTCTTTCTTAAATAAATTGACGAGGCTATTATTCTTATTTTTATCATCGTTACTATATCCTGTTAATATATTAGCTATTTTTAAAATCAATTGCTTATCACTTGATTCCAAAGGAAAGCCAGCCTCTTCCATTAGATACACTAAAATAAAAAACTCTAAAAAAGGTTGTTGATTATCTTTAAATCGATTTTTATAAGAGTTTAATCTTATAGCAGCAGGTTTTTGATTATTCCATTCTTTTTTTAACGATTTTGAAATATTTACATTATTTATTTCATCAGATTTAATAAATTTCTCGATAACAGCAATAGCTAAGACCTTGAGTTCGCCGTATGTAGTCAAAACTGTATCAGATATGATTTTATCATCTATTATTATAGATTCTGAATATTCAAAATCTTTAAATTTCTTACTTATTTCTTCCTTTAAAATATTAATAATTATTCTTTTTCTTTGTTCTTTATTAGGAACTGAAATCATGTATTTTTTATCAATCCTTCCGACACGTTTTGCTGCGGGATCAATATGATCTTCATAATTTGTTGCAATTATAAATATGCATGATTTTTTGCTCCTAAGGTCTTTTAATTTAACCAACATACTAGGAGTCATAAATTGAAATGTGGGACTTTGACTGTGGTAATGGTCAGAGTCCCTATCTAAAATTAAATGATCAATTTCGTCAAATAAAATTACTAAATTACTTTGCTCCTCTAATGTTTTGAAGATTATTTTTGCCCTCGCCTCAACCTCATCTGGTCCCTGAGCAATGAAATCACTTGGAGTAATTGTTATCATTCGCCAATTTAATGCCTTGGCTAATTCCTCAGCAATGCTACTCTTGCCAGTTCCTGGTGGTCCAAACAATATCATTGAGTAATATTTCTTCAATTTTGAAATTTTGAAATCTCTTGGCTTAAGAAAATCGGTTTTTATCTGATCGAATACCTGCATGCCTACTAATTTAAGCAATGGTTCATTTTTTTGCCATGTTTCAGTCCAATATTCTGAAGGATTCATTTCCTTGACTACATCCCTATTTAATTTTTTAACCGAAAGGTTAGAAAGTCTTAAAGATGTTTTTGCAATATGTGATTGAATTTGAATTGTATAGTCCAAAAGAAAAATAAGGACTTGTGCGGTTTCCCATGGATGAATTTTGTTTTCTGTTTGTACATGTTCAGAGTGCCATCCAGAGTAATTTTTATTTTTGATTGTGCATTTTGTAATTCTTGTTTTTAACCAACCTGCATATCTTCGAAATAAATCTATATAAGCTGAAAAATAATTAATCCCTCTTTTTTTGCTGTCTAGTAAACTGCAAATTCTTATTAATGAATTGGCGATTTCAACACTTAGTGGCAGAAGTGCTAATCCCTGTTTTGTTGTTACAAACGGTTTTAACGGTCTCCAATATGGGCTCCTCAATTGACTGTCAGTAACTACAGCAAATATCCTAAATAATAAATTTTCATCAATCAGATTTAATTCTTTGTCAATCAATAAAATACCCTCAAGGGAAAATACTAATTCTGCCGCATCGAAATCGCTATTGGGAATGCTTGAATAACTAAGTTGATTATGGATTCTGTTTAATAATTTTTCTTTTACGCCATTGTTTAACTTTTCTTGATAATTCTTAAGGTCCTTTGCTTTGAAATAATTTTCAAAAATCTCCCCTTTTACTTTATTAGCATTTTTCCAATTTGTCAGCTCTTCCTTAGACATTTTTTCAGAATTGAAACTACCTCTGGCCAGACTTCTAACTTCCTTTTTAATTCTTAAAATTGAATCGTAAAGTTGAATAACTTTTAAAATCGGGAAAATGTGATTTACAGAAGTCTTTTCTTCAAAACCGATAATGTTTTCGGTATTTGCATTAGCAATCCATTTTAATACATTCTCGTGTGGTTCTGAAAAAACTTTACTAATAAGTCCTTCAATAACTTCAAGCAATTTGGTTGCAAATGAGTATAAACCTTCAATTTCTTCCTTTACAAAACTTTCTTTATAAAATGAAAAAACTGTTTCCAGTAACCAAGATAATGTAAAAGGATCATTATAACCAAATGTGCCAGAATTTACAATTATTTGAATTTCTTCATTATCAAACTTATTTGATTCGGCTATAATTTCTATAAAACCACTGACATATAATTGATGGTATTTAGAGATATCTTTTTCTTGAATGTAAGAGTTTTCAATATTATCTTTGTCGTTTAAAATTTTCCCGAGATATATGCCAATCGCATAAAGTATCATTGAAGTTGTACTAAATGAAAAACTATTACTTTTATCATTTATTTTGTAATCCTTTTCAATTTGATATGGCCAACCTTTGCCTGTATTTCTAATACTGAAAGTATCTAGCGCACTTTGATAAATTGTTCTGATACTTTCAATCTCTTTCAGATCATCATTGTATTCAGTAAGGAAATATTCTTCTATGGTAGCTGCCATTAGTTTTTTAGTTTCATGAATAGTTAGGCAAGTTGGGGAATTCTTTGTGAAAAGAGTAATAACACATCAAATATTTGTTCTGCTGATTCAAAAACCCTTGCCATCCAACACCCCCAACTGGCGCAAGCGTCCGCTTGTGACTATGCCTCCGAAGCGTCCGCTTCATTCTGAATAAGATCTAACATGATCGTAAAAGTCTGCTGAGCAGGTCAGGCTTTCTTAGTTTTTTGACTAATTTGATTAAGGCAGCTTTCTTTTTTATATTTGTAAACCATCCTTACGCTATGAAAAAAACAACGGTACTTATTTTATTAGTCAGCCTGATTTTTATCCAGGCATCGGCGCAGAAAATAAAACGCATTTATTTTGATTCTACCTGGAAAGAATGTTCAAAGAAGCATGCGATGTATTACAGGGAGAAACCGGTTCAACCTGAGCATGATAGTTTATTCCTGGTAAAGGATTTTTTTCTGAATGGACAGGTTCAAATGGAGGGCCATTTTTCCTCATTTAAACCTGAACGAAAACAAGGACATTTTATGTATTATTATCAAAACGGCCAAAAAAGCTCAGAAACCGACTACGTGAACGACTTGTACAACGGCAAGCGTGAAAACTGGTATGCAGATGGTAATAAACTGGAACTGGCCTGGTATATAAATGGAAAGGCAAATGGAAAAGCAGCGGCATGGTTCGATAACGGTAAAAAGAAATGGGAAATGGCCTATGACACTGGTAAAAGAGTTGGTGAAGTATGGGAATGGTATAAAACGGGTGATGCTTATGAGCATGGCTATTATGTAAATGATAAAGATTCAGGAGAACATTTATGGTGGGCTAAGGATGGTAAGGTGATAAGCAGGTTTGTGGTGGTAAACGGTAAGCGTATATGGTCTATAGTAGACCCCAGTGCGGCTGAGGATTATAAAGCCATATACCCTGCATATCAGGGCGGAAATGATTCACTGCTCAACTATCTTCACCACAATATTAAGTACCCGCAAACGGCAGTAGATCATAGCATTCAGGGGACAGTATATGTCAGTTTTTATGTGGATACCTTGGGTGTGATTTCAGATCTAAAAATCCAAAAAGGTATTGGCTATGGATGTGATGAGGAAGTGCTTGAGGTGATGAAGAAATGCACCAAAAGATGGACTCCGGCTTCAGTGGATGGTCAGCTATTCGGGATGATATATACGATCCCGGTTAAATTTACTTTTAAGTAAGGGGTCAGAGAATGATAGAGTTATAGAGTTATAGAGTGTGGAGAAGCTGACGCGAGCGGGTTTGCGGGAATAACCACCACGGCCTTGCAGGCCACCCCTCCTTGAAAAACGAAGGAGGGGAATATTGCTGACGCGAGTGAGTTTGCTGGAATAACCACCCTCCCGAAGAAGTCGGGACAGGCGGGATAGGCTCAACTGAGGCGGGGAATATTGCTGACGCGAGTGAGTTTGCTGGAAATTATTCTTCGCCAACCACCCCGCCCTCCGGGCACCCCTCCTCAACTGAGGCGGGGAGTTTGCTGACGCGAGCGAGTTTGCTGTGATTAGTTTGCGGAATAAGAGAATTATCACATTATCACATCATCACATTGACTAATTGGCCTTCATTTCCATCTTCAGATATTTCCCGGTAATGCTTTTGCTGTTTTTTATGATTTCTTCTGGGGTTCCTTCGGCAACTATTTTGCCGCCTTTGTCGCCGCCTTCAGGTCCCATATCAATCACGTGATCTGCCATTTTGATCACGTCCATATTGTGTTCGATAATGAGGACTGTATTTCCCCTGTCAACCAGTTTGTTAAGCACATCCATCAAGATTCGGATATCTTCAAAATGCAATCCTGTTGTAGGTTCATCAAGGATATAAAAAGTCTTTCCTGTGTCTTTTTTTGCCAGTTCAGTAGCCAGTTTTACCCGTTGTGCCTCACCGCCTGATAGGGTAGTGGAAGACTGCCCGAGGCGGATATATCCTAAGCCTACATCATTCAGGGTTTTAACATGTCTTTTGATGGCCGGAATGTTTTCAAAAAAATCAATGGCATGTTCCACGGTCATATCCAACACATCACTGATCGATTTGCCTTTGTATCTTACTTCAAGGGTCTCGCGGTTATATCTTTTACCAAAACATGTCGGGCACTCTACGTAAACATCCGGTAAAAAGTTCATTTCTATGAGTTTAAGTCCCGCGCCTCCACATTCTTCACAGCGGCCGCCCTTTACATTAAAGGAAAACCTGCCGGGCTGATATCCCCTGATTTTTGCTTCCGGCAATTGGGTGAATAATGCCCGGATGTGTGTAAACACACTGGTATACGTGGCTGGGTTGCTTCTTGGTGTGCGTCCAATGGGACTCTGGTCGATTTCAATAACTTTGTCGAGCAGTTTAAGGCCTTCTACACTCTTGTGCGGCAGGGCATAAGCAGAACTGCGGAAATAATATTTTTTAAGGACAGGATATAAGGTATCCGTGATGAGCGATGATTTTCCACTGCCGGAAACGCCTGTAACACAGATAAGTTTCCCGAGTGGGAATTTAATATTGACAGACTTGAGGTTATGCCCTTTGGCCCCTTTCATTTCAAGGAATTCACCGGTGCCGGGTCTTCTTATTTCCGGTACCGGTAAGGATCGGGTGCCCTGCAAATACTGGGTTGTAACGCTTTCTGTGCCAAGTAACTGGCTCACCGTTCCTTCTGTCACAATTCTGCCGCCATGAACGCCTGCGCCGGGTCCCAGGTCCACAACATAGTCGCTGTTGAGGATCATCTCTTTGTCGTGTTCTACAACAATTACTGTATTGCCAATGTCCCTGAGGTTTTTAAGGGCAGCTATCAGGCGTACATTATCTCTTTGGTGCAGTCCGATGCTCGGCTCATCAAGGATATACGTCACGTTAATGAGCTGCGACCCTATCTGCGTGGCCAGCCTGATCCTTTGTGCTTCCCCGCCTGATAAAGAATATGCACCACGATGAAGCGTGAGATAATCCAGTCCTACATCAAGCAAAAACTTTGTCCGGGTGTCAATTTCCTTAAGGATTTCGCCTGCTACCTGTTTGGTTCTGTCATTCAGGTTGGCAACCTGTTCCTGCACCCATTCGTAGAAATGATTGAGCTGTAATACAGAGGCTTCACCAATGTTTTTATCGCCAACCTTAAAATAGAGCGCTTCTTTTTTCAAACGATAACCGTTACACTCAGGACAATCGGCAAGATGCCCGATTTCTTCAAGTCTTTCTTTGAGATCGTCTCCTGAATTGCCAATCAATACCTTTTCAAAATAATCGACAATACCATCATTATCAACACTTACTTCGGTATAGTTATAATCAACTTTTATTTTTTCTTCACTACCGTATAAGATCTCGTTAATACAATCTTCCGACAACTGGCTTACCGATTCATGACCTTTATAGCCGTGTTTTAGCAAAACAGACTTTAGTTTGCAGGCATTCCAGTAGTCAATATCTTTTCCCCAGGGAGCAATGGCGCCCTGCTTGATACTTAAGGATTTATCCGGGAAAATATCATCCAGTTCGAATTGATATGAAAACCCGAGTCCTTTGCATTTGGGGCACCATCCATATGGAGAGTTGAACGAGAAAGAGTTAGGCTGCGGTTCATCATAAGATATCCCGGAATCGAGGCACATCAGGTTGCGGCTGAAAAAGCGTTGCTCATCGGTTTCTGAATCCAGGATGGCAATAGAACCATTCCCCTGCCGGAAAGCCAGATCCATGGAACCACGAAGCCTTTGTTTGCTTTCTTCGGATACTTTTAAAATATCTATAACCAGTTCTACATCATGTATTTTATAGCGGCTCAGCTGCATTTTTGGGACGATACTCTGCACATCGCCATCTACCCTGACTTTTGAATATCCTGATTTGATAAGTCCCTCAAACAATTCCCGGTAATGTCCTTTTCTCCGTCTTACCAATGGTGCCAGCAGGTAGATGGATTTGCCTGTAAACTGCTCCATGATAGCGCTGAGAATCTGTTCATCGGTAAAGCGTACCATCTTTTTGCCAGTGACATAAGAATAGGCATCAGAAGAACGGGCAAAAAGCAGCCTAAGAAAATCATATATTTCCGTAATGGTACCCACAGTCGACCTTGGGTTACGGCTTACCGTTTTTTGTTCGATAGAAATGACCGGACTCAGCCCGTTTATTTTATCTACATCGGGCCTTTGCATATGACCCATAAACTGCCTGGCATAAGCAGAGAAAGTCTCCATATAGCGACGTTGCCCTTCAGCATAGATGGTATCAAATGCAAGGGAGGATTTGCCGCTGCCGCTGAGGCCTGTAAATACGATGAGTTTATTGCGTGGCAGTACCAGGTCAATATCCTTTAGGTTATGTTCCCGGGCACCGAATATTTCGATAGTGCCGTTTTCAATCACCTCATCCTGAATGGGTTTAGACAGTTCTTTTCCTTTTGTTGAGGATTTTTTACCGGAAGACTTTGGGGCTTTTGCTGAAATCATTCTTTGTTGTAAACCCTATATAAACAAAACCTGTCAATTAGGGTTCCGATTGTATCTTTTTGCATTTTTTCGACCTGCAAAGTTAGGGGAAATTCGGGGATATTTTTCGGAATTCTCCGGATGTAATTATTTGCCTTATTTCACCGTATAGCTTATAACTATCAGGGAAGCCGATGAGATACATATCCATAAGATCACCGCTTCGATCAATGGTTTGATACCAACTGTTTTAATGACTTCTCTTGACAAACCAGCCCCGATCAGGAATAATGTAATTGTTAATCCCTTTTTTGCAAAAAGCACAATCCACTCGGATACATTATGAATTTGTGGCAGATAGCTATTGAGCAACATTGCAATCACGAAAAAAAGGATAAACCAGGGAATCCTGATTTTTTGAGCTTTATTCTTAAAGATGAAAGCGGTAACAAACGCGAGTGGAATAATCCACAGAGCCCGTTCCAGTTTTATGGTTGTGGCTATTTGCAGGGCTTCCAGCGGCTTTAAAGGGTCAATGATGTACTTAGACGAGGCGCCGACCACAGAGCTCGTGTCATGAATGGCTATGGCGGCCCAGACGCCAAACTGGTGGGCTGACATGTGGAGCAAATGACCCAGGTATGGAAACAAGAAGAGTGCGATAGAATTTAATATGAAAACAGAGCCCATGGCAACTGAGATCTGTTTTTCATCCGCTTTAATAATGGGAGAAATGGCGGCAATGGCACTGCCGCCGCAAATGGCTGTACCTGAGGATAAAAGATATGAAGTTTTTTGCTCGACTTTTAATATTTTGCTTAAAAGCCACCCGATAATAAATGTTCCGGATATGGAGCAAACTGTGAATACAAAACCTTCCTGTCCGGCTTTCATTGCTTCTGTCCAGTTCATTCCGAACCCAAGTCCGACAACGGAATACTGTAATAATCGTCTTGTTGCTTTGGAATTAAGATGCATCCAGGGATGCCCTGTTGTTTGTGCGATGAGAATACCCAAAACAAGGGCGATGGCTGGGTCCACAAAGGGAGTAGCACAAGCTGCCAGGCAGGCTACAAATATGAGTTTTCTGAAATTAGTGTTCTTAGGAGCTATGGGCACTATCGCTCAAATTAATCTGCTACGAATTTGCAGGTTTTTATGCGTTAATGCACAAAAATTCAAAAATATATCAGGCGGATAAATAAATAATTGCTTATTTGGATCAAAAAATACCTGTAATCAAACTTATTACTGGTAGACTATTTGCGAAATACAAATCAAATTCTGTGCATATGCGAAGGGCTGATTTCGTTCAGCATAGGAATTTCAATAAAACAAACTTTACGATTCGGGTTGTCCAAACGATTTGATCTCAGCCAGGGATTGTAGACTCTAAGAGTATGCATAGAAATACCGTGTTTTTTCGCAAACACTGACAGATTTGTAATGGAATTGCTGATTTTAACCCTGAAAGTAGGAATACTGTAATGGAAATGAGCTGTTTTGCCCAGGTAGCCGTATTTTGATGGGTTTTCTACCACTGCTTTGGCCGCTAAAATGCGAAACACATAGAATTGGGCTTGTGGATTGAGTTTGAGTTTATAATAGGATTCTGTTTTTTGCCTGGCTACGGCATTTTTTATACCGTCGAGGCCTTTATTAAAGGCCGCTGCCGTTAACGTCCAGTCGTGGAGCTGATGATGCAGGTGCCAGATGTATTTGCACGCAGCTTCCGTAGAAAGTGCCATATTGTAACGCTCATCTACCTGGCTATTGATAGTGAGCCCGTAATGTTTTGCAGTTTCAGGCATTAATTGCCAGGGGCCGGCAGCGCCAGAAACCGAAACTTTATTGGTAAAGCCGCTCTCCATCAAGGGAATGTATTTAAAATCATCAGGAATGCCGTATTTTTTCAAAATAGGCCTGATTACAGGAAAATTCTTGTCGGCTTTGGCTGTGAGGTTAATAGCAATAAACCTCCAGTATTTTGAAGTCGTTAATTCAATGGCAAAACGGCGTTTTACAGATGGGTTTGCTAAAGGGACAAGTTGGCCGGCAAATTCCAGATCAATTGATACGGGTGCTATTTTGGTATTTTCACCTTGTTCCAGAAATCCTTTTTTTTGGATATTTTCACCATTGGTAATGTCCTGAGATGGTAGTTTCGCAAAAGTGAACAAAGAACTTATTCCAAGAAATGATACAAGACTTTTTTTCATAATATTTCTATTACTGTTTTATTTATCAGCAATTATATGTTTTGTTAGTAAACAATTAAGTCCACTAAAAGTTCATTGTCAGATTATTGTCCTTTCTGACTTTGCTGCAATATTGCCTGAATATCACGGTTTGCATTAACATAATCTGGGAAAATTGTAACGGCCTGTTTTAGTTTGGCGTACATCCCTTTTATATCTTTATTTCTATAACTTAGCATTGCCTCAACATAGCTCATTACAGCCGGAGCAGGAACATTTTGCAACATACCTGTTTGGTTATCAGCTACATCAATGGAATCTTTTTCGTAATCAGGATTAGATTTTATTTTATCCAGTGTTTCATTCAGGTCTTTCATATTGCCTTTTTGCAACTGAACATTTGCAATATCAAAAAGATATTTTAGTTTTTTTGTTTTATCGTATAGTTTTCTATTGATATTCATAGCCTCATCGTATTTACCCAGGCTCATATCTCCTTCACCCTTCAGCTCGAGCATTTTTTCGTTTTCAGGCTGCTTTTCAAGTATTTTTTCAGCCATTTTTAATGCAGGAACACCTAAATTCAACCTGAGATAAATCTGGGCAATGGAGTCCATGTTATTGAGACTGTTTGTGGTATCATCGGCCATTATGTTATACAATGCATTAAGCTGGGTATAATTATCGTGAACTGCCAGGCCCATTTGATATACCTTTTTGTTATGCTCAATTCTTTCTGCCTTTATAGGGTCTTTTACAACTGCTGTCGTTGAATTGGCTAAGGAATTGTCTGTTAAGCTGCCTTTAGCGTGATGCTTGCACGCTATAAAAGTAGCAGAAATTGAAATTATTAATATAATGAATATTTTTTTCATACTGTTGTTAATCGTTAGTTGTATTTGTTCTGTATATTATATTTAAAAATAATAACAGAACAATTGTGTTTAATTAGTTCTTTAATTTTTTAACAAATTCGATATTCTGTTTGGTCAGCTCAAAATCAGGATAAAGTGCGAGGGCGAGGTTGAAATCTTTTAAAGCCTCGTCCTTTTGGTGTTTCTCGGCAGATAATGTTCCTAATAGGTTATAACAAGCGGCTTTTACAGGTACATCCTGCTGGTCTCTGCCCCTGTTAAAGCTGATGGTAACCTTCGCTGTATCACTTTTTTTATCAGCCATGATCTTATCTACAAATGGTTTGATTTTGCTATAATCTTTTGCTGCGAAATAGCAGGCGGCTATTTCATAATGTATGACCGGATCAGGTTGAATTTGTGATATTTTAAGGAAAAAAGGGATCGCAAGATCCTGTCTGCCAATGTACTGATATGAATGAGAAACGATTTGCAACAGTTTGAGATTATCCGGTTGCTTGTCAAGAATAATCTGTGCCGATTGGATGGCCTGCGCATAATTTTGTGAATGATAGTACAATACGGCCAGTGTATCGTAATAATTGGTTTTCGTGCTATCCCATATCAAGAGAGATTGCATAGCGGATATAGCGGTGCCCACATCCCCGAATTTTATAGCCTGGTGATACAATTTAATGTCATGTTCTATTTGGAATCGAACATGGGAATCATGCGCTTTTTTGCATGAAAATGTGCAAAAAATACATGATAAACCGATGATTAAGAGGAGCGTACTTCTCATTTATTAATGCAAAGATAGGCATTCCCCCCGAAACTGGCCTCAAAATGCCCAAACAGTTATCAACAGCTAATGTGTATTACTTAAAGCTTATCAACAACTGGTTCTTTTCTACGGCATCTTTGATATTGACTTTGATCTGATCAACCGTGCCATGAGAGGTGGCTTTAAGGATATTTTCCATTTTCATGGCTTCGAGAATAAGTAATGGTGTGTCTTTTTCCACTTCATCGCCTTCCTTTACAAGAATATTAATGACAAGGCCGGGCATGGGCGCTTTTATGAAATCGGCTTTGGCAGCTGTCATTGTGTCCATCCCCATTTCATGAAGCAATTGATCATAACGATCTTTAATACCAAGATCATATTTGTTCCCATTTACCTCAACAGTCAGATCCTTTTCGCTGCGTTTTTCCAGGATATTGATCCTGTATGATTTATGATTCAGGATCAAATGATATCTTGTTTCGGATATCTTCACAAGGTCAGGGAGGACTTCCTTGCCCTTGATGGTCATTTTTTCACCTGAAAGCTGAATATCAAATTCGTTATTCCCGTTTACTGTAACTTTAAGCATGGTTTCAAAGGTAGGGGAAAAATCAGAATCACGGATTGAACGGATTATTCAGAGTGCACGGATAAAGACAAACATCATTTTGACAAGCAATTATTATTTTTGAATCTATTTTAACTATAAAATACCCTGACTAAATAATGATCGAATTAAAACACAAAGAGTTAACAGGTAAGATAATTGGTTGTGCCATGGAAGTTCATACAGTCCTTGGCAATGGTTTTCAGGAAGTTATTTATCAAAGGGCACTTGCCAAAGAAATGACAAACGCAAGGCTTGGCTTCGCAAGGGAACTTGAAATGCCTATTTACTATAAGGATGAAAAAGAAGAAATTGGGACTCGAAGAGCAGATTTTCTTGTTGAGGATAAAGTTCTTGTGGAATTGAAAGCTGTTGGTTAACTTGAAAATGTGCATTTTGTACAAATCCTGAATTATCTCAAAGCTTATAAACTTTAGGTTGGGTTATTGATTAATTTTGGGGAGGAAAAGATGGTTTTCAAAAGATTTGTACGATAAAAGAATTTCCATCTTCTCAGTGTCATCAGTCATATCAGTAAAAATCCGTGATTCGAAATTTAGCGGAAGTTATTTGTTCCTTTATTCGCCCTTATATTCCGTTTCATCCCCTCAAATCCCGCTCGTTTCATGGGTGAATTTTTGAAGACACGATCAAAAACATCCTCGGTTATTTCCTCCCAGTCATTCTTACTCATTTCTAAGAGATTGTTTATAGGATTGAATTCCGGTTGATGATTCGGTTTTGAAAAGCGGTTCCACGGACAAACATCCTGGCATATGTCACACCCGAATATCCATTTTCCCAGTTTATTATGATATTCTGCAGGGATATTTTCACGCAGTTCTATTGTCAGGTATGAAATACATTTGCTTGCATCTATCTGGTAAGGGGCTATCAGGGCATCTGTCGGACAGGCATCGATACATCTTGTGCAGGAACCGCAATAGTCTTTCATAGGGCTGTCATAATCCAGTTCCAGGTCTATAATCAGCTCTGCTATAAAGAAAAAGGAACCTTGCTTGGGGTTTATAATATTTGTGTTTTTTCCCATCCATCCCAACCCGCTTTTTTTAGCCCAGGCTTTATCCATCACGGGCGCCGAATCCACAAACACCCTGCCGCCCACTTCGCCGATAGTGTCGTTAATAAATTGATATAATTCTTTAAGCTTTGCTTTTATAACCAAATGATAATCTTTCCCATAGGCATATTTTGATATCTTGTAACGGTTATTCTCCGTATCATCCGTTTTATCCTCTTTATCCGTGATTCCGATAGGAGGATAATAATTCAGCAGCAGCGAAACAACCGATTTTGCCCCGGGCACCAGTTTCCTTGGGTCAAGTCTCATCTCAAAATGGTTTTCCATATACTTCATTTTGCCCTGCATACCTTGCTCCAGCCATTGCTCCAGGATAGGTGCCTCTTCTTCAAGGAATACGACCTTTGATATACCACAAAACGAGAACCCGAGACGGGCGGCCTCGGATTTTATGAGGTGGGTATGATGAGATTTGGTCAACTAAATTTGTATAGATTTGAGGAACAAAATTATGACTATGAGAGGAATTATTGTCGTACTTTTATTAATAGGATTTACTAGTTGCGATGCCTGGAACACATTCGATGGAATTGTAATTGATAGTAATTCAAATAAGCCTGATTCAGGGGTTTTGGTATTTAGGGTTGAGACTATCAATGATTATGTAATTACTGATAGCTTGGGCAAATTCCATTTTGATTTTATTTCCAGAACTCATAAGGACGAAGAGTTTTTATTCTATAAAGCGGGTTATGTTCCAGTAAAGAAACGTTAAAAGATGGAGGTGTTGAGACAATTTATCTTCATAGAAAATAATGCCTCATGTTTTATTTTGAATCCCATAGGGATGCCATATTGGTAGAAAAAACACAAAAATACCTTTTTAGAATCCCATAGGGATGGCATTTTTCTCTTTTCAGATATGGAATATATCGTACCTACGGCGCTCAAAAAAGGAAGGGGTCGATTTCCTACCAAAATGTCATCCCTACGGGATTAAACACACAATCGCTTAATCTTCCAATCTTCCAACTTTTCAATCTTTCAATTCTTCGCCGCATGTACAATCTGGATAAATTTCATGTCCGTCCAGCTTTCTGTAGAATATTGTTTTATAATCAGTTGATTGTTATAATATACTTCCAGGTAAGATTGCTGATAGCTGCTGCCGGTTCTTCCTAATGCCTGTTTTTTCCGGAACTCAAATGAATCCGGAGTTCCCGAAATACTTAGAGGTTCATCTTTTTTGGTATAAGATATTTCGACACCATCAGGACTGATTTTGAGCGACGTGATAAAGAATATTTCTTCTTTTTCTGCGTTCTTTACCTGGACTATAACGGCTATGATAAAAGCAATGATATCCAAAACCGGAATGAGGAATTTTAAAAAATCCGTGTGCATCAGATTCCGGAAACCAATAGCCACCAGGGCGAATATGGCAGTCAAAATCAATGGCGTACGCAGGTTGGTTCTCAACCTTGCCTTATAGGAGGCAGGAGCAGGAATATTTATTTCGAGATTGGACATGATGAACTGATTGATTTCTTTAAATAAAATATGGGCATTTCTAAAAACCTGCTTTTTCGCCTCATCCTTTGTCCTTCTCCAAAGGAGAAGGGTATAAGGTAGTTTTTAGAGATACCCATAATACTTCATTATTCTGTGTCAAACAAAGTGCCTGTCAATGGTTTATAGGGTATTTTCAGATGTTTGTAGGCCTTTTCTGTGGCTTCTCTGCCCCGGGGTGTTCTTTTCAGATATCCTTCCATAATCAGGTAAGGCTCATAAACTTCTTCCAGTGTTCCGGCTTCCTCACTTACGGCCGTTGCTATGGTGCTGATGCCAACAGGTCCGCCTGAAAATTTTACAATAATGGTATTCAAAATCCTGTTGTCCATCTCATCGAGTCCGCTCTCATCCACATTGAGTGCATTGAGTGCAAACTTTGCAACTTCTATCGTTATATGTCCTTTGGCTTTCACCTGGGCAAAATCCCTTACACGTCTCAGTAAAGCATTGGCAATTCTTGGCGTTCCACGGCTTCTCCTTGCTATTTCGAAAGAAGCTTTTTCATCTACCCCCACTTTTAATATTTCTGACGATCGCATGACAATGCCGTCCAGAAGATCGGAGTTATAATATTCCAGGCGGGAAGTAATCCCAAACCTAGCCCGCAGCGGCGCCGTGAGCAAACCCGACCTTGTTGTAGCACCGATAAGTGTGAAAGGATTGAGGGATATCTGAACCGATCGTGCATTTACACCTGTTTCAAGCATGATATCAATCTTGAAATCTTCCATGGCTGAATACAGATATTCTTCAACAACAGGATTTAAGCGGTGTATTTCGTCGATAAAAAGGATATCGCCTTTTTCGAGATTTGTGAGCAATCCTGCCAGGTTGCCGGGTTTGTCAAGCACAGGGCCCGAAGTAACTTTTATGTTGACGCCCATTTCATTTGCAATAATATAGGCAAGTGTTGTTTTGCCAAGGCCCGGTGGGCCGTGAAGCAAGACATGGTCCAGCGCTTCGCCCCGCTGAATGGCCGCATGGACAAATACTTTGAGGTTATCGATGACCTGGTTCTGGCCTGCAAAATCCTCGAATTCTTTTGGACGTAATTCTTTGTCCTGTTCCTGGTCTTTTTCAAGTGCAGAGAGGATGTCAACAGCTTTTTTTGACCCTAAATTATTGTCTTGTTCCATGCTTTATGAGGATCTATGATAAAAATCATACGGTCAAAATTAGCTCAAATGGGGCATTTTTGAGGAATTAATTTTTTTTATTTGTCTTGAATTAGAAATTTGAGGTAATTTAGACGCGGAAATAAAATCCTATATGAGAAAAATTGTAGTACCAGTCGACTTTTCGATAAGTTCTGTAAAGGCTGTAGAAAATGCTGTTACCATTGCGCGCAAAGTTGATGGAGAAATTGGAATTATTCATGTGAATAAGGTCAATTCCATTGCTTCCATGTTTGGCTCTCACAAAACTGAAATGAATGTGGGTGTTGTCGAAAAGAACATGGAAAAACTTATAAGCGGTATCGATTTTAAGGGTGTCTCTTATTCCACAACCTTAAGAACAGGTTCCGTAGCAAAGGAAATTGGTTCCTATGCTGAAGAAGCAAATGCTTTTCTTATAGCTATCGGAACAGAACCAACCACAAAAAGTGAAAGCAGTACATGGGCCAGTGCCGAAATCTATAGAATTATTACGTCTGCCCCTTGCCCGGTTTTGAGCATGCCTTTATCTGATAGAGTATTCGATATTAAGAAAATCGTAGTTCCTATAGATACTACTATTACCACAAGACATAAAGTGCCTTTTTCAGCGGAACTGGCAAATTTTTTCAGGGCTGAAATTTTTGTTTTAGGTACCTGCATCGACGATTCAGCTGAATTTGTAAACAAACTGGAAGGCTACTGCTACCAGGTGCGCAAGTTTCTGAACCAGGCTAATGTTCCGAATGAATATGAATTTGTTGTTGGCAATAACATTGGTAAAATGTGTATCGATTACGCCGTAAAAATCAATGCAGATCTCATTTCCATCATGACCGAACAGGAACCCCGTATTGTAAGCGGATTTAAAGGCACCCTTGCCGAACAACTGGTACATCTATCTCCAATACCAACACTATCCATGCATAAGGTATTTGAAGTAGAACAGTTTGCATATTAAGGTTCTTTAGTTCTGTCATTTGTGTTTTTATTGTCAGCATCATTATATTAGCGGGAATGTGACAATGATGAGATGAAATCAACGTGCAGATATGCAAATATGCAAATTGGCTGACGCATATTTCGCTAATAATTCATGTTCATCACATAAATCATATAAATCACAGTTAAGACAATTGTCTAATCCCTTATTTTTGCATTCTCGCAAATGCAAACACCCATGAAAAGACATTCCTTCTTCTTATTTCTTCTTCTTATCCTAGCTTTTTCATCCCCTGTCATCGCCCAGCAGAAAATGCTTACGATGGAGGATGCTTTTCTTAACCGAAAACTTCAACCAGAAAACCTTTCTAACCTGACATGGGTAGCACACAGCGATTTATACAGCTATACTGCAAAGAAAAATGATGTTGATTACCTCATTATTTGCGATGCGAAAGGAGTAAAAAGAGATACTATTATGTCAGCGGCTTATTTCAAAAACATTCATAAAGATATGTCTGACAAGAGCTTTCCTCATATCACCTGGCTTTCGGCAGATAGTTTTTATTATTCTGTATCTGACAAAACCAATCTCGAATACGAAGTATATCATCTATCCACCAAAAAGGAAAACACTGCGACAAAATTGTCAGTCAATTCAGATGATATTGATATTGCAAACAATACGTTGTCAGTTGCTTATACCTGGCAGAACAATCTTTATATGGCTACCAGAACTAATAGCCTGATAAGAATAACGAACGACAACGAACAAGGCCAGGACATTGTAAATGGCAAAGGCGCGCACAGGCAGGAATTCGGGATCACCAAAGGTACTTTCTGGTCACCGGCAGGGAATGCAATTGCCTTTTATAGAATAGATCAAAGCAAGGTGATGAATTATCCTTTGGTCGATATTTCCGAAAGGCCAACGAAAGATACGCTGATGAAATACCCCATGGCCGGCAGTACCAGCCAGAGTGTTACGGTTGGTGTGTATAACGTGACCACTCAAAAACTTATCTTTCTGAAAACCGGCGAACCCTATGAGCAGTATTTAACCAATATCACCTGGAGCCCCGATGGAAAACAAATTTATATTTCTGTATTGAACCGCGACCAGAACCATATGTGGCTCAATAAATACGATGCCATTACAGGCGACTTTATCAAAACACTTTTTGAAGAAAAAGATGATAAATATGTGGAACCGTTGAACCCTTTGATGTTTGTATCAGGTCATGATAATGAATTTCTCTTTCTGAGCCAGCGGGATGGATATACACATTTTTACTTGTACAATACAGATGGGAAATTGATCAGGCAGGTAACAAAAGGCAACTGGGCGGTTACAGATTTCCTTGGAATGGATGAAAAAGGAAAATATGTCTATTATGTTTCAACTGAAGGCACCCCTGAGGATTATGTTATTGACAATTCAGCGCCAAACATACCCGCTGGTCACTATTCTCGTCCTTATAATCCTGTTTTTATTGCTGACCACAGTCCCATAGATCGGCAGGTTTATCGCATAGAACTTAATAGTGGTAAAGTGAAAGCATTGTCCAAGGGTGCAGGTATGCATTATGCTTTTGCCGACGATGTATGTAGCTATATTATAGATGGCTATAGCAATATTTCCATACCCAGAGAATTAAATATTATTGATGCAAGCGGGAAAATTGTTAATCATCTGCTCACTGCTTCCAACCCTCTGAAAGACTACAAAATAGGCCATGCGAAAATTTTTACCATGAAAGCGAATGATGGCAAGACGGATTTGTATTGCAGGATGATCACTCCGCCCGATTTTGATTCCACAAAGAAATATCCTGCCGTTGTTTATCTATACGGCGGCCCTCATGTACAGTTGGTTACAAACTCGTGGCTTGGCGGCGCCAACCTCTGGATGGAACTGATGGCAGAGAAAGGATATATTATATTTACTATGGATAGCCGTGGTTCCGGCAACCGTGGACTTGCCTTTGAACAAACCACTTTCCGGAATCTCGGAACGGTAGAAATGGAAGACCAGATAACGGGCGCTAAATTCTTGAAAAACCTGCCTTATGTTGATTCCAATAGGGTGGGCGTACATGGCTGGAGCTTTGGCGGTTTTATGACCACATCTTTGATGACAAGATATCCGGGCGTGTTTAAAGTCGCTGTAGCTGGTGGGCCGGTTATTGACTGGAAATATTACGAAGTTATGTACACCGAACGCTATATGGATACCCCCGAGCAAAACCCGGAAGGATATGATAAAGCCGATGTACTGAATTATGTTAAAAACCTGAAAGGTAGATTGTTGGTGATCCACGGCACCGTTGATCCAGTTGTGGTTTGGCAGCACAGCCTGATGTTTTTGAGGAAATGTATTGACGAAGGAAAACAAGTTGATTATTTCGTTTATCCGGGCGATCAGCACAACATGTTCGGCAAAGACCGGGTGCATCTCTATACCAAAGTTACCCAGTATTTTGATGATTTTTTGAAGTAGGGGATTCCGGCCTGTGGCCACAGGTCGGGGAAAAGAAAGATTATTAGATATGAAAAAGAATGTTATAATATTAGTAATCTGGTTTTTATACGCGATATCTTGTTTTGGACAACAGTATGAAGTGCCATTAAATGAGCGCATTGACAGTTCTGCGTATATTTTTGAAGGGAGAGTATTAAGTACTTTTTCATATCCAAAACCGAATTCTACAATTATGTGTAATTCAGCCATCGTTCAGATATCTAAAATTTTTAAAGGAAACTTAACCTGTGGTACAATTCAGATAGTGTTTCCAGGAGAAATAATAATAAAAAAGGCAAAAGAGCCTTTCAATATCGATATGGTTCAGAGTAGCGACGAAAACCGACTGTCGCTCAGGAAAGGAGCAAAGGGCATTTTTTTTTGTATTAAAACAGAATTACCAGAAAGGAAGATCACAGTAACAAATTCTATTGGAGTAGATACGTATGCTGCAGGGCAAGGATTTTTGGGTTATCAAATAATAAATGGAAAAGGGGTTGCAAATGATTGGGGAAAGCAATACAATCAGGATGATTTACTCAATCTTATTGAAGATAGATTAGGCAAAAAATATTCTGGATGTACACCATAATTAGGTGAGACCAAAACCAAGTTTCCCTCCCAGTATTTTGATGATTTCTTGAAGTAGGGGATTCCGGCCTGTGGGCCACCGGGGAATCGAGATATGTTCAATCTTTTTATTAGTCCCATCGGGACGGTATATTAGTAGAAAACCGGCTCTTGCCGCTTTAGAGTGCCGTAGGTACGACACATTTCTTGTTGGAGGATAGAAAAATGTCATCCCTACGGGATTCTAAAATACTTTCGTATTTAATTTCTACCAATATATCATCCCTACGGGATTGAAAAATAAAGTAATAACCCTTGACTTCAAAAGGATTATTAAGAAGCAATAGCCTCCTGCTGTATTGTATTAGAATTACTCCTTGCCACCTGTGGCGCTTTTCCGAATCTCTTCAGCATCCTGAAATGAGAAGCAATAGACTTCGGTAACGTGCTTTCATGATAATTGACGCCGTACTTTAACGCTTCCTCTTTCACAATTTGTGTAATCGGGATATAATGAGAATGTGCCACCCGTGGAAACAAGTGATGGGCGGTATGCGTGTTTTCGCCACCTAAAATTCCGGTTACAAACCTGTTTTTGATGCTGTAATCCTGGCAGTTTTCAACCTGGTGTACGGCCCATCCCTGGTCGCTGACAAGTCCATTTTCATCAGGCCATGTCCAGGAAGCATCTTCAAATAAATGGGTTCCGATTAATGCCGTGAGAATGAACATTGAATTTACTGCGTGGGCAATAACAAATCCAACCAGTACCTGCCACCAGGGTATGGAAAGTACCATTATGGGGATGACAATAAAGGCACTATAATAAAAAATCTTGGCGGCTATCCAGATCATAAATTCTTTACGCGGGTTTCGAACGATTACGAGGTTGAGGATCTGGTCCTTGAATAGGTACTTAAAATCCGAAACCGTCACCCAGTACAAACTATAAAACAGGTAAATAAACGGCGCGTAGATATGCTGATAGCGATGATAGGATTTATGCTCCCATTTGTCAGAAAACCTTAACAATGAAATCACTTCAATGTCGATATCAAGATCAGGCATATTTACATAATGGTGATGGCTCTGGATATGCCTTAGTTTCCATAGATTACCATTATCACCTATAAGCCCGAATGACAATGTAAACAGCATATTGTTCACCCATCTGTGCTTAGAAAATGTATTATGTACGGCGTCATGCGCGACATTGTATATAAGCAAAGTGCTGCATAGCGGGATCATAATGGCAAATGGCAGCATCTGCCAGGCGTTTAATCTGTTAGAAATAATGATGGCATAAGATGCTACGAGGATCAGAAAAATAAACACCACTTTTATAACTGTTCCTGCTGTGGCGTGGCGTGATAATTGGTTTTCTTTAAAATACTGATCTACTTTTTCTTTAACTACTTCAAAGAATTCATCTTTAGGGTCTTGCGAGAATTGAATTTTTTGCGATCCCATGGTGTGTTTGGTTTAGCGTTGGCAGATATTTTTTAAAATACACCCAATTCAAAAACAAATCTAATAACGTCCGTGAAATATGAAAGAGGATTCTATGAAAATTTGTTTTGAGTAAGATTTTTTTATTGATATTGAGGTGATTTTAAAGTTTGAGTATGGTTTAATTTTAATTGCAAACGAAGATCATGCCATATTGTTCATTTATTTTAAATTTGATGTATGGCAACAATAGCAGAATTTGAACAACTGGATATCAGGGTAGGCAGAATTTTGTTGGCTGAAGCTTTTCCCGAAGCAAGGAAACCTGCTTATAAGCTCAACATAGATTTTGGCCCTGAGATTGGTTTGAAAAAATCTTCAGCACAAATCACAAAGCATTACGGGATTGAGGAATTGCAAAACAAACTTGTTCTGGCTGTTATCAATTTCCCACCCCGGCAGATTGGTCCTTTTGTCTCCGAAGTGCTCACACTTGGCGTACCTGATCTGAATGGAGACGTTATATTGTTATCGCCTGATCGTTTGTCAGCGGTAGTGGGAGGCAGGGTGTTTTAACCTTCTTTTTAAGAACCGGATTAGTATTTGAAATTTGAATTAAGGTTTTTTCATTAAAAATCAATTCACTTGATAATTTTAGTATTTTCGCAGCGCATATTTTATTTAGAAGAGTATAGGACACAAAAAATTAAGGAACTATGGCCGAGTTTTTGGAATCATTAACCGCGAAGAATCCCAACGAGAAAGAATTTTTACAAGCTGCAACAGAGTTTTATGAAAGTATAAAACCTGTAATGGATAAAAACCCAAAGTATCGTAAAGAAAAGATCCTTGAGCGAATTTCAGAGCCGGAAAGGGTTATCATGTTCCGTGTGCCCTGGGCAGATGATAAAGGCGAAATACAGGTAAATCGCGGCTTTCGCATCGAAATGAACAGCGCCATAGGGCCATATAAAGGCGGTTTGCGTTTTCACCCTACAGTCAACCTGTCAATATTGAAATTTCTTGCCTTTGAGCAGGTGTTTAAAAACAGCCTTACCGGTTTGCCAATGGGCGGAGGCAAGGGAGGATCAGATTTTGATCCCAAAGGAAAATCGGACGGTGAAGTGATGCGTTTCTGCCAGAGTTTCATGAGCGAACTGTTTCGCCATATAGGTCCTAATACGGATGTTCCTGCTGGCGATATTGGCGTGGGAGGTCGTGAGATCGGGTTCTTGTTTGGACAGTATAAAAGACTTCGTAATGAATTTACCGGGGTACTTACAGGCAAAGGCATCAACTGGGGCGGATCACTTATCAGACCAGAAGCTACAGGCTATGGTGCCGTTTATTTTGCCAGCGAAATGATGGAACACAGCGGGGATAATATAAAGGGAAAAACCTGCCTGGTTTCAGGTTCGGGAAACGTGGCCCAATATGCTATTGAAAAACTGATACATCTTGGTGCTAAAGTTGTAACGGCTTCAGATTCGAACGGATATATTTTTGATGAAGAAGGAATCAGCCCCGAAAAGCTTGAATTTATTATGGAGTTGAAAAACGAGCGCCGCGGCAGGATTTCTGAATATACAGCCAAGTACACGAATGCCGTTTATACAGAAACGGCTTCGGGAGCAACTCATAATACATTGTGGTCGCATAAGGCAGATTGCGCTTTTCCTTGTGCCACGCAGAATGAAATAAACAAGATGGATGCCTCTAATCTCGTGAAAGGTGGGGTGAAACTGGTAGCTGAAGGCGCCAATATGCCATGTACTAATGAGGCCATTGAAATACTGCACGAACACAAAGTGCTCTATGCACCGGGCAAGGCATCGAATGCCGGTGGTGTGGCTACCTCAGGACTCGAAATGAGTCAGAACAGCATTCGGATGAACTGGACAAGAGACGAAGTAGATGCGCATCTTAAGGATATTATGAAAAATATTCATCACACCTGCTTGAGTATGTCTGCAGCTTATGGTCAACCCGGCAATTACCAACTAGGGGCTAATATTGGTGGATTTATTAAGGTTGCTGATTCTATGATTGACCAGGGGCTGGTGTAAAATTGTCAATGATCAATAATCAATGATCAATAGTGCTTAACGAATAATACGTTTATACGATATTTACCTCTGTATTAAGTTCTATATCAAACTTGTCTTTGACTGATTTGATTATCTCTGAAGCAAGCGCTTTTATTTCAGCACCTTTGGCATGTCCATAGTTTACCAGCACCAATGCGTGTTCAAGATGGGTTCCTGTTTCCCCAATTCTACGGCCTTTCCAGCCGCAACTTTCAATAAGCCAGGCGGCAGGAACTTTTATCCCCTTATCGTTATGATACCCGGGCATTTCCGGGTACGATTTTTTTAATTCATTGTATTGATGTTCAGTGATTTCAGGGTTTTTGAAAAAACTGCCCGCATTGCCGATAATTGCCGGATCTGGCAATTTGCTTCTCCTGATCTGGCAAACAATTCTGCTAATATCTCCGATATTTGGATTTGTAATACCCTCTTTATTAAGAAGATGATGTATTTGCCCATAAGATGAATTGATTTTCGGAAATTTATGCAACCGAATGGTTACTGAATTTATAAAAAACTGATCTTTAAGTTGATGTTTGAATATGCTTTCGCGGTAACCGAATCTGCATTGTTCAAAATTAAAGGTTGATATATCGAAATCCTTTAGGTTTACAGCTTCGAGTGAATCAAAAACATCTTTGAGTTCCACACCATATGCTCCTATATTTTGCATAGGTGCCGCTCCTACAGTACCGGGAATCAGGGAAAGATTTTCAATGCCGCCATAATTTTTTGACACACAGTATTCCACAAGTTCATTCCATATTTCACCAGAGGCAGCTTTGATCCAGACTTCTGTTTCGGTTTCTTTAACTGTCTCAATTCCTTTGAGGCAGTTTTTAATAACAATTCCTTTGAAATCATTTACGAAAAGGATATTGCTCCCACCTCCAAGGATCAGAATATCGGGTCTTGGAGAAGTTTTAAGTGCAGGTATTGAAACGAGATCTTCAATAGTCTTAATTTCTGCAAATTGCGATGCTGATACATCAATACCAAAAGTATTGTACTGCTTTAGAGAAATGTCTTGTTTTATTTCTGTCAAAATAAGGAATATTGAATACTCGTGACAAAATTAATGATTTATAAGGCAATGGGATGAGGTTGCTTATTTGGCGAGATTTCCGAAGAATTTTTCAATCTCCTGTATTTCCCCTTTTACCCATGGAACTGAGCCTGATGCCCAGGAAAAAAATGAGGGTGCGAAATTATGTATGGCTTTATACACTACGGATTCATTTTCGTGTTGTTTTGGAATCAGATGCACCATATCTGCCAGCCAGAAAAAAAGACTTATAAAAAAACACATTTTAAGCACACTGAAAATGATACCCAAAAGCCTGTTGATAGTTCCGAGCTGAATTATTTTTACAACTTTTTCAAGCAGTTTCCCAATCCATAATACGAGCAGGTAAACAAGGACAAATACCAAAAGATAGCTGACAAAAGGAAGCCATTTTGAATTCCCAGTGTACGGAACAACCAGTTCCATAAGTTTGTGTGTGACTTTGAGGCAAGCTATTATGGCAATGACAAAGGCAAGAAAAGAAGCAATTTCAATGATAAAACCTTTTCGAAAGCCGGAAATAATTGCGAGGCCTAAAGGCAAAATCAGGATCAGGTCAATGGTATTCATGCCTGATTTTTACCCGAGCAATTCTTTTGCAATGGTAGAAATCAATTTTCCATCGGCTTTGCCTGCCAATGCTTTCATGGCCAACGGCATCAGTTTTCCGATATTCTGGGCTCCTGAAAGATTATTCTCGCTCACAATACCGGCAATGATATTACGAACATCATCCTCACTCATTTGCTTGGGCAAAAAAGATTCTATAACGCTAAGTTCTTCTTCTTCAGATTTCGCGAGATCAGCCCTGTCCTGTTTAATATAGATTTCAATGGATTCTTTACGTTGTTTTACCAGCTTTTGAAGCAGCTTGATCTCAGTATCCTGGTCTATTTCTGCATCACCTTTATCCGTTTTAGCCAGTAATAAAGCAGCTTTAATAGCCCTGTAGGCTCTAAGTGATGGCTCGTCTTTGGCTTTCATGGCATTTTTAATGCCTTCGTTAGCAGTTTCGGTAAGACTCATGTTTGTATTATTTAATTCAGGTGCAAAATAACGAAAATTCCGGGTCGAAACGGTATCATACAATTGGCGATATATAGCTATAAGTGTAAATTTGAAAATCGAAACTATCCGAAAAGGGGATATTAATTTTAAAATGACGAACAGAAAAAATTTTTCAGGCGGAGCCAAATGGGAGAATATCGTAGGCTATAGCCGTATGGTGAAGGTCGGCAACATAATTTATGTATCAGGTACGGTTGCAGCAGACAATGATGGAAATACTGTAGGCATAGAAGACCCTGAAAAACAGACACAATTTATCATCCGGAAAATTGAGAAATACCTGATGCTTGCAGGGGCTTCACTTAAAAATGTTGTCCGAACACGTTTGTTCGTAACAGATATAAGCCAATGGGAAGCAATCGGAAAGGCTCACGGTGAAATATTTGGAACCATAAAACCAGCTACAACAATGGTTGAAGTCAAAGCGCTAATCCATCCTGATTACCTGGTTGAAATAGAAATAGACGCTGTAGTAGAATAGGAATAAAAACCTGGTTTAGAACGGGATAAAAATATTTTATTCCCTGCTTCCTGAACCAAAGCCTATGCTGCTTTTGGTTCCCTGTTTGCGCATATCTTCACGAAGCGAAAGCATATACAAGGCAGCATTTGCTGCTTCTTCTCCTTTGTTTCCATGCTTGCCACCGGCTCTTTCTTTAGCCTGTTCTAAACTATCAACGGTAAGAACGCCAAAACCAACCGGGTGGTTTGAGCGCGCCTGCAACTGGATGAGCGTTAAAGTAACGGCTTCTGAAATATAGTGGAAGTGTGGCGTTTCGCCTTTAATAATACAGCCTATAGCTATTACTAGGTCGGCTTTTTCATATTCAAACAGGAACTGAGCCCCCAAAGGAAGTTCGAATGAGCCTGGAACATGTTGAATGATAATATTTTCCGGATCAATGCCTGCTTCAATCAGCGTTTTTTTTGCTGATGCTGCGAGGACCTCCGTTATTTCTCTGTGCCAGCCTGAAACAACAATCCCTGCTTTTTTCTTTTTTGTATTTTCGTTCAAAGAAAAAGATAAGTTAGATGCTGATGGATCGGACGACATAACAATCAGATTTGGTAAATGCAGTAGAGACTAGTCTTTGAATCCGTTTTCAGCGTTGGCTCTCTGAATCCACTTGTCTATATCTCTTGCAACGTAAGTATTTGGATATTTATCCTTGATCTTTTGATAAACTTCCTTTGCTTTTGCAAAATCACCGAGTTTTTCATAAGTCAGCCCTGCTTTTTTATAAAATTTCGGTGCAGTAAAATCATTTTCGCTGAATTCAGCAGCCTTCATATAATATTTTGCTGCTGATTCATAATCCTTTAACTGTGAATATGCATCTGCTATTCCTCCTTGAGCAAGAGGGTAAACGATAGGGCTTTTCAGATGAAAATCCTGGAGGTTATCTATGGCATCCTGGTATTTTCCTTCACGCAGTTTGGCCATCCCAATATAATAATGAGCATCCTGCCCTGCTTTTGTATTTCCGTATTCGTCCGCAACATCTTCCATGCCTGTAGCATAACCATCACCTTTCAGAGCAAGCTTTACTGAATCCAATTCATAATAACGTTCTGCCCTGAAAAAAGCCTTTTGAGCTTCATCTTCGCGACCGCTATTGTAATAAAAGTATCCTGCAGCTGCCACAATCAGGACACCAAGCCCAATACCACCGTAAATGACCATTTTACGATTTCGTTCAAAAAAATCAGTAAAAGAAAAGGCTATTGGCTTATTAGAAGGAATATTGCGGACTTTTTCAGCAATTACTTCTGTATTTTCAAGACTATTTTCAGGTTTCTCGGTATTTTCCATGTCGTATTTAAAAAAGGAACAGCAAATTTAGAGATTTATTGCAATTATCAATCATTCAGGAAAGGATAATCCGCCTGGCTGTAAATATCTTTATAAATCTCTGATGAATCAGGCAGAGGAGATTGCTCAGCGAAGTGTACGGCTTCGTCAACCTCGTTTTTTACTTTTTCAATAATCTCATTTATTTTGGCTTCATCTGCAAAACCGTTGTTTTGAATGGTATGAAGAACATGATCTATAGGATCTTTGGCTTTATATTCATCGAGTTCTTCCCTCGAACGGTATTTTGCCGGGTCGCTCATAGAATGGCCTTTGTAGCGATAGGTCTTTATTTCAAGAAAGGTTGGGGTAAACTGTCTTGCCCGGGCTGCAGCTTCTGAAATGGCTGTATGTACGGCTTCACATTCCATTCCATTTACCTGAAAAGAAGGCATTTCGTAAGCACTGCCTATTTTGTACAGGTCTGGCACATTGGTTGTTCTTTCAACTGCTGTGCCCATTCCGTATTCGTTGTTTTCACAAATAAAAATAATAGGAAGCTTCCACAGCATGGCAAGGGTAAAGGTTTCATGAAGCGCACCTTGCCTCACAGCACCATCCCCCATAAAACAAAGGCAAATATTATTAGTCTTTTTATATTTCTCAGCAAAAGCTATACCTGCACCCATAGGTATCTGGGCGCCTACTATACCATGTCCCCCGTAAAAATTGTGTTCTTTGGAGAACATATGCATGGAACCACCTCTTCCGCCGGAACAACCTGTTGATTTCCCGAATAATTCAGCCATGACTTCTTTTGGTGATATTCCTTTAGCAATGGCATGCGCATGATCCCTGTATGCTGTTATTACTTTATCAGTACTTTGTATGGCAGTCAACATTCCAGCCGCAATGGCTTCCTGGCCTATATACAGGTGGAGAAAACCCCTGATGGCCTGACCATAGAATTGTGCACATTTTTCTTCGAACCGACGCATGAGAAGCATCTTTTCATACCAAAGAAGATATGTATCTGCCGAAAATCCATTTATTGATTTAAGCTTGCCATTTGATTGTTCCGCTTTCGAAACCTTTTCTGCAGTTTGCGCCATATTAAGTCAAATAAAGCAGCAAATTTAACTTTTTTTTTGGATATAAAGATGCCATAATGACCTAATAAGCCTGCCTGATCATAATCAAGCAATAATTCAGCGGACTTGCAGGGTTTTGAAATCCTGATCAGATACCGTAGGTGCCGAAGGAATTGTTATGACATTAAATTCAAAATGGTTGGCTGTATGGCATGTATTGCACGTTTGGGTAAGAATACCATAATCTTTTTTAAACTGATTGATATCCTGATTTTCGATATCATGATTTATGGCATTTATCGGCTCACTAAGCATTGTCAGACTCTTCGTTTCCGGCCTGTCGGTTTCTATTTCTTTTGCCTGGTCCACGGTTTCTTTAATTTCTCCTATTTCAAAATCAGCTAGCTTCCAGTTTAGACCAGTACCTGCAAACCACAGTTTTTCATGATGCAACTGTATATTGGTCATTAGTTCACCAAGTCCGGGTTTCATTTTCTGAACAAACAAATTCAAACTGTCGACTTTATTCTGCAGCATTTTAAGAGATGTTTCTTCCTTCGCATTGTTTGTACAAGCTTGTATGCCAAATGCAAGAACGGAAAGTAAGAATATGATTCGCATTGCCGGATTAAGTATTTTCATAGTATTAAATGATCAGAAGTCAAATATTGTTTAAAGTTGAGATCCAAAACTAACTAATTGTGGTTGAAATCTTATGGATGCAGGGAAAATCCGAATGTAAATTTTTTATCAGGATATTTTTTATAGTTTTGGGCGTGGGAATCTTTAATAATGTCTGCGCGATTATTCAAATGCGATACCTGCCTTTAATTTTTATTTTTAGTTTGTTTTCTTATCCAGCCTGTGCTCAAAAAACGGATTCAGTATTCCACGGTATTCCCGTTGTACCTTTTATAACTCATGACGGGGCAAAGAATTTAGACAGCGTACGAAAAATAATTTATGCTGAGATTGGAAATAAGCTAAATGACCGGGAAAGGAACCTCGACTTTTATCACATCATGCTCAATATTTCAGAACCAAGTACCATTTCCGGAATCGGGACTGACTACACCTTTGAGGAAAACCGTTCAGATCAAAAGAAACCTTATCTATTTGATCTTGATATCAAAGCGCCTGTTGCTCTTGGGGGGAAAACATGGAATCTTTTAAGTATTCACCTGATACCTGAATTTATGGTACGGGTATTCCAGGATGACCCACGTTTTAACGATAAGTCACATGCAGTGCGGACACCAAGTTATATTCCTGCCGGCATTGTATATTTTGCACCCGGGCCTAAATGGTGGAACAGGGAAAAAGGTAGTTTAACGGCGAAATATATCGGATTTAAATTTTTTCACAATTCCAATGGTCAGGACGGCTCTGAGTTTGGAGGGCCATACGCTACAAATCCCGGACAAATAAATCTTTATAATGGTAATTTTGAGGAATTCGGTGTGTTTGAATTATCCTTTGGTCATATTCACGAATATATCAGCAGCTATTTGCCAAACAGGGAAACAAATGTGAAACGCAAATTAAAAGTTGCAGAACAAAGAGTGCGGCCTGATATTTCAAACAGACTGGTATATTGGCATATAGGATATGAATATCATCCCGATTTTTTTACCGATCCTGAATTCTTAATGTATCATCTTTATGGCCGCGACAGGATAAATTTCCAGGCAGGGTATTCCATTATGCCGTCTTATCGCGATGTTATTCTGGGTGCTGATGAAAAAAAATATTATGCAGTGACCCCGAACCAGGCAAAAGAATCCTGGCGTTTTGTTTTGAATTTTTCATATATCGCAGATATTCAATATAATGAAGGCGATATGAGCACTCAGAAAAGCATTCCTTTTATTAATTTTTCAAGAAGAATGAATACGAACATTACAGCCTATCGCAGAATGCCCGGCACACAGAATGCCGGTTTATTTTTGCAGGCCGGATATTATGGTTCAGACTATTATAATATATATTTTCAGCAGAGTTTATGGCAGATAAGAGCAGGTATTGCACTCGCATTTTTCAGATTCCCTGATACTCATGATTTTTCAAATAATCTGTCACATTAATTATTTCCCTTTTTTTCAGACAAGACTAATGCAAGGTCTGGAACGATGCTAAAGTTTTACCTTCTTGTTGTTTTGTTTTTTTACGTCCAATTTTATTTACTTTCCGGCCAATTTTCATTGAGACAAGCCTTTATTCTAATTCAATTCAAATCGTATAACGGGTCAGGAATTATTTTTTTTTGCCAGCCGTGATGCGTAGAATTGTCTGGTATATTAATTGAAAATTAAAAAATACGGACTATCTTGCCTGAAATTTAAAGAGCATAAAATTGAGCGAAATTATTTTATCCGCAGAGGGACTGCTTAAGCGGTTTGGAAGTCTGATTGCCGTTAATAACCTTTCGTTTCAAATTGAGAAAGGAAGTGTTTTTGGTCTTCTTGGCCCCAATGGAAGCGGAAAATCTACGACATTGGGAATGTTGTTGAGTGTACTTAACCCGGATGGGGGGACATTTAAATGGTTTGGTGAAAACGGCGGTTCCGACCAACGCAAAAAAATAGGAACCATGCTTGAAGGCCCCAATTTTTATAGTTATCTTTCTGCTTATAACAACCTGAGAATTAACGCAACTATAAAAGAAGTACCAAATTCTGAAATAGAACGAGTACTAAAAAAAGTGGGATTATGGGAGCGCAGAAACAGTAGGTATCGCACATTTTCCACAGGCATGAAACAAAGGCTTGGAATTGCCAATGCTTTATTGGGTAATCCACAGTTATTAATCCTCGATGAACCCACAAATGGTCTTGATCCGCAAGGAATTGCCGAAGTAAGAGATCTGATCAAGGAAGAAGCTGAAAATGGCCAGACCATATTGCTGGCCAGCCATTTGCTTGATGAAGTAGAAAAAGTATGTACGCATCTTGCAGTTTTACAAAAAGGGAACATGTTGTTTTTGGGTGAAACCGAGGTATTTACAAAAGGGAAAAAACGCATTGAAATAAGCGCTCAGGACATTCCGTCTCTGATGGCCGAACTTAAGAACTATTCACAGATAGAGAAAATAACCCAAAAGGAAAATATATTGTTTTTGCAGGTGCAGCCTGAATTTGAAACCCAGGAACTTAACAAGTTTCTTTTTCAAAAGGGAATCATTCTGAGCCATCTTGCAATAGAAAAACACGCACTTGAAACACAATTCCTGGAACTTACTTCAAAATCATGAAAAAACTCCTTCGTCTAGAATTTATTAAATACAGCAGGTCTACCATATTCTACATATTTATCGGGTTGTTTATGGCTCTTGTCGTACTTTCCGAAATCGGCAGTTTATACCTTGCTAATAAATTCGGGGTTAAGCTTGGTTTCTCAACATTATGGCCAAGCCTGATTAATACCGCCGGACAAATGAATATTTTTATTGGTATCATCATTATGGTGTCTATAACATCTGAATATCAATACCGTACGATCAGGCAGCATGTCATAGACGGGCTGGACAAAAGTGATCTTTTTATAGCGAAATATATATATGGTATTTGTCTTTCATTATTTGCAGTCGTATTTGTTGCCATTTCGGTAATTATAGCTGGTTATATAACCGGTGCCTCAACAACAGGTTCAGGGCCATGGGATGGCAGCCAGCTTCTGGGTAGTTATTTTGTCCAGGTTTTAGGATATGTAAGCATGGCAATATTTTTCGCATTTTTATTACGGACTACGGCTGTAGGGATCATTGTTTATTTGTTTTACATGCCTTTGGAGTCATTATTAGGCAGCCTTATTTCATACATTTCTCATAACGACACAACTATTCCTCAATATTTTCCAAAGGCAATATTTTCCAATATTATACAAAATCCGGGAGTTATCAAATTAGCAAATGCTGCAAAAGCAGCTGCGCCTGCCAAAACCATCAATATATTATCTGAACAAAACACGCTTATAATTGGCTTTGTATATATTATTTTATTTGCGGCGGGTAGTTATTGGCTGTTAAAGAAACGGGATTTGTAATTCTGAACACAGAAGAACATTTCCTGCCAAAAGCCCAATCTGGAATTAGTGCAAAAATTTATAATTTTAAATCAAATAGATTTTATAGTTTTGAAATTGAAAATTGGGCTTATTCTAAAGGATTGTTGAAAAAAAATCATCATAGCGTAGTGCGCTCTGCATGGAAAGTATTGCTTTTTCTGATACTTTCTGAAATGATGATACCACGTATTTATGCTGCCCGGTTTTCAAGGGATAGTCTTGTAAAAATTGCCAATTCTAATCAACCGCCATGGGTCAGGATTTCGTCATTATTAATCCTGAGCGATCATTATAGCAGTTATTTCAAGGATTCAGCTTTGATGTATGCAAATCAGGCGCTTGAATTGTCTAATAAGACATCTAATCTGCGAGGAGTGGCAAATTCCTATTATGCTTTTGGGCAAATATATATCAATGCAGGAAACCTTGCTAAAGCAAGGTCTTATTATCTGGATGGTATTCATTTATGCGAAATGAATAAGGAAATAGACGGACAGATAGAGGGATATATGCATATTAGTTTCTTTTACCAGAT
Source organism: Bacteroidota bacterium (assembly GCA_013288555.1). GTDB lineage: Bacteria > Bacteroidota > Bacteroidia > CAILMK01 > CAILMK01 > JABDEJ01. The sequence goes on along the minus strand of JABDBQ010000014.1, from coordinate 10,200 downwards.
ACTTGGGAAAAACGATAGTATGATGTATTACGGATTGAATGCTTTGGCCTTGTCAAAAAAGACAGATAATATTGAAATTCAGGCTGGTGCTGCACATGATGTAGGCAATTTATATTCGCTGGAAGGGAATAATGATAAAGCATTGTACTACTGTAAACTATCTCTTGATACATGGAAAAAAATCGGACATTCCAATATAGCTGGCGTTTTGAGTGATATAGGGAATATATATTATTATCAAAAAGATTACCGTAATGCATTAATATACTATAGGCAAGCTTATGTGAATGCTGGGAGGAATTATGACCCTGCTGCTTTTGGATATAGCCTGAACAATATCGGACTTGTTTATTATCAGCTTGATAGTGTAGAACCTGCTATAGAATATTTTAAGAAATCAATCAGCTATTACAATCTTAATATGAACAAACAGGGTATAGCTAATGTTGAAGAAAACCTGGGAAAGACCTATCTTAAAATAAAAAAGTACAAAGAAGCGCTGGATCATTCAAAGATTAGTCTCGAAATGTTTGTTTTTCAGGATTATAAGAGGGGTGTTGAAGAAGCGTATGCAACTATGGCAGAAGGAGAAGCAGGACTTAATGATTATAAAAATGCATGGCTATATCAAAAACTTGCTTCCCAGTTTCTTGACAGCATCAACAGAGTCAATCTCAATAAAGCAAACACTGATTTTGAGACAAAAATGGAGATTGTGCGTGCTGACAATGAAAATAATTTATTGCGTGAAGAAGCGTCAAGGCAAAAGGCCGAGTTAAATAAGAAAAATCAATTTGCTTTCTTTATCAGTACCGTAATGATTTTATGCCTGATTATTGCTTTTCTGGCCCTGAGCAGTAACAGAAAAAGGAGAAATCAACTTCTCTTATTATCTAAACTTAATGAGGAAATAATACAGCAAAAGCAAACGCTTGAAGAATCGGATGAGCTGAAGACAAAATTATTCTCAATCGTTTCTCATGATTTTAAGAGTCCTCTTGCATCGCTCCAACTATTTCTTTCCATGTTTGAAGAAGGAGATTTTACCAAGGAAGAGGTTAAGGAATTATCAGGTAAACTTATGGAAAGAATGAATGTCACCTTTTCATTTATAGAAAACCTGCTAAGCTGGGCACAAAGCCAACTTAAAGGATATACGCCTAATTTGTCGAAAATTGACCTGCATAAATTGGTGGATGAAAATTTTGAACTTTATAACAGGCAAGCCGAATGGAAAGGAATAATGTTTCAGAATGACATAAATGAGGATGAAATCTTAATTGCTGATTCGGATATGCTCAAACTTGTATTGAGAAACCTTATGTCAAATGCCATAAAATATACAGGCAATGGAGGATATGTTACCATATATTCTGTAAAGAGTAAAAATAGTATCACTGTATCAGTTAGCGACACAGGGGTCGGGATGTCCCAGGAAATGATTGGAAAAATATTCTCAGGACAAAGAGTCAACACCTATGGCACATTTAACGAGCCTGGCACCGGTCTTGGTTTACGATTGTGCAAAGAATTTCTTGAAAAAATAGGCGGGGCTATTCGTGTGAAAAGTGAATTGGGTAAAGGCTCTACATTCAGTTTCGATATTCCGTTCGAAGTTTAAACCTGGAAGTTTTCTATGATTACTGAAGGACCAATTCCCGGAAAAGTTTGTTCAACATGTCATTGGCATCTGTGCATAATCCCGGGTGAACTTTAGACGTTTGTACCACTGTACTTCTTGTAGCTGTTAACCATCTGAATCGTTCTGCTACAGGCAGTTTGCCAATCGGTCCTGAAAGAGAGCCACCTTCGCAAATTCGCTCAAAAGATTCAAGATATTCCTGAATTTCTCCGATGTCCGATTTTGAATTAAAGCTTGTGATTCGCTTTTCATCGAGCTTATAAAGCAATTTCAGAAATTTCTCTCCTGAACAAAACAAAACCACCCCTACATTGAGAAATTCTTCTCTTTCTACGGCAGGCACTATCCTGATTACGGCGTATTCAAATAATTGATTGTCTGGCATTTTCTGCATCATTTACGAATATTTCAGAATGTGAAAGCCGTGATATAAGGTATCTTGAATAAGCATTTCTATGTTCATCTAAAGAATGAAAAGGTGCATCAATCAGTAGCCAGGATTCAGGGATTAGATTAACGATTGAATCTATCAATTCAGGTGTCAGTTTCTCTCGGGATTTTTTGTCAGCCCATGACATTTCTTTGGCCTGCGAAAGTAGCACATGGTCTTTGATCATCGAAAATGGTTTTAATGCCTGCTCTTCCCAGTTCTGCCAGTTGTGATGAAAATAAAGGGATGCACCATGATCAATTAGCCACAATTCTTTGTGCCATAAGAGCATATTGGTATTCCGGCAGGTTCTGTCAACATTGGTAAGCAGGCAATCGAGCCAAACAATTTGCGAGGCAAGAAAGGGATCTACTTTGGTTACAACGGGGTCGAAAGTGATGGCTCCTGTGAGGAAATGAAGTGCCAAATTTAAACCTACACTAAATTTGAGCAAGTCCTGGATTTCTTCGTCGGCTTCAGTTCGTCCAAAAGCTTCATCGAGATTTGCAAACACAATTTCCGGCACTTTTAATCCCAAAGCCCGGGCAATTTCACCACCGATCAATTCTGCTATCAGTGCTTTGGAGCCCTGGCCGGCTCCTCTGAATTTTAAAACATATAAGAAACCATCGTCCGCTTCTGCTATTGCGGGCAAAGAACCCCCTTCACGCAGAGGCATGACATATCTTATAACGTTTATGGTTCTGATTTCAGGAATATTGGTTTTCATTGTGATCCCTTTCAGGATTAATTGAAAGCAAAAATACAATTATCAGTGCTTATATAGGCCGTATGCTCGTATTTGAATATATATATTATGGATAATCAAAGTTTTATAAGATAAAATGGTTTTTCATATTTCATAATATTGTGTTTGAGATTATCGTTATATTTTACCTGTCATTATCTTTGCTTTTTAGATATTTATAGTATGAAATACTTAATGCTTCTTTTAATTTTTATTCCGGTAACAATTTTCGCCCAGGAGACTTGTGAAGTTGCTTATGTTCATGTCTTTAAGGTACTTGATAGCTTGCCTGTAACTCCTGAAATTCAAAATTCGTGTAATATTATGGCGGATTCTTTGGCTTATAATGCCATGTTAAAAAAGAAAGAATACAAGAAGAAATACAAAGAAAGCAAAATCATTGAGCGGAAAATTAAACAGGACGAAAAAGACGACAGTACAGTCTTTGCCAAAGCAAAAAGAAAAATGATGGAGAAGGTTTATATGAAGAAAATAAATGCCGCCACGATTGTCATTTATGATAAAGGGAAAAAGTATAACTCAGTGATTAATGCGGATAGTCCATTATTTGCAAAGCTGCCGGATAAATCTTGCGATGAAACAGATAATTGTTTGAAGCTAGTGCGAGAGATGCTGAAGTAGAGCGTAGAGCGAAGAGGAGACCTAGTAAGTTTTTTTTAGATTATTTTTTAGTTTCGTATGATGTTTTCTTACAAAAAACTGGAGGTTTATAAAAAATAATTTTATCTGAATCAATTGGTTTATAGGTTTTTAAAACAAAATGATAAGATGCCGCGGTATTTTAAGGACCAATTTGGCAGGGCAACCTTAAGTATTATGCTCAACATTGCTGAAGGAAGTGGGAAGTTCAGTAATAAAGATAGAAGGAACTTTTATATCACAGCCCGAGGGTCTGTTTTTGAATGTAATTCGATACTAAAATTCCTTTATGATGAATCTGAAGTCTCCCAGGAATTATATACAGAGATGTTTAACCGATATGAAGAAATTTCAAGGATGTTGTACGCAATGATTCAGAATCTAAGTAAAGAGCTAAAATAAAAAAGCGAAGAGGATTTCGCTCTCGCATTATCGCTCTTCGCTCTTTAGTTTTTGAACTAAGGGTGCTATTTCCACCTTTCGCTCTTCGCTCTCGCGCTCTTCACTCTTTTCAAGGTGCGGAAGGAGGGACTCGAACCCGCACACCTCTCGGCACCAGATCCTAAGTCTGGCGTGTCTACCAATTCCACCACATCCGCAATCGAGGCGCGAAGATAAGAACTTGAGATCAATTTCCGAATCTTTTAGATTTTATTGCATCATCTGGCCACAAATTTTGGTATCCCGGGAAATATTCCGTATCTTACGCCCAAGCTAATGTCAAGGAGAGGAACATGCAAGCAATAGACCCTGAGGTAGAGAAGAAGCTACTTGTAAAAGAATATCGCAATCTGCTTAAAGCCTTAAGACCTAACCTGGAGCCGGGAGAAAAAAAGGAAATCAGGGAGGCTTTTGCGCTGGCTATGGAGGCGCATAGCGGTATGCGCCGAAAATCAGGGGAATCATATATTTTTCATCCATTGGCCGTTGCCAATATATGTGCCAAAGAAATCGGGCTGGGTAAAACAGCCATTATCTGTGCATTGCTTCATGATGTAGTTGAAGATACAGACGTTACCCTGGAAGATATCGAAATTAAATTCGGGAGCAAAGTTGCCAATATAATAGACGGGTTAACAAAAATTGCTGGCGTTGTCGGCAAAACAAATTCCATCCAGGCTGAAAATTTCAGGAAGATTCTACTCACCCTGGCAGACGATGTAAGGGTAATCCTCATTAAACTGGCTGACCGGCTTCATAACATGAGAACCCTTGAGGCCATGGGAAGAAATAACCAGCTTAAAATCGCCTCAGAAACACTGGTACTTTTTGCACCTCTCGCGCATCGTTTGGGTTTGTACAGTATTAAAAATGAGCTTGAAGATCTGAGTTTAAAATACACGGAACCTATTGTTTACAAGGAGATTACGCAAAAACTTCAACAATCTAAAATTCAGAGAAACAAATATATAAGGAAATTTATTGAGCCGATCCAGGAATCGCTTTCTGAATTGAATTTTCAATATGAAATAAAAAGCAGGCCAAAATCAATTTACTCCATCTATAGTAAAATGAAGAAACAGGATATCCCTTTTGAAGAGGTATATGACCTGTTTGCCATCCGTATCATTGTAGATTCGGGACCTGAAAACGAAAAGTCAGATTGCTGGCGGGTGTATTCGATCATAACCGATTATTATAAACCAAACCCGGAACGGCTGCGGGACTGGATTTCTGTGCCCAAAGGAAATGGGTATGAATCACTGCATACAACTGTTATGGGGCAACAGGGCAAGTGGGTAGAAGTGCAGATACGAAGCAGAAGAATGGATGACATCGCTGAAAAAGGATATGCAGCGCACTGGAAATATAAGGGCGATGAAATTTCAGGAACGGATACGAACCTGGAGGAATGGATAAAGAGAATCAGGGAGTTGCTGGAAAATCCGGAATCGAATGCCATTGATTTTATGGATGATTTCAAACTGAATCTCTTTTCAGACGAAGTATTTATTTTTACTCCGAAAGGCGATTTGATTACGCTTCCCGCCATGGCTACGGCATTAGATTTTGCATTTGATATTCATACCATGGTTGGTACCCATTGCCTTGGCGCAAAGGTCAACCATCGCCTGGTGCCGCTCAGCTATAAATTAAAAAATGGTGACCAGGTTGAGATTATTACCTCCAAAAAACAAAAACCTACAGAAGACTGGCTTAATTACGTGGTAACAGCAAAGGCAAAATCGAGGATCAAAGCCAGCCTCAAAGATGAAAAGCGGAAAATTGCCCAGGAAGGTAAAGATTACCTTATTAAGAAGTTTAAAAATGCGGATTTTGGTTGGAATAATGCCAATATCCAAAGGCTTGTACACTACTTCAAACTGCGTACAAGTATTGAATTGTATTTTAATCTCGGAGTGGGCGCTATCGATAGGAGTGAGGTAGGTATTGCCTTGAAATTCTTTGAATTAAGTGATAAACTTGGCAGGGGACAAACCAGCAAAAAACCAGATGCGCCTATTAATGGTAAAAAGCCTGTACTCAAAGCACCGGATATTGTTATTGTTGGGGATGATACGGATTTGAATTATACATTTGCCAAATGCTGTAATGCAATCCCGGGAGATGATATTTTTGGTTTCGTGACTATCTCTGACGGTATCAAAATTCACCGGACCAATTGCCCCAATGGTATCAGGCTGATGTCAAATTATGGATACCGGATCATTAGGGCCAAATGGTCAACTGATCAGATCAAAGAAATACGGACATTCCCTGCCGGTGTAAAACTGGTGGGGATAGATAGTATTGGTATCGTCAGCAATATCACTGATATCATCTCCAAAGAGCTGCAGGTCAATATCCAATCCATTACGGTATCATCTATTGCCGGAGCCTTTGAAGGGTCTATTATTCTATACATATACGACCTGGAGCACCTCGAAAAACTCATCGAAAAGATTAAAGAAATCAAAGGCATCGAATCGGTTTCCCGTTTCCAGGTTGAGGAGACTGTGACAGGGGAGGAGCCGTAGGTAACAAGGGGTTTAGGATTCTGTACCCCTACATGAGAAACGTTGAAAAAATATATTTCGCTGGTTTTTATTTCTTTATGAAAATGTAGCGCGAGTTAAGATCTCCCCCTGTTGAAGAAATAAGTTCATAACCCTGGTTCTTTAGATCATTAATTTTCTTGGCGATTTTTTGATTATTTGACATGATTTTTTCTTTAGACGCAGCTGTACTCAAATCTTCTTGTCCTAAAATGGAATTACCGTCCGAAATAGAAAGCTCAGGTAGATTTTCTGATACTCTCATTACAATATACCCCCCTCCATCATTCCCACTCTTTTCCTTCGAGGTAAACGAATAAAACACAAATGCACCAGCTAACATATTCACAGCCAGGGATACGATTAGGATTTTCTTTTTCATAGTTTTTGTTTTTTAGTTTGATCAAAGATTTGGGAGGGATTGGATTTTTTGATATGGGTTTCAGAATTTAATAATAGCATATCTGCGCTAACTGTTCAACCCACTTCGGGGTTGATTGTGGCTGCTTGCCTTTTTCCGCCGGTTGCACCGGTGGTTATTCACATTCAACCCCCGTCTGCTTTCCGGGCAGGCTTTCAGGGTTGGTAAAAAGACTGGTTATCAAAATCAGCAAAAGATTTGTAGGTAAGCCTGAAGGGCTTAAACAATAATAACCCCGTCCGAATGGATTCATCCGGGCGGGCGTGGGTGAAACCCACGGAAAGAATACGCGACAGCCAACAACCCCGAAGTGGGTTGAACAGCCAATTACAATAAAAGATATTTGCACAGCATGAGCGGGAGGCTGGCGCATAAGTCTTTGCAGGCTTCGTTTTAAGGTTGATATCTGTTGCAAATCAGCTTTACTTACTCTTAACATTTCGTATCTTTGCCCTTCGTTACTGTTGACTCTTTATTGATAACTGTTAACTGCTAACTGTTAACTGAAACTATGATTGACTACGAGGAAGTAAAAACAATTTTCAGAGACTATCTTGAAGATAAAAAACAGCGTAAAACGCCGGAACGTTTTGCCATCCTTGAGGAGATCTATGGCCGGAATGATCATTTTGATGTGGAGATGCTATACCTGCAGATGAAAAATAAAAATTATCATGTAAGCAGGGCGACCGTCTATAATACCCTCGATCTTTTGCTGGAATCGGGTCTTGTTGTTAAACACCAGTTTGGGAACAATGTGGCCAAATATGAGAGGTCTTATGGCTACCGCCAGCATGACCATTTGATATGCAGTTCATGCAACAAAGTGTATGAGTTCTGTGACCCACGCCTGCAACAAATCACATCCATGATGGGCGGTATTTTACATTTCAATGTTACGGCGCATTCTTTAACTTTGCAGGGCAAACCTGTAACGGACGAAAATGGAAATTGCATAAACTGTGGCAAGAAACCGGCTCAGTCCTGATTGAATCTTATCTATAAATACAAATCCTGCTGTTAAATCACTAAAATATATAATAAATGCCTGTTGATGTAATTCTTGGCCTGCAATGGGGCGACGAAGGGAAAGGAAAAATTGTTGACCTGTTAAGCAAGGACTATCCCATTATTGCCCGTTTTCAGGGTGGGCCAAATGCCGGACATACCATAATTATCAAAGGCAAGAAATTTGTTTTGAGGCAAATTCCATCGGGTGTTATCAGGGATAAGGTGATCAATGTAATTGGTAATGGTGTCGTGCTCGATCCGATTGTGTTAAAACAGGAAATTGAGAACCTTGAAGCCAATGGAATAGAATTAAAAAGCAGGCTTTTGATTTCCCGTAAAGCCAATCTGATATTACCTACCCACAGGCTGCTTGATAAATTTTATGAAAGCAGAAGTGATGAATCTAAAATAGGTTCTACATTAAAAGGCATCGGCCCGGCATACCAGGATAAAACAGGCCGCTTCGGAGTCAGGATCGGGGAAATCTGTATGCCTGATTTTGACAAGCATTATCAATCTGTTAAAGAACTGCATCTCAAATTATTAAAAGCGCTTGGATGTGAAGAAACCATAGATGACAAGGAATGGTTTGAAGCATTGGAATATGTGAAAAAACTGAAACTGATTGATGCGGAATATTATATCAATGAAGCACTAAAAGAAGGCAAGAATATACTGGCAGAAGGGGCACAGGGAACGCTTCTCGACATAGATTTCGGGACCTATCCATATGTTACCTCCTCTAATACCATAACGGCATCGGCTTGTATTGGGTTAGGTATTGCACCAGGCCAGATCAGGACGGTTTACGGCGTCTTTAAAGCTTATATCACCCGCGTAGGAGGTGGTCCCTTCCCGACTGAACTATTTGACGCTACTGGCGACTATATCTGTGAAACAGGGCATGAATTCGGTTCTGTTACAGGTCGTAAAAGACGCTGCGGCTGGCTCGATCTCGAGGCATTGAATTATGCCATTATGATCAATGGCGTAAACAAGCTGATAATGATGAAAGCAGATGTGTTAAATGAACTCGAAACCATCAATATCTGCACAGGTTATACTTCAAGCGGAGCAGAAAAACATTTCTCCGGCCTCAGTTTCGGTGAAACCATACACCCTGTGTATAAAGAATTGGAAGGTTGGAAATGCAGCCTGGCAGAAGTAAATAACGCCAGTGACTTCCCACAAAAACTACAGGAGTATATAAAGTTTATAGAATCGCATTCTGAAGTCAAAATCGCAGTTGTGTCAACAGGCCCTGAAAGGGATGAGTCAGTATTTATTTAAGAGCATCTCTAAAAAACTCTTTTATTGCCTCATCCTAAATCCCCGTCTGCTTCCGGGCAGGCTTCTCTAAAAGAGAAAGGTACAAGGTAGTTTTTAGAGATGCCCTTAAGAGAGAATCGTTCTCCATTCCTCCTCTCTCAATACGGTCGCACTCTGCTCTCGCTCTTCGCTCTCAAATCAGTGTTCCCAAAGATCGTCTTCTTTCTCTACGAGCTGATTTTTGATTCTTTCAGATTCGTAAAGGGCATCCAATGGCGAAGTTTTATATTCCGGCATGTCTTTGATGGCAAGGTCCATGGAATTGCTTTCTTTGGTGATATGTGAACTAAAAAGACGTTGATCAAAAAAGTCAGAATAAGACATTCTGACTTCGTTATCCGGATTAAAAATTTCTTCTTTTGCGAGGAGTGGACGCACCTGTGCCCAATTGATATAGTACATAGGCTGCTCCGGTAAGGAAATGCCATTAAAACTCGGATTATACATCGGTGCGATGGCTATGATCCTGGGGAAGAATTCGCTTCGCTGTTTGTCAAAGATCCAATCTTCCACAATTTCCCAGCGTGTAATCTTTGTATAATCCAGTGTATTTACTATTGGAGTGTCTTTTGTGTCATAGGGACCAGGTCCTACCACAATTTGTATGGTTTCTGTATCGCTGCCAATAGCGTTTATTTGCTTTATAGTCATTGGGCTTACCAGGGAATCATTCGCATAGGCTTTCAGTTTTCCAGGGAAATCATTTTCGCCTGTGGTGACGAGATCATGAATGATTGTATTTAAAGGGTTTCGCGGCCAGTTCATCACCTCGTTTTTCTTTTCGCGTGTATCAATAAGGCGCTCAATTCTTTTACAATAAGCGACATCTGCCTCTCTTATGGAGGGATATGCCACAGGTGTATGAAATGCTACATCCGTTTTGGGATAACTACTTCCGGGATTTTCAGGGTCTAAGTTTCGTTGCGCCAACAGGTTAAACTGACACACCAAAACAGCTCCTAA
>JABDBQ010000013.1 GCA_013288555.1 Bacteroidota bacterium | reverse complement strand
AGTGGCATGATACAAAATGGTTTCAACTGCATTTAAAGGATCATATCATTAATCCGCCCGAGCCAAAATCAATATATGAAATCGAAGCAAGTTCTGAGTTCTTATCAATTCTTGAAAGGGCGAATAAATTAATGAATTGAGTATATTAATATTTGAAAATTCCGGATGTAATCCGTGATATTAATAAACTTCATAAACAAAGGTTAAAACCTTACATGTAAACCAGCACTTGCAAATACATCATTTAAATAAAAACTGGACGAAACATTAGTTAGAAAGGTAGTTCCTAATTGCAGTTGACAACATATACTACTTCCTCCAAATCTGTAAGTGATACATGGTTCAATGATTCCTTTATTTGAAGCATCATCTGGATAAAAATTTATTGCATTGCCTGTTTGTTTATTTGAATAATGATTATATATAAGATCTCCAAATTTGAACGATATACCTAATCCATTTCTTTTATCGTTCAAAAAACCAATGTCCATTTGAATGAAAGGCTTTGTTATATTAGTACTAAAACTATCTGAAAACTGGTAAGCAGATATTGAATAACTTCTATAATATCTCTCTGCACCCCCATAAATTTCAAACAAAACATTATGAGATAATAAATTGTGAAATCCAATAGCCAATTCACCGCTTTGCCTCATTCCGTTATCCAAACTATTAATTCCTAAATTGTTACCATCTCCAATAATATCATCAACACCATTGGAAATGCTGCCCATTGCCGAAATAGAATTTGTTATACCATAAGCACCTTGTAAGCCAAAAGTCTGTGTTCCAGTTGATAATGATATCTGTCCATCACCCTTTTTGCTTATCAATGGTACATTTTGTGCTACAGAATAATGCATCAATGGATAATAGACACAGGATTGCATTATTATTAAAATTGATAAGGCTATCAGTGTCCTCATGTTTGATTCGGTTTATACTAAGGACGAACTATTTACAAAAAGGTTAGTGAGAACCTTGTAAATATAGCATTTAGATTTTGCATTACTATTTTAGCATGCCTAAAAACTTATAAAATAAGTTTCAATTCTTCCTATCTTGCGACACAAAAAAGACACTTGTGGCTAAGAAAAAACAATACAGGCTCATCATAACTATCCTATTGATCCTCTTAGCAATAGGGATCATCGGTGTATATATCGTTTACAATTTTATTTATAAAACCAATGTCGACCTTAAGGGTAAAAACCATTCTTACCTCTATATCCGCACAGGCGCCGGATATGATGAGGTCCTCGATTCATTGTACAGCCATAATATTATCATAAATCATTTGTCGTTTGAACAGGTAGCTAAGAAAAAACACTACCCTTCTATGGTTCATGCCGGCCGGTATATTATCACAGCCGGAATGAGTAATAATCAATTGGTGAATGAACTGAGATCGGGTAACCAGGATCCTGTAAAATTCACTTTTAATAATGTCCGTAAAAAAGAAGAACTGGCCGGAAAACTGGCCGGAAAACTGGAGCCCGACAGTATAAACATTCTCAAGGCTTTCAATAATGAAACATTATTGGAAAAATATGGTTTTAATAGAGAGAATATCATGGCTATGTTCATCCCTAACACCTATGAAATGAATTGGAATACCAGTCCCGCGGAATTTATGGCGCGTATGGCCAAGGAATATAAAGCATTTTGGAGCGACGACAGGAAATCAAAAGCCAAAGCAACCGGATTGAGCCAGACCCAGGTAATGATACTGGCGTCTATAGTAGAAAAAGAAACCCAATATGAATCCGACAGACCAATCATAGCCGGGGTGTATCTTAATCGACTTAAAAAGGACATGCCGTTAGAAGCAGATCCTACTCTTGTATGGGCGGCTAATGATTTTACTATCAAAAGGGTATTGAATGCACAGAAACAAATAGAATCTCCCTATAATACCTACAAACACAAAGGGTTGCCACCCGGACCTATCGATATTCCTTCAGTTGTAAGTATTGACGCGGTTTTAAACTATGACAAAAACGATTATTTGTATTTCTGTGCCAAGCCAGACTTATCAGGAGCTTCCAATTTTGCAAAAAACATGACCGATCATTTAGCCAACGCAAGGAAATACCAGCAGGCTTTGAACAAGCTTAAAATTTATAAATAACTGAATATAAATATATTTTAATCATCAATTTTCCCGATTAGCGATTGTTGATAACTTCGTTGATTAAAAAATTATTTTCTGATATACATACTTTCACAACATTTATATCTTTGCTAAAAGTTAACCGTTTTTAAACCTTAATTTAAACACTAATTAACAGTATTTTGTGATTCACCCCGATACTTATATCGCTAAAACATCCAAGGGAATTGGAGTTTTTGCCAAAAGAAAATTCAAACGAGGCGAAATATTATGGATCATTGACGATGTTGACTTAAAGATTCCGCTGCAGGTTTATGAAAAAATTGATCCGATACAGAAAGCCAAGTTGGACATCTATAGCTACGAGGATTATGAAAAAAGGGTCATCATTCCCTGGGATGAAGGCAAATACGTAAACCACTCCTGTTCACCGAATTCAACCGGACTTCTACAGTTTGATAACGTGAGCGTTGCCATAAGCGATATTGAGAAGGATGATGAGATGGTTGAAGATTATTATAGCTACTTTGCTCATTTTGAAACTTTTGTATGTGGATGCGGATCACCGAATTGTCGTGGAGTCATCAAAAATGATGATACATATAATGCCGACCTGCGTCTTGACCTCGAAGATGTTGCGGGATTAATTTTGGGTCAACCGCAGCTATTGCTGGAAATGAAAACAAATGAATCTAAGATCTTAAAATCTTTCCTTAAGGTTTATTCAGCTAAGAATGGAAAATCTGCCAGCAACAAAGTCGTGAGTAATAACCACGGATAATTTTTAGCTTTCCTGGTACAGGTGACATTTCTTTACATGATCATTTACCATGCCTGCAGCCTGCATAAATGCATAGCAGATTGTCGAACCGACAAATTTGAAACCTTGTTTTATTAAAGCTTTACTCATGGCGTCAGATTCGGGGCTTTTTGCCTGGAAATGTGATTCATCCGGCAAATGATTGTATATGGTTTTACCACCGGTAAACTGCCAGATATACTTATCAAAACTGCCATATTCTTTTTGAATTCGAAGAAATTGCTTCGCATTATTTACGGTTGCCCTTATTTTAAGCTGATTACGAATAATACCTGAATCCAGCATAAGCATTTGAATGCGATCTTCATCGAATTCTGCTACAATTTCAGGAATAAAACCGTCAAAGGCTTTTTCAAAATTTTTCCGTTTATTAATTATCGTTGACCAGCTTAACCCTGCCTGAAAGGCATCCAAAACCATGAATTCAAAGAGTTTGTTATCATTATGAAGTGGAACGCCCCATTCTTCATCGTGATAGGCTCTCATAAGGTCGGAAGATTCACACCAGCTGCAACGATACATAGTTTTTGCTATTTGAAAATTTGGGAATTTGAAAATTTGAAAATTGGCTTACGCAAGATTACAATATTTCAAATATAAATGCATTCTTAGAACATTTGATAACAGATTTCTAACTTTTTACAAACCGATAATAACTTCCTAAAGGTAGTATGACGTTTTGCTTGCTGTTTAAACAAAGCTCTCCATAGTCAGGGTCCTTGACTTTAATATTGGATTCAACTATATTTTTCAAAATAATAGACGACAGATTTAACGAATAGGTATTCAAGATAAAACAATGTTTATCAGGAGAAAGGAGGCTTAATGTATATTTCAGCATTTCATTCAACTGGTCTTCCAGTTTCCAGCGCTCTCCGGCCGGACCAAGTCCGTATGAAGGTGGGTCCATGATAATAGCATGATACTTATTCCCGCGCTTGGCTTCGCGTACGGCGAATTTCATAGCATCTTCTACAACCCACCTGATATCCTTCAAACCAGATGATTCCATGTTTTCACGGCTCCAATTAATGACCTGCTTTACGGAGTCAAGATGGATGATATCGGCACCTGCTTTTTTGGCTGCCAAAGATGCGCCTCCTGTATATGCAAAGAGATTTAATACTTTAGGTTGAGCGATTCCACAATTCTTTAAAAAATGATATAAATAATTCCAGTTGGCAGACTGTTCGGGGAACACGCCAACATGCTTAAATGCAGTGAATTTGAGATTGAATTTCAAGTCGAATCCTTCACCATGAAATGGCAATATCCAGGGCGATCTTATTTCTTTAAACCGCTCCCAGTCACCAGAGGTACTGGTATCTGCTTTATACCTTGCATGGGCATGTTTGATCCATTCTTTTTCAGAGAGTTTCCGATCCCATAAGGCCTGAGGTTCAGGGCGAATAAGTGTATATGAGCCAAATCGCTCTATTTTTTCTTCGTTGCCACTATCGATCAACTCGTAATCTTTCCAGGCCGGGGCAATCAGTTCATTCATATCAGTTAACAGTTAACAGTGAGCAGTTAACAGGCATGTAATAAATATAAGTCATTTGAGATTTTGTTTTATTGTTAATTGATTATTTAACTGTTAACTGCTCCTTGATCACTGATAATTGTAAAATCCTTTTCCGGTCTTTTTCCCGTGAAAGCCTGCATCTACTTTTTGTTTTTGGATTCGGCTTGGTCTGAATTTTCCATCCTGTTGAAACTGGTTATAAATAGAACTCGTCACTTCAAAATTGGTATCTACACCAATGAGGTCCATCAGTTTAAAAGGCCCCATTTTAAATCCGGATAATTCCATAAGTTCGTCTATGGTTTCCAAGTCAGTTACATTCTCTTCCAGTATTTTCAATGCTTCCACATAATAATGTCTGGCTACACGGTTCACAATAAATCCTGGAGAATCCTTTGCCATCACGGCTGTTTTTCCAAGTTTTTCAGCTAATTCTTTTATGGTATATGCGATTCCTTCATTTGTAGACGCACCAGAAACCACTTCAACCAGTTTCATGATATGCGGGGGATTGAAAAAATGCATCCCTACTACCCTTTCCGGACTGGGAATACCATAAGCTATCTGGGTTACGGGTATTGATGAAGTATTGGTAGCCAGAATGGTATCCGGTCCATTCACGGCGGCAAGTGTAGCGAATAACTGTTTTTTAACATCCAGTTTTTCCAATACAGCTTCAATAATAAGGTCAGCTTTTACTTCTTCAGGATCGGTGGTTGTTTTTATTCCACTCAAAATATTTGATTTTTGATCCTGAGTCATTTTGCCCCGATCAACTGCACCATCCAGGTTTTTTGTAATGATGGCTAAACCATTTTGAATAGCCCCTTCATTAATATCATATAAAATAGTAGTATAACCAGCTGCTGCACATATCTGGGCTATACCTGCCCCCATAGTGCCAGCTCCTGCAATTGCGATGAATTTGATGTCTTTTAGTGTTTTCATTATGTTATTCCTAATGCAAATTTTCTTCGCCAACCACCCCGGCCTACGGCCACCCCTCCATAACCATGGAGGGGAGTTTGAGTTCTCTATGACTGTTTGAAATGGCTTTTTATATCTTCAAATACACTTTCTATATTATTGAAAATCAGTTTATTTTCATATCTTATTGTTCTAATTCCATATTTCTTAAGGACAACGTCCCTATGGTCGTTATTTCTGCTGCCATGAATAGTAAAATGTTCTTGTCCATCCAATTCTACGGCTAATTTTTCAGAAACACAGTAAAAATCCAGTATGTAATTTTCAATACTATGCTGCCGCCTGAATTTTCTGCCTTCTAATTGACTGTTCTTTAAATAAATCCACAATCTGCCCTCCGCCGGAGTACCATTATTACGTAAATCCCTCCTTTTTTCTTTCAGATTCGTATTTGTGTAAATTTTTCCCATTTATTAACTCACTAAATCAAAAGTTGGCGTCAGCAACTCCCCTCCACAGTTGTGGAGGGGTGGCCGAAGGCCGGGGTGGTTATTCCAGCCGCTAAATTACAAAACAGAGGATGAAACGGGGAATTTTATTGGGTTCTGGCAGAAATATCTATATTCGCCAAATATTATACGAATCGAAATCAAGCTCTGAAATTTGAATAAGTTTTTCACTATTATCCCATTGGCATTTACCAATGTGCCTCTCAATTACCTCGATTTTACATTTATCGGGATATTTTTCCTTATCATCATTTTTGTTTCCATAAAATATTCATCACGTGCCGGTGAAAGTCTTGGTGAGTTTTTCCTTAGTGGCCGGAAATTACCCTGGTATATTGCCGGTTTCAGTATGGTGGCAACAACATTTGCTGCAGATACGCCTCTGGCTGTCACTGAAATCGTAAACAAAAACGGTATCGCAGGCAACTGGCTGTGGTGGAATATGCTTATCGGTGGTATGCTCACGGTTTTCTTCTTTGCAAGATACTGGCGCAGAGCTAATATAACAACAGATGTTGAATTTGTTGAAATCCGGTATGGAGGAAAGCCGGCCGCATTTTTACGGGGTTTTAAGGCAATCTATCTTGGTGTTTTTATGAATTCCATAATCATGGGTTGGATTAATGTGGCACTGGCAAGTATCCTTCATGTGTTTTTTGACATCCCTGTTAATCACCTGATATATTATGTGGCCGGGGCTATGATTTTTACAGCTATTTATTCTTCATTATCCGGATTATGGGGTGTTGCAATAAATGATTTTATACAATTCTCTATCGCTATGACAGGTGTTATTGTATTGGCCGTTGTAGTGGTCAATTCACCGCAGGTAGGCGGTATTGCCGGTCTCAAGACCAAACTTCCTGCCGAAAGCCTCCAGTTTTTACCTAAAATTTCAATGCATGGCGATTCCGGCACCCTGGGAAGACTTTCTCTCAGTGTAGCGGCTTTTTTTGCCTTTATAGGCGTACAATGGTGGGCATCCTGGTATCCGGGTGCAGAACCTGGAGGTGGCGGATATGTCGCACAAAGAATGATGAGTGCCAAAGATGAAAAAAACTCTCTATGGGCTACATTGTTTTTCCAGGTGGCACACTACTGTATACGCCCCTGGCCGTGGATTCTGGTGGGGTTATCGACCATCGTTCTTTATCCAACACTTGGCCTAGATGATAAGAAACTGGGCTATGTAATGGCCATGAGGGATTTTTTACCTCCCGGATTAAAAGGATTATTGCTGGTAACCTTTTTAGCCGCTTATATGAGCAGTATTGCCTCGCAGCTTAACTGGAGCACCAGTTATTTTATCAATGACCTTTACAAGCGCTTCATACGCAAAGATGAAACCTTTGCCAGCGAAGCCAAGGCCCAGAAACATTATGTGTTGATGAGCAGAATTTTTACGATTGTCGTAATGCTTATTGCTTTGTTCGCATATACCCAGATCGGTTCTATATCAGGCGTATGGGTTTTTGTCATCGAGTGCGGGGCAGGGTTAGGATTGGTGCTGATATTAAGATGGTATTGGTGGCGCATCAACGTCTGGAGTGAAATAACGGCAACCATAGTACCATTTATTGTTTATGGTTGTCTTAAAACAATGACTTCCATAGTTTTTCCTTACAGTTTTCTAATAACGGTAGCAATCACAACAGTATCCTGGATCATTATGACTTTCATCACCAAACCCGAAAAACCTGAAGTCCTTCAAAAATTTTACGAAAGGATTCAACCTCAGGGCAACTGGAAACCCGTTCGTTTGCTTTTAAATATTCCTCATAAAAAATCAACGATTCCATACCTTGTTTTATCCTGGTTTAGTGCTGTTTTAATGACTTATTCATTATTATTTCTGATTGGAAGTATCATTTTTGGAGATTATAAACAAGCTGCAATTTTATTTTGCACTGCATTAAGCGGGTTGCTATTGATGCGGTTGGGAATGAAGAAAGCGGAGTTGAGATAATGAAGCAATGAGGCAATGTGATAATGTGATAATTGGCTGGCGCAAAATGATTCGTAATTCATAATTCGTAATTGAAAACAAACTTTTTATTATTCTTTTTTGCATTTTCGATCATCATCGGGCCGGGATATAACACATACCTGCATTTCGATTTTAGTTATAGCATTGATGCCAAAACTTATATGGCTATTGCCAAAGGAGATTTTAAGGACCAGAGTGTTACCCGGCGATACAGGGTTCCGGTTCCTTTTATAGCTGAAGCGGTTGCCTACCCAATTTCTAAAATATACACAAGCCTTTGGCCGCAACGAAGTGATAGTGAATGGCCGCTGAGATTGTCTTTTTTAATCGTGAATTGTATCATTACATCTCTTGCTGCAGTTGTCATCTTTCATATTTGCAGGCTTTATGGTGCAGGAGCAGTCTCTTCTTTTATCGCGATGACAGCAATAATGACAAGCAGCTGGACAAATTACACAGTGGGCATTCCCATGACTGATAGCTTGTACCTGCTCATAATTGCATTGACCCTTTATGGGATCAAATCGAAAGATGCCAAAGCATTGATTTTCTGCATTTTTATCGGTCCATTTGCCAAAGAATCATTCATTTTTATTGCCTCCATCATATTTTTCTGGGGTTGTATTCCAAAATGGAAGCAGGTTATTTTATTCGTTCTGTCGGGAGTTATTATATTCGGAGCCAGATGGCTTATTGATCAACAGGCCGGAACAGCTTATTCAAGTAGTTTCCTTAATGCTTTCGATCATACGGATAATTTTTCCTATACCCTTCATAGAATATTTGCTTTGAGAGGATTAGGTGAACTATTTACAATTTTGGGTACATTCACATTTATTATTCTTGTTGGATTTACCGAACGAAAATCAGAAAGAAATAGATGGATTCCTTATCTTGATTGGCCTTGTCTGGCATTAATATTTGCTCTAATTATACATGCTATTTTATCCGGTGAAGTATCCAGGATGCTCTATTTCGGAGCCCCAATATGGGCAATTATGATTTCCCTGGTTCTTGAAAAACACAAATGGTTTGAGAGCTATAGAAAACTGATGCAAATTGATAAAAACATGAATGATCAGACTAATTAAACATCCATCTTTTATCCTCAATTTTTCTTATTGTTTCGAAAATCAATAAAAGATTCCAGACTAAAAATTGAATCAATATCTGCTGTTTTCTCCTTCTGAAAAAAATATTTAAATGTTCGCATGACAATCTGTAAATCCAGGGCAAAAGACTCATGTTCAACATAAAAAACGTCCAGCCGTAAACGCTGGAGCCAGCTCAGTCTGTTACCTCCCATAACTTGCGAAAGTCCTATAATCCCTGGTTTGCAAAGATGTCTTTTATTTTGAATATCATTGTAATACGGCAAATATTCCACTAGCAATGGCCGTGGGCCTATTATTTGCATTTCGCCTTTTAGAACATTGATCAACTGGGGCAATTCATCAAAATGATAATGTCTTAGAAAAGTGCCAAAACGAAATTGACGCATGTTATCAGGTAATATACCCCCCGTTTCATCCCGTTTGTCCAATAATGTCTTGAATTTCAGTAGAAGAAATATCTTTCCATTTTGACCAGGCCGTTGCTGAAAAAAGAAAACTTTCCGGTCATTTATTATCGTGAGGATGATTGTAAATAGAATAAGGACAGGTGACAGAATGATAGTACATATCAAAGCAAATATCCAATCAAATACAGGCTTTATAAAATGAATATACATATGCCGGTAATCCTTAATGAAGCCAGGCAGCTAAAGACTATTATTGATCAATTTATAAGCGCTACATTGCTGATAAGCAGAAGTTTGTATGGCCCTTTGAAAATGTGGTATCAGTCTCATATTATGAATATCGGATCCGATAAAATGAACCATTTTATTCTTTACAAGTTTTTCAATTATTTTTTTTGATTCCTTTGAATAATAGCCAACGAAAGACCCAAGGTTTAGAGCGAACAAAACATCCCTTCCAAAGATATCATTATACTGTTCGAAATCACTGTACATGAATACATATCTTTCAGGATGGGCAAGAACAGGCTGGTATCCTGCCATCTGCATATTGAAAAATGTCTCTTTAAGATTACTTACCGGATTTAAATATGAAGTTTCAACCAGAACATTATTATCACCAAATGTCATTAATGATTTAGAAGCAAGCAGCTCATCAAACATATCGTCCATATAATACTCGGCAGCGCAGTCTATTTCAACATCGATATTGCTTTTTGCCAGTTCAAGCCTCAATTCATCACAAAGACTGCGAATGACCTCAGGTGTGTTCCGATAAAAATCGGACATGATATGCGGTGTAGTAATAAACTTATTATATCCCATCGCCTGCAAACTCGTAATCACTTCTATTGATTCTTCGAAGCTTTTGACACCATCGTCTATCCCAGGCAATAAATGTGAATGCATATCCGTTTTTAGATAGCCTACTGATTGCCCTGACGCAGGGGCAGTTTGTTTGAAAACACGTGAAAGTATACTCATCATTTCTGAATTCCCGAACAAAAATGAGCAAATTTTCCTGAATTTACGCCATAATTCGGCAACTTTGTAGAAACTCTGTATCTCGTGAAACCATTATATAAGCTTTTTTCAATCTCTTTTTTTATTTCACTTTCACTATTTTGCAATGCAACAAAGGCATACGCACAGTTCAATGCCTGCAAAGACACGCTTAACAGATATGTAGCCCCATGTACTGATACATCATACAATCCCGTATGTGGATGTGATCAGCATACATATATGAACTTTTGTTATTGGTCACAGGCCCAGTTAAATAGCTATACACCCAGAGCCTGTGAAGAAATTACCATTCCACATATTTATCCAAACCCGGCTTCGACCTGGGTGAATTACAGAATCTATTTAATACAACAGGAAGATGCTTTTGTATATATTTATGACGAATACGGGCGTCCTAAATATTTCCATTATTTTGAAAGCATATTGGATGTTTCAACCCAGATTGATGTAAGTACTTTGCCTACTGGTGTTTATATTATGTATGCCGTGGCCAATGGTCATTTTGCGGCCAAGAAATTTATTAAATATTAGATTGTTAAGAATTTATAGTTTAAAAAACAGCCAAAGGCTTCAATATGCAGCCGAAATTATATTTCGAACAATCCTGGGTATTGATTATGAAATAATAGTTGTTTCTGAAGATTCAAAAATGAATCTTATAGAAACTCATGGAGATCCTATTTTACTATATGGTTTTAAGAAAGACAGCTACATTTCCATTCCTGATGATGGACTTTTATTCGAGAATGATATACTAAAGAAAAATGCGAATCTTTCGAGTGGTCCAATCCCGAAAATTTATTTCAACGGCCATGCTTTTCCTGAATATTCAGTGGATTTCGATATTTTGTCGGCTCTGTTTTATATGGTTACGCAATATGAATATTATCATTCAAATATGTACGATGAACATGGACGTCATGTAAAAAGCAAGGATTCATCAGACAGGGATGAATGGCAAAGCTTACCCATTGCAGAAATATATGCAAATCATGTATTGCAAATGCTTAGGTCTGTCTATCCTACTATCAATCAAACGGTAAAAGAATTTGAATACAAAATTACATTTGATATAGATAATCCCTTTTTATACAAACATAAATCACTTGCAATTACTCTTGGTTCTTTAATAAAAAAACTTTTGAGTCTGAAATGGAATTCCGTTGCAAAACACGTGTGGGTGTTGCTTGGAGGAGAAGATCCTTATGATGTTTTTGATTACATTATAAAACGTGTTCCCAAAGATAAAATCCTGTTTTTCTTTTTAATAAACAGAAAAACCAGACATGATAGCCGGCATACACACAAAACGAAGGAGTATGCTGACTTGATTAAAAAGATTTCAGAATCAGGAATTGAAACGGGCATTCACCCATCTTATTCCAGCTATAGAGATAAGGAAATGATTCAGGAAGAAATCTCCTTGCTTGAAAAAATGAGCAAAGTAAAAGTCACAAATTCGCGGATGCATTTTCTAAAATACCGCTTGCCTGATACATTTGAATACCTTAACGAAGCAGGAATATCAGATGATTATACTATTTGTCCCATACATCATACCGGCTATAAAAGCTATATGGCAAGGCCCTATAAGTGGTTTGACCTGAGTAAAAATATGATTTCCCGCCTTACGCTTCATCCTACAATGGTAATGGACCGTGGTCTCCAAAAATATATGCAGCTTAATCCAGATGATGCATGGCTCGAAATTAAAAGCTTAATTGATTTAACACGGTCATATAAAGGCGTTTTTACCATACTTTTTCATAATGATTCACTGAGCGAAACAGGTGAATGGAAAGGATGGAAAATGGTTTTTGAAAATACAATCCTGTATCTTTCGGGCAAAAATCAATGATTTGAAAGCAAAACTGCTCCACAATTCTAATATCAATAAAGCAGAATGGAATAATCTCGTAGCAAGATCTCCACAGGGCTCCATATTTGTGGAAACCGGATATCTTGATGTTATTTTGCCCGGAAAATGGAGTGGTATTGTGGTTTATGACGGAGATGAACTCGTTGCGATTATGCCTTATTTAATCAAAAGAAAATGGGGCATAAGTTATGCCTTACAACCCATAATGGCAAAATACTGGGGAATCATTATTCAGAATAAAGAATACCAGAATGCATATAAATCACTTTCATTCAAAAAAAAGGTCATCAATGCAGTCATTGAAGCAATTCCAAATAATCTTAGTTATGTAAATTATAATTTTCATCCCGAATTTGACTATCCGCTTCCTTTTTACTGGAAATCTTATCGTTTAACGACATCTTATACTTATATACTGGATGCCTATGACTTAGAGGAACAGGAGCTTTTCAATACGTATTCTCCTGAATTAAAAAATAGTATCAGGACGGCACAAAAAAAAGAGATAAAAATTATCGAAGACAGCTCCGCCCAGGCGCTAATCGGTGTCCTGGATCAAAATAAAAAGGATGGTAAAACAATATACGAGAGCAGTCAATATCAAACACTGGAAGAAGTGCTTCAATACGGATTAAAAAATAAGAATGGGTTTTCATTAACTGCAATGGACAATAAAGGTAATACTGTTGCGTCATCAATATATATGAAAGACTCCCATTCAATCTATGCGTTAATACACACAATGCCAAGATCAGCCAGTAAGACAGACGCATTATCATTGCTTGTACACCATGCCATTCTCAAAGCATCAAAACAAGGGCTTAAATTTGATTTTCTGGGTTCTATGATTGAACCGGTTGAAGCATTCAACCGCCGATTTGGTGCTCTACCAGTACCTTATCTTAATATTTCAAAAAAAAACCAACTTTTATCACTAATCATTAAGTAATGTTATATTTGAAAAATAAAGGCTAACTTTACAATTTACAAAGCAAATTTAGAGTTAAGCTTTAAAGTGAAGGGGATTAGAAGGGGATTTAAAGAATTGAAATGGTGGTCGTAAAAATATTGTATGGCATTATTGTATTGGTTTTCAGCGGCTTGAAATTTATCGCCGGGATTGCCTTTGCAGCTGCAATAGGTAATTTCGGGTTTTGGCCCTGTGTCATCCTTACCATTTCTGGTGGAATGATAGGCGTTTATCTTTTCGCTACTCTCGACTTAAAAATCCTGAATTTCTTCAATAAGCTTTTCAAAATAAAAAAGCGAACCTATGTTAAGTTCTCCAAAAGGACCCGTTTTATGGTAAAACTCAGGTCAACATATGGTTTAGCCGGAATCGCATTTTTGACGCCTTTGATTCTACAGGTACCCATTGGTACTTTCCTGGCCATGCGCTTGATAAAGAATAAATGGAAAGTGAGTTTATACATGCTCTTTTCCTTTACTTTTTATTCATTTACCATTTGCGGATGTTATTATTTCCTCGGGCCTCATGTTAAGAGCATGATGGATCATATCCTGAGGCATTAATAGAAACCACTGGCTTTCGAACCTTTTCAAGCCACTTTTCATTCCAAAACATTTTCCGATTAATTTTATTTCGCCCATTTGTAAAGCTTCTGTTTTTTTTGGCCGCGGGAATTGAATTCCTTAATGGTATGATGCGTCAAGATTATCAATATCTTGGATCACATTAATTGAAATTGCCCCTTTTCCACATTCTTTCAATATAAACATTTTCAGAATTGAGATTGTCTCAATTATAATCTTAACCAAAATTGAAAGAAAATGAAAACTAACCAAATTTTTCTCGGAAAGCCCCGCTTTATTATCATGATACTGGTTTTAATTACAGGTATTTACAGGGCAAATGCCACAACTACAAAATGGACAGGCGCCATAAGTACCGCCTGGAGTCTCAGCACAAACTGGACAGCAGGAGTACCAACCTCATCAGTAGACGCTGTAATTGATAATGCAACAGTCGGATATACACAGGATCCTACTTTGGATAACACAGGGCTGGCATGCCTCACACTTTCTATTGACAATGGAGCTTCATTAAATGGTGGATCAGGCAATTCACTTACCATTTCCGGCCTTTTAAATGGGACTGGCATACTTAATGGTGGCTCAAGTACATTTACTGTGAGTGGAGATATGGTTGTCGCCGTTTTTAACCATGGCTCCTCTACAATTGTACTCAATGGCAGTACACAGAGCATTGATGGTTATACATTTAACAATCTTACCATTTCAAGCGGTACCACATCATTTGCAAATAGTATAGTAGTGAATGGAACCCTTACAATTAGTTCAGGAGCTGAACTTATTCCGGGCGCTTCAAATACTATTACAGGAACTGGCACCTTAACCGGTAATGGTACAATTGACGTTAACAATATCGGAACCGGAGATAATTTCGGGAATCAATACGGGATGACAACACAGACTATGACCAATCTTGTTGTCAAATATACAGGAACTTCAAACCAGCAGATAGGTGCGAATACATTCGGAACCGTGATAATAGCCAATTCGAACGGTGTCTCGGCCATTGGAACCATTACTATTGGTAAAAACCTGACCCTTTCTTCCGGTACTTTAAGCGCCAGTTGGCAAACCATAAATATAGGAGGGAATATAACAGGAACTGGTTCCAATTTCTCTGCCGGAACAGGACAAGTTGTTATGAACGGCTCTTCATCTCAATTTATTACAGGAGTTACTTTCAATGATTTGATAATAGATAATACAAGCGGGGGTGTAACGCTAATATCACATGGAAACTCAACTGTGAGTGATTCACTTACATTAACTAATGGCATACTCACTACTGATGCGTCGGATTTACTTATTTTGACATCAACTACTCCTTATTCGGGTGGAAGCAATAGTAGTTATGTAGACGGGCCTGTACAGAACAATGCACTTTCAGGCTCACATACATCTTTTATATTCCCGCTCGGCAATTCGAATAAATATGCACCTCTTGGCATTGGCAGCATCGGTTCCTCTGCAACCTTTACGGCACAGTATTTCAGATCTACACATAGTGCCAGTACTTCGGGCATTTCTGGCTCTGCGCCAAAAGCAAGTTCCATAGAATATTGGACCTTGCAGGAAAATACAGGATCTTCTTCCGCAAACGTGACCTTGAATTGGAAAAGCGGAGCTTCTTCAGGAATTACAAATGTGAGTGATATTACCATATACTTTGATAACGGTGGTGGCTCATGGGCAGATCTTTCAGGAACTCCAACGGGTACAACAAGTTCCGGTTCCGTAACAGCATCTGCAACTTCTACCCAATTGGCTGCTACACCCGGTTTTTTTACTTTTGGTGACAATACCGGAACAAATCCTCTCCCTGTGTCTCTTATTTCTTTTACAGCCCAATACAAAGACAACCAGGTCATCCTCAATTGGTCCACGGCCTCTGAGCAAAACAATTCTTATTTTGATGTAGAAAGATCAATTGATGCAGCGAATTGGACAACAATAGACCAAGTTCGGGGTCACGGTACTACCAATGCCTTTAATAGTTATTCTTCTATGGATAATCTTATCGACGCTATTCCTTCCGGAACATTTTATTACAGGCTAAAACAAGTTGATTTTAATGGTGCTTTTGCATACTCCATGATACGCTCTGTTGATGTTGCCAATCAGCCATATACATTTTCTGCTTATCCGAATCCGACAAATTCCACGTTAAATGTGATCTGGACCAATAATACATCAGGGAACACTACTGTGAAACTTGTAAATGCAATAGGGATAATTGTTTATGAACAATCAGCAGGCGGGATGGGTATTATACAAAAACAGGTCGATTTAAGCGGCCTCACAAATGGTATCTACTATCTGCAAATCATAAAAGAAAATAATACTGTAATAAACCGGGCAGTCTATAAGAACTGATTTTATTGAGCGTACATGCTTAGAGGATAAAATATGAAGATAGCTAACCTCGTATGTTCAAAACATGCGAGGTTTTTTGTGCTTAGATAAAATAGTAAATAAGAGCAGCCATAATTCCAAGAATAACCCCTATAGCTATCATTTTCAATGCCTTGGCTCTATCTTTTTGATAAAATTCCTTTTGCTCAACCGAAAAAGTCTTGCCCATATCACCGAAATTAAAAACACCCTTTATCCCAAATTTAACGCAAAACTTAAAATACCATTGCTGATAACTGATGGCAAGATAAGCCACAGTTATAAAGACGGTAAGATTCCATTCTTTACCATGAGGAAAAAGCTGAAGAATAAGAACATTAATAACTAAAAGACTAAGAGAAAGATATACCCCATTCTTTCTACGGCTTAGTTCCACCTTTCCGATGTTGCAAACACCCGGTATATACTTATTACCAACGCTTTCAATCTTCTTTTTCATTATAATCTTGTAATTTAAGGTTTTGTTTTCCCAACTTACACCTTACCACTTATACCTAAGTTTTATACCCAAACCGTCGTACCTTCCGTACAGTTCTGGCAAATATCAATTTCCTTTCTGGAACGCAGGACGGCTCCTCTGAAATTTTGGTAGGGTTTCCCATGCCATAAACTTGCAAAGCTTTCTGTTTCAACATCACCGAGTACATGAGTGGCATCCTTATCAAAGCAACAGGGAACAACCTTTCCATCCCAGGTAAATACACAGGAATGCCAGAGTTTCCAGCAATGGTTTAGCAGATCGTTCTTTATCTCAAACTTCCCGTCGGCTTTTTTTCGATACCTGGAATATTTAGGGTTTTCAGGAATCAGTTCATTACCATTTTCATAATCATATACTTGTGCCGTTTTGAATTTCACTTCATCCACCCCAATTTCCTTTGCAATACGTTGAATATCTTCTACCTGGTGTTCGTTTGGTTTTACGACCAGGTATTGAAATATGACATGTGGTAACCTGCTTTTAAGTTTTTTCTTCCAGGCTATCACGTTTTTTGCACCTTCAAATACTTTATTAATATTGCCTCCAATGCGGTATTGTTCATAGGTATCCTGGGTTGTTCCATCTATAGAAATAATAAGCCTGGACAAGCCTGATTCAACGGTTTTGCGGGCGTTGGCATCATTCAGGTAATGCGCATTTGTTGAGGTAGCTACATACATATTCTTTGCTGAGGCATACTTCACAAAATCGAAGAAATTTTTATTGAGATAAGGTTCTCCCTGGAAATAAAGAATAAGGTACGGGGTATATCTGGAAACTTCATCGATTACTTTATTAAAAAGCTCTGGCTTTAACATTCCGGTTGGTCTGCTGAATTCCCTGAGTCCGCTCGGACATTCAGGGCACCTCAAATTACACGATGTAGTAGGCTCTATGGAAATGCTTATCGGAAAACCTGAATGAATGGGTTTACGTGTAAACCTTGCTGCATAATAACTGGAGACAACTGAAACTATATTGAACGCACGCCTCGCATTGATGCGGGATATAAAATTCAGACCGTCAGATAACTTTGGATTCATATTGGGGGTTACTGTTTGAACAAACGATTAATTTATTCAAATAGTTGAGCGAAGCTATTGCTTTCTGCTAAATTTTCCTTTGATTCGAAAAACAATTCACTAGTTTTTAAATCCCAATATGCAAAAAGCCCTCCTGATCTTCATAAAAAACCCGGCATTAGGTAAAGTCAAAACGCGCCTTGCAAAAACAGTTGGTGAACTTAATGCACTTAAAATATACCAGTATCTTCTTTATCATACCATGGAGATTACTTTCAACCTGGACACGATAGATAAATTTCTTTATTACAATGAATTTATTCCCACAAAAGACGAATGGCCGCCAAATGTTTACCAGAAAGACCTTCAGAATGGCAACGATCTGGGCGAAAAAATGAAAAATGCCTTTAAAGAAGCTTTCGATGAAAATTATAAAAAAGTGGCACTGATTATGCCTGATTGCCCTAAAATGAGCGACACTCTTATTGAAAAAGCATTTAAAGCCCTTGATGATCATGATTTTGTATTGGGTCCAACCAACGACGGCGGATATTATCTTTTAGGAATGAAGGAATTCAGTCCAGCTTTGTTTGCTAATAAAACATACAGCAATGAAAAAGTTCTTGAAGATACCATTGAAGAGATAACAAATCTTGAAAAGACCTGGTTCAAATTGCCGGAACTTGTAGATGTTGATATGGAAGAAGACCTGGGCAAACTTCAAAAGATGATAAAGAAATAAAATTCCGGAATTACAGTTATGATACGAACTGATTCCATAGAAAATGAATAAACTGTCTTTCCTAATAATTGTTTCTCTTCTTTTATTATGTAACCTGATTCCACTGCAAACTTTTGCACAGGGTAATGTCGGAACAATAAATACGGATGAAATCCTTGACCTCATGCCCGAAATGACAATCGCAAAAATGAAACTGGATTCGATTGGCAAAGCCTATAATGTTGAAATACAAAACCTGGAAATGCGATACGATAACGCTGTAAAATCAGGAGATAATGATGAGGCAGACAGGGTTCAATTGAGACTTTATACTTTTAAAGATGCGGTTGATTCAGAAATCAGTGCCAAATCAGATACTCTGTTTAAACCCATTCGCCGCAAACTTGGAATAGCTATTTATGAGGTATCTATCGAAGGAAAATACAACTATATATTTGACAGTAAGTATGATGCTATCGTTCTTTATGTCTCAAAACGCGTGGATATCACTCCCGAAGTAAAAAAGAAACTGGGTTTATAGCTTATTCAACTGATTCAAATTCTTATTTCAATCGTTCCGGTTTAGTTGTGTTCATTCCCTAAATTTGCGCTTTCTAATCATTTATAAGAGACTAAACATGCAGTTACTAGACGGAAAAGCACTCTCAGACCTTACAAAAGCACAACTCAAAGAAAAAGTAGACCAGCGCATTGCAGAAGGCAAAAAACGTCCGCACCTTGCCGCAATACTTGTGGGTAACGATGGCGGTAGTGAAACTTATGTAGGTAGTAAGATCCGTTCCTGCGAGGAGATCGGGTATAAATCTACGCTCCTGAGATTTGAAGCTACTATTACAGAAGCAGAGTTGCTGGCTGAGATCAAAAAGGTAAATGATAATGATGATATTGACGGACTGATCGTTCAATTGCCGCTGCCAAAACACATCAGTGTAGAGCGCGTGATCGAATCGACCGATCCTGAGAAAGATGTGGATGGTTTCCACCCGGTGAATGTGGGAAGAATGGTACAGGGCCTCCCCTGCTTTCTGCCTGCAACGCCAAATGGCATCATGAAAATACTGGAACATTATAAAATTGATACCATAGGCAAAGAATGTGTGGTGATAGGAAGAAGTGATATTGTGGGTACACCGATGAGTATTCTCATGTCAAGAAACACAAATCCTGGTAATGCAACCGTGACCCTTTGCCACAGCAAAACCAAAGACCTACGCGGACATACCCTCAAAGCAGATATCATCATTTCCGCTACTGGAATACCAAACAGCGTCACCGCAGACATGGTGAAAGACGGTGCTGTTGTAATTGATGTAGGCACCACGAGGGTTCCGGATACCAGCAAAAAGAGTGGTTTCAGACTTTCAGGAGACGTGGACTTTGTAAATGTATCGCCGAAATGCAGTTATATTACACCTGTTCCGGGTGGCGTTGGCCCGATGACTATTGGAAGTTTGATGCTCAATACTTTGCAAGCCGCTGCTAATAAAGATTAATCTCAACAAAAGTAAATTTCCACCCCCTACCCCCGTCCCGAGTACTCGGGAGGGACAGCTTTTATCACGATTTTTGAAAATTTAAACATAACACCTTCGATATAAATAAAATACCAATTAGAAATTGCGATTTCGACTTACCTCAAAAATGAGTTAGACGCTATCCCTCCCGAGTACTCGGGACGGGGGCAGGGGGTGGAAACTCGATATAATTCGATCGCCTTTATACTATTAATCTTGCAAAACGAATCAACACATCTTCCTGTAATGGAAGCTTTTTATACGATCCAGGGAGAGGGTACGCACAGTGGAAGAGCTGCATATTTTATTCGCCTTGGGGGATGCGACGTCGGATGCGTGTGGTGCGATGTGAAAGAATCATGGCCTATTGATGCACATCCGAAATTCCCGATCGGTCAAATTGTTGGTGACGCCCTTAAAGAACCTGCTCGTCTTGCAGTAATT
This sequence comes from Bacteroidota bacterium, assembly GCA_013288555.1. Classification (GTDB taxonomy): domain Bacteria; phylum Bacteroidota; class Bacteroidia; order CAILMK01; family CAILMK01; genus JABDEJ01. Next base: position 40,195 of record JABDBQ010000013.1, on the reverse strand, counting down.
ACCGGTGGCGAACCGCTCATGCATAACCTAAATGAACTCACTTCTCAACTTCAAAATGCAGGTTTTGAAACCAATATCGAAACATCCGGGGCTTATCCTTTGAGCGGGTCCTGGAACTGGATCTGTTTATCTCCCAAGAAATTCAAAAAGCCACTCCCTGAAATCTATAAGGCCGCAAACGAACTTAAGATCATTGTCTTCAATAAATCAGATTTCAAATGGGCGGAAGAGCAAGCTTCTTTTGTTTCTAAAGATTGCTATTTACTTCTCCAGCCCGAATGGAGCAAAGCAGATAAAATGATGCCTCTGATCGTGGATTACGTGAAAACCCATCCCCAATGGCGGGTTTCTTTGCAGACTCATAAGTTTATGGCGATACCCTGAATTCCATGTTCCAACAAATATTATCCTTAAAGAACTAATCCACTCCCCTATTTTGTTGCTACCTTTGCAGTGAATAACCTAAACCTATAAGGTTTAAAACGAATACAACATGGAAACAACGACCACAGAAAGATATATAACCGTTTATGCTGAAGGAACCCCAAATCCGGAAAGCATCAAATTTGTACTGAATAAAGAGCTTTTACCTGCCGGATACAGCTTCGATTTCCCGGATGCACAGTCGGCACAGGAATCACCACTGGCAGCGATGCTGTTCAAATTCAGCTTTGTAAAAGGCGTTTACATCAGCCAGAATTTTGTTACGATAAGTAAGGTAGCCGACAATATGTGGGCAGAACTGATCCCGCTTTTGCGTACCTTTTTAAAAGAATATATCCAGTCAGGCGACCCGATCATCTCACTTCAGATGCAGGAAGCTTATGCTCCTTCAGAAAATGAAGAAGTAGATGAAAACGATATCATAACCAGGATCAAAGATATTCTTGCCACCAATATCAAACCTGTGGTTGAAATGGATGGCGGCAATATCGAATTTAAATCTTATGAAGATGGGATTGTAACTGTTGCTCTTAAAGGATCCTGCAGTGGCTGCCCTTCCTCTACCGTTACCCTCAAGGCCGGCATCGAAAACCTGCTGAAACGCATGGTTCCAGATGTAAAAGAGGTTGTAGCTGAGTCGTTGTAGGGTTTTAAAGCAACAATCTTAATCTTTTTCCAAATAGACATAGCAGGCCCAAGCAATTGCGCTTATCAATGTTTTTCCACCCCCTACCCCCGCCAGCGGGGACAGCTACTATCACGATCTTTAAAACTTTGAACATAATACCTTCGATCGCAATAATAAGTTTATCAGAAATTACCATTTCCCCGGTTCATACACGGGGGCAGGGGGTGGTCTCTCGCTCTCCGCTCTCCGCTCTCCGCTCTCCGCTCTTCACTCTCGCTCTCCGCACTTCACTCCCCGCGTTCCGCTCTTTTATTTAATCTCGTATCTTTGCAGAATGAATTACGAAAAGCGCGGTGTATCAGCAACAAAAGAAGAAGTAAGACAAGCGATCATTAAGCTTGATAAAGGATTGTATCCGGATGCTTTTTGTAAAATTTTACCCGACTATGCCGGCAAGGATGATGCTTATGTAAACATTATGCATACCGATACTGCCGGTACCAAGACCTCCCTCGCTTATCTTTACTGGAGAGAAACCGGCGATATGGATATCTGGAAAGGAACGGTGCAGGATGCACTGGTGATGAATCTGGATGACATGGCATGTTCCGGTGTGATCAATGATATTATCCTGTCTTCAAATATTGCGCGCAACAAGGGACTCGTTACCGGTGATGTGATCAAAACTCTTATTGAGGGCGCGATAGAGTTCATTGAAAAAATGGAATCCATGGGCATTCATATCCACCATGCAGGCGGTGAAACAGCTGATGTAGGTGATATTGTCCGCACTGCTGATGTAGGCTTTACGGCCTTTGCTCGAATGCCGAAAGTAGATGTAATGGATATCAAGGTTCAACCGGGTGATGTGATCGTTGCGCTGGCTTCATACGGACAAAGCACCTATGAAACAGCCTATAACAGTGGCATTGCCAGCAACGGACTCACCTTTGCCAAACACGAGACCCTCTCCTACTATTATTCTGAAAACTATCCTGAAAGTTTCGATCCCAATATTGATTCCGAATATGTCTATACAGGGACCCAAAGGCTTACAGACATATTCGAAGGTCATACAGTTGGACAACTCCTTTTATCTCCTACCCGCACTTTCGTGCCCGTTATCAAATCTATTCTTGATAAACATAGAAAAGAAATTCATGGCATCGTTCACAATACCGGCGGTGGACTCACAAAAGTGCTTCATTATATTCATAATGTGCATATTATAAAGGATAACCTCTTAGAAATACCACCTGTTTTCAGGTTGATCCAGAACCAGAATAATGCCGACTGGAGAGAAATGTACCAGGTATTTAATATGGGGCAACGTATTGAAATTTACACCAACGCCACCACTGCAAAAGAGATCATTGAAATCTCTAAGTCATTCAATATCCATGCCCAGGTTATGGGGCATGTAGAGGAAAGCAATACCCGGAAACTGACCCTGAAAACCCCCCACGGAGATTTCGAGTTTTAAGGATTGATACTTAAAAATGATATTTTGCTGCGAGTTCTTTGTAAGCAGGTTTATCTTTGAGATAAAATAATTCAGGAGAATTGACGATCCAGCCTTTATTGGCATATCCTGCCGCAAAAGCTCTGTTCAAAGATGCAAAGAATTTATCCTCATCTTTTGTTACCCCATAAACATAGGCCAGGTCGCCATAAAGATCTCTTGCTTTAATACGGTAGCCAACACTATCATCTGATTTTATAATTCGCTTTATAATAGTTTCAGCCTTTTTTTCGTCACCAACAAATGCATAGCAATATGCCTGGCCCAACGGATCTGTTTTTGAAGTAATTCCTTTGTAAAAATACAGCATGGAGGCCAGCTTATTTCCTCCGCCATATGTAATCCTTCCCATCAACCAATATGAAATCGCAAAATTGCTATCTGCCTTTACCAGGCGTTGCAGAATTTGCATCGCAACAGAATCGTGCCCCATGTAAGATTCAGAATATGCCAGTTGATAAGCCGCAAAAATATATTTCGGATCTAATTGCAAAGTTTTTTGCGCCGCATCGGATGCAGCAGCATAATCGCCATTGAAGATATTAATTTTGGCTGTCTCAATCCATACGAAAGGGCTTTTGTTTTTAAATAACATATTGGAATGAGCCATATCCAGTTTCGCGCTATCCATCATACCTGAGTCCGTTTCAGCCAGCGCTTTTGAATAATATGCTTCAGCATTCAGGCTGTTAAGATTTATAGCCTTGCTACAATCATTTATACTCGCTTTAAGATTTCCCTGATGATATTCTATATCTCCTTTTTCCGCATAGTACCTTGTATTCTTCGGATTCATACCGATAACAACGTCTAAGTCCTTGAGCGCCTTATTATACAATCGCAGTTCATTTTCTTCTTTAGCCCGAAGAAAATATGCCTTTTCATAATTGGTCTGTAGTTTAATAGCCTTATTGCAATCAGCCAGCGCATCCTCATATTTACGCATCCGGTCTTCTACTTCAGCCCTTGAATAATAATATTGACTTTTATCTGGCTCCAGGCTTATCGCCTTATCAAATACGGGCAGCGCTCCATTATAGTCTTTCATATTAGATTTGGCCAATGCGAGATCAAATTGCGCTCTTGCATTATCAGGCATCTTTTTTAAAGCTGTTTCAAGATATTTTTCTGCGTCTCTATAATCCTTTAAATGAAAACAGGTCGTCCCGATACTCATTTCGATATCAGGATCTCCGGGTTTTATTTCATTTGCTTTTTTGAAATCTTTTAGAGCAAGATCAAACTGAGACAGGTCCTGGTAGCATAATCCTCTTTTTATGTATGCCGCCAATAAATTTGAATCTTTTTGAAGAGCCAGATTATAGTATTTGATGGCATCATCCAGGTTAGCCTTGTCTTGCGCTTCGAAACCCATTTTTAAATAATCCTGGGCTTTTGCTTGTGAAGAAATCAGAAGAATAGCAGATAAAAAAACCGATATAATCAAAAATCCTTTAAAACTCAAATTTCTCCAGCATGAATGCTTTATGCGTATATTTTTCATTTATATTATTGAATATCTATTATTTAAAAATCCTGATGTGCCCAATATTTGTAATTCTGTTTTTGAATTTCAGTCGGGTTTGTATCCTTAACGATCTGGTAGATCGGGTAGTATTTTTCTGAATTTTCATATAAAACTGCAGACATGCTTCTTGATTTTCTACTGAATTCAATCATGATACCGCTAACCTCCGGATTGGCTTGAAGCACTTCTTCAAGATTTGAATCAATTTCAATACCATTTACGAAAACAATTTTGTCATGAATACTCAATCCGGCGAGATCGGCAGGACTGCCGGGCGCAATATGTGTTATCATATTTTTATTGATGACATCCGCCTCCAGCAATCTGAAACCAAATCGGTTTTCGGTATGAATCGGGTTCGGTAATTTAATGATCCTGCATCCTATATAATCAAATGCTTCGTTCAATGCTTCTGCTACATTTTCGAGCCCCCATACGTATTTTTCAAAAAAAGAACGATAATTTTTGCCGGTAACCGACTCAATAATTTCAATGTAATCAGACTCAGAATATCCTTTTGATTTTTTAGCAAATTCCGAATAAAGCATCTTCATTACCGAATCAAGATTCTGAGCATTCGCGGTATCCATCATGATGTTGATATCCAGCAACCATGCCACCATCATCCCTTTTTGGTAGAAAGAAATTTTCCTTTCAGGAGCCCCGGCTTTATAGCCATCCAGCCAGGCATCCATAGATGCTTCAGCCAGGGTCTGATACAATTTTCCGAAATTATGTTCATGACGCTCAATGGTTTTGGCCGTCTTTGCAAAAAACACTTCAGGACTGAAACCTCCCGATCTCAACAACATCAGGTCACCATAATAGGTCGTAACACCCTCTGTTACATAATTTAAAACAGTATAATTTTCTTTACGATAATCATATGGAAACATTTCATCCGGTCGGATCGATTTTACATTCCAGCAATGAAATAATTCATGCGAACTTATGCCAAGAAATTCATTGTAAAATTCTGGCAGGTTAAGATTTTCAACCGGACCGATACATATCACGGTTGATGCCAGATGTTCTACCCCGTGATAATATTTATAATCCGGCATCTGAAACAAAAAATGATAATCCCTGACAGGAAGTTCTCCAAACAGTTCAATCTGTTTTGCTGAAAACATCTTGAAATCATTCGTAATTTTATTCCAGTCAGGTAATGCATTCCCGATTATGGAAATTTTAAAATGACAATCGCCCACCTGGAATTCATTTTCCTTTATATCCTCACAAGTTATAAAAGGCGAATCGGCAAGTGTATGAAAATCCTTAGCTAAAGCTTTTCCTTTAGTATCGAAATTAAGAGAACTCGCTATTTTATAATTTTCCGGAATATCTGAAATAGAAATTTCACAAGGCTCATCTATACGTTCATGGATATAGAGAAAGCAGTTTACAGGATTTATATAAAGTTGATTTTCATCAAAATACGTATTTCCTGCATCAAGTTGAAAAGAATAGTAGTCATATCGCACAATCACTTCTTCGCATTCATTGGTTTCAACAATCCAACAGTCCTTAACTGTTTTATAACTGATGAGACTGTTTCCATTCTCATCAAATGCCTTCCATTTACGAGTATTCTGGGCAAAGTTTCCAAGTTCATATCTGCCGGGACGCCAGGCTGGCAGCTGCACTTGCAATTCTTTTGCTCCCCTGGTGTCGAACCGGGCCTCTATGTCTATATAATGATTTGAAGGCTTTTGGAGCTTTATAAAATATCGGGTCATCTGTCTATTTTAAGTATCAAAAAAGCAAAGTTAGTTGTTCAAGCCCAATGCTTCGGTTCAATAGGTTTCCTATTTGTATAAAAAAGTTATGTTGAAAATTGTTATCAATCTACATTCCAATCAATTGGATCTCTCCCATGCTTTATTAGATACTCGTTTGTTTTTGAAAAAGGTTTTGAACCAAAAAACCCGCTGAATGCAGAAAACGGGGATGGGTGCGCAGATTTAATGATCAGGTGCCTGGAGCCATCTATCAGGCTTTCTTTGCTTTGGGCAAACTTGCCCCACAGAATAAAAACCAGGCCATCTTTTTTTTCTGATAATATTTTGATCACCTGATCGGTGAATTGCTCCCATCCTTTTTCCTGGTGCGATGCGGCCTGGTTTGCCTGAACCGTTAAAATTGCATTTAAAAGCAAAACACCCTGTGATGCCCATTTGCTCAAATCACCTTTGGTTAACGATATCTGAATTCCAAGATCATTTTGGATTTCCTTAAATATATTTTGCAGGCTCGGTGGAGGCCGAACCCCATCCGGGACCGAAAATGACAGACCATGTGCTTGCCCGGCACCATGATAAGGATCCTGACCCAGGATTACAACTTTCACTTTGTCAAATGGCGTGAGATTGAATGCAGCGAAAATCTGGTTTCCCGGAGGATAAACCTGAGAACCTCTTGCTTTTTCACCCAATAAAAAAGATTTCAAGGCGGCCATATATGGTTTTTCGAATTCGCTTTGCAGTGCATTTTTCCACCCGGGTTCCATTTTTGGGTCAATTTTTGATAACGTTTCCGCCTGTGCGCTCATTTTTGCCTAATTTTAGCCCGTAAATTTACAACATGAAACCGATAGCAATATACGGAGCAGGGAGTTTGGGGCGGGAGGTATTGATGCTCATCAGGCAGATCAATGAAATCCATGAAGAATGGGATGTACTAGGTTTTTTTGATGATAATGAAAACCTTGATAATATGATAGACGGATTGCCAATTATTGGTGATATTCATAAACTTAATGCCTACAAAGAACATTTGGATGTCATCATAGCTGTTGGAATTCCGGCATCTAAAAAACGAATTATAAAGAAAATTACAAATAAATCTGTGGGATTTGCAACGCTCATTCATCCCGCTGTTCAATTAAAACCATATCAGCATTGCCAGATCGGAGAAGGTTCTATTATCTCTGCCGGCAATATTTTTACAGTTGGAATAACCATTGGAAAACATGTTTTGATAAATATGGCTTGTACCATAGGTCATGATGTTACGATTGGAGATTTTACTTCAATCATGCCGAATTGTACTATTTCTGGTGAAGTAAATATAGGTCAGGATTGTTTCATCGGCGCCGGCGCAACTTTATTGAATCGGGTTGAAATAAAGCCTTCTTCCCGTATCGGTGCAAGAGAAACTGTCAAGCTTGGCACCCCAATTATAATGCAAGAATAATAATTATCGCATCAAAGTTAAGTTCAAAATGAAAATTACATTTCTCGGCACTGGTACTTCTCATGGAATTCCGGTAATTGCCTGTGGGTGCGAAGTGTGTACTTCAATGGATATCAAGGACAAAAGATCGAGATCTTCTATTATGGTTGAAATTGATAATCAAACCATTGTAGTTGATACCGGGCCTGATTTCAGAATGCAGATGCTAAGGGAAAATGTAAAAAAACTTGACGCAGTTATATATACCCATGAACATAAAGATCATACTGCGGGACTTGATGACATACGCGCATTTAATTTCTTCCAGGAGGGCGCCATAGATATCTATGCAACAACAAGGGTTCAAAAAAACCTACATCAGTGTTTCGACTATATTTTTGCAGAACACAGGTATCCGGGAATTCCCGAAATAAAGGTTAATACCATTGAAAACAAACCCTTCAATGTAGGCAAAACAAGAATAACCCCCATAGAAGTGCTACATTATAAGCTACCGGTATTGGGATTCAGGTTTAAAGATTTTGTTTATATTACAGACGCCAATGCCATTCCACTTGCAGAAAAAGAAAAAATAAAAGGGGCTAAAATACTGGTGTTAAATGCATTAAGGATCAGCAAACACATCTCTCATTTTTCACTTGACGAAGCTCTGGATATGGCAAGGGAGTTGAACATTGAAACTACTTATTTTACCCATATCAGTCACCAGCTTGGCAGGCACGAACAGGTATCACGCATCTTACCCGAAGGTATTCTTCTCGCTTATGATGGGTTAAAGCTGGAAATCTGATTTACCTTATTCATGCAAACTGAAAACCATATCAGCAACTACTATTTGCTGACAAGACTTGCGTCAGAACTGGAAATCATTTTAAATGGCTTTGCTTTTGAAAAGAGTTATTCTATCAATCAGCAGGAAATAATTTTGAATTTTTCAGATGGAAAAATATCCAGAAACTTAAAAGGCTATTTTGGAGAACAGTCATTTATTTTTCCATATGAGAATGCGACACAAATAAAAAATACAAAAGTTTTATTTACTGAAATAGAAGGACTCAGCGTTTTATCTGTTAATGTCCATTCGCAGGACAGGAGTTTCAGGATCATTTTAGAAAATGGATATACGCTGGTATTTCTCATGTTTGGAAGAAATGGCAACGTTCTTCTTTTTAAAGACAATAATGTTGTCAGCATTTTCAGAAACCAATTTGAAAAACACCAAAGCTTATTACTTGATTCGTTTCCAACAGAAAAAGCATTCCAGTATGAAAATTTTGTTTCATTAAGCATTGAAAAAGGTGCCGTTTCAGCTGTGAAATATTGTTTCAAAGGATTTTCCAAAGGAATGATCGAATATCTTGATGCACATGACCTGGAATCAAAGCAAATTGAAGAACAATGGCAATTGATTCAGTCGTTTGAAGATTTACTGACCTTCGGGACCATAGATGTGCTTCGATCAGATAAAACTATTGTACTGACATTAATTCCAGGCATGGATTCGGATGACATAATCTATTCAGGGTCCGATTCTTTGGAGGCATTAAAGCAATACTCAAAAAATTATTTTTATGTCCGGAATTTTGAACTTTTAAAAAATCAGAAATCAGGCTCTCTGAAATCCAAGATTGAAAAGAATATAAAACAGCTTGAAGCTTCGAAATTACATTTGTATCATATCGAAAATGACTCGAATTATAAGCATCAGGCGGATATCATCATGGCCAATCTCACAAATATCCCTGGGGGTGCCGAAAAAATAACATTGTTTGATTTTTACACTGACAATGATATTGAGATATCCCTGAAAAGAGGAATGAGTCCACAAAACTGGGCTGAAAAGTTGTACCGGAAATCGAAAAATCAGGAAATTGAAAGGCAAAAAACAGTTGAACGAATGAATCTTCTTGAAAAGGAACTGGTTTTATTAACCCAGGAATTATCTGAAATAGAAACCATTACTGAATTTAAGGAATTAAAAGCCAAAGCAAAAAACATGGAAAAAGATGAAAGTATAAGCACGCTCCCATTCAGGCATTTCATGGCTGATGGATATGACATTTACGTTGGGAAAAGTGCTGCAAATAATGACGAGCTAACTTTTGATTTTTCACACAAGGAAGACCTTTGGCTTCATGCCAGGGATGTATCGGGTTCTCACGTGATTATAAAACATAAATCAGACGGTGTTTTTCCGAAACCCGTAGTTGAACGTGCCGCACAGATTGCTGCGTATTATTCCAAAAGTAAAGGCAGTATCATGAGCCCCGTTATTTATACGCTTCGCAAATTTGTACGGAAACCCAAAGGAGCGGCACACGGATCCGTCATCTGTGAAAAAGAGAAAATGATTATGGTTTCGCCGAAACTGGGCTGAAGAATACTGGATAATCTCTATGCTGCAGAAGTCTGTTTTCTGCTTCCATCACGATAGAACATCTTGTTCAGATGTTGTTCAGTAAGCGTTATCAGGATAACTGCTGTAAGCATGGCAAAAAACCCACAACTGATATAGATCATCGTTCCCATACCATCCCAAAAAGCATAGGTAGCTAATGGCCATAAAATGATATTGAAAATAGCCAGAATGATATACCATTTCCCAGCAAAACTATTTGCCTCTTTCCATGCATCCTCATTTTGTTTGGTCAGATCGGTCTTATAACTAAATATGGAAGTAGGAAATTGAGGTGAAGACCTTACCATAATTCCATAAATTAATAAGAGAATACCCGGAACTGTCATGAGTACTAAGAAGCCTGTGGATAAATGATTCATTCTATTTCTATAGTTTTATTTAAAAATGGCACAGTAAAAAAATGTCGAAACGTGGTTTTTTAAACTTTTATGGGGTCTTTCCATTTTTGACGCTGCAAATATAAGAGAAATGAAATTATTCCGCTTAATTTTAGAACATCGGCCTAATTTTGTGGTTCCATAAAACAAACCCCATTGAAACTTAAAATTTTCCTGCTTGTTTTCTTCCTGTTGATCGAATTTTCAGGCGTATATGCTCAATTTACACAAACAGTAAGAGGTATTGTCACAGATAAAGATACAAGACAACCCTTGTCATCCGTACGTGTTTCGCTTATAGGATCAAATCCACCGCTGGGATCAGTAACGGACTCAATGGGGCGGTTCAAAATTAATAATGTGCCGATAGGACGACATGATTTCAAAATCACTTATTTCGGTTATAAAGAAATTATTATACCTGATATCGAAGTGAATTCAGGGAAGGAATGTATCGTCAATCCCGAGTTGGAAGAAGAACTGAAACAGGAAGTTGTCATTAGTAGCGAAAAATCAAAGGATAAACCTTTGAATGAAATGGCGATGACAAGTGCCCGAACATTCACGATAGAAGAAACCCAGCGCTATGCAGGAGCCCTTGGCGATCCGGCACGTATGGCAGGAAATTTTGCCGGTGTATCCGGTTCAAATGATTCCAGGAATGATATCATTATCCGTGGGAATTCTCCTTCCGGCCTGTTATGGCGATTGGAAGGGGTAGACATCCCAAGCCCAAACCATTTTGCGGCGCAAGGTACAACAGGTGGGCCTGTGAGCATTCTTAACAACAATGTACTTAGCAACTCAGATTTTTTTACCGGTGCCTGGCCTGCCGAATACGGCGATGCTAATTCAGGGGTATTTGACCTTAAAATGAGGAATGGTAACAATGAAAAATATGAATTCACGGGACAGGTTGGTTTCAATGGTTTTGAAGGCATGGCCGAAGGACCCATTGACAAAAGTACCGGTGCTTCTTTTTTAGTTTCATACAGGTATTCCGCCCTGGTTATTTTCCAGGACCTTGGCATCAATCTTGGTCCTGCGGGTATTCCTTATTACCAGGATATTTCTTTTAAGATAAATATCCCCAGTGGTAAATATGGTAATTTCCAGGTATTTGGTATTGGCGGGATCAGCGACATCAGCATACTTGCCAAAAATGTTAAAGCTGATAATTTTACTTACGGTCAAAACAACCGCAATATCTACTTCGGGTCTGGCATGGGCGCTTTTGGGGTGGAATATTTCTATCCTGTCAGTTCTTCGGGATATATAAAAACCGTATTGGCCGAGACGGCCGAAAATCATAATACCAATGTTGATTCCATTGAGCCAAACAGTAATACACATAATATTTATAATGAGCATGCCAATTATTTCAAGACCACTATTCATTCCATGTACAACCAGAGGTTTGACGGTGGGAATACCTTAAGAACAGGAATCATTTTTACACGCACTGATTTTAGCCTGGTACAGAATTATTTTACAAGTTTTTTACAACAATGGCTTGATGTAACCCATGCGAATGGCTCAACTTATCTTGGCCAGGCCTATGCGGAATTAAAACATAATTTCACGGAGAAGTTCAGCCTACTCGTGGGTATGCAATACGAATACCAGTTTCTTAATAATACCTGGTCTATTGAGCCGCGCGGTGGCCTCAAATATCAATTGAATCCAGTTTCTTCTCTGAGTTTTGGCTATGGGTTGCACGGACAGGCGCAACAAATGGAAACTTATTTCACGGAAACCCAGATCCCTGGCACCAACAATTATCTCCTTACCAATAAAGACCTCGGATTTACCAGGAGCGAGCAATTTGTTCTAGGCTATGATCGATCGCTTGGAAAGGATTTTCGCCTGAAACTGGAAACCTACTACCAATATCTCTACGATGTACCCGTCACCATTGACAAAAGCACCTATTCTACCCTCAATTATGGTGATGGTTTTGGTGTTTATCTTCCCGACAGTCTTACCAATAAAGGAACAGGAAGAAACTATGGTATTGAAATGACCCTTGAAAAGTACTTCAGTTCCGGATATTATTTCCTGGTGACAGGTTCATTATTTAATTCAAAATATACGGCCAGCGATGGCATTGAAAGAAACACCGCATTTAACAGCAAGTTCACAACAAATTTCCTGGGAGGATACGAGTTTAAGGTAGATAAAAGAGGGAATAACCTGGTCAATATCAATGGCAAATGTACTTTTGCGGGTGGGAGATATTTTACTCCGATAGATCTGGCCCTTTCGGAAGCATATGGCGAATTCTATCCTGATTATACTAAGGCTTATACGCAACGATATCCTGATTATTTTATCCTTGATCTAAAAGTTGGCTTTAAAATGAATGGTAAAAAAATCACCCAGGAATGGGCTTTGGATGTTCAGAATGTGACCAACCAGAAGAATATATTAACAGAAGATTATAACCCTGCAACCCGAAGTGTTGTAAATGATTACCAGCTTGCCATATTTCCTATGATATTATACAAGATACAGTTTTGAGGAAACTGCTTTCCCATTGAGTTATACTTGAATAGACAAGCGACGATATCTTCTTGATTTAACTTCATAAACATTTTCAGGGCCATATGTATTATTATACATTAACATGGATAATTATGCTTCAATAATTAACAAACTGAATAAATGATATGGCAAATCAAGCAGATTTAAACCTTACCTATAGCACTATAGATAAGGTTTTCAGATGGAGCCTCGGAGAAATGGCTGATTTCAGTGGTGCAAAATATGACGGAGATTTTTCAATGACTCTTGAAAAGGCCCAGGACCTGAAACACAAATTTATGGCTGACAGTCTGAACATTCGGGAAGGTAGCCGGGTCATTGATCTTGGCTGTGGATGGGGTGCTTTTTTAAAATACATCAGGGATGAAAGGAATGCTATTGGAATCGGCATTACTTTATCAGAAGAACAGGCAAAAGCATGTAAGAAAAACGGACTTAATGTTTTTGTGCGGGATTGCAGGAATTTAAAACCTGAAGACCTTGGAAAATTTGATGCCGTCACGTCTGTAGGTGCCATGGAACATTTCTGTTCTATTGAAGAATGGAAAGCAGGCAACCAGGAAAAGATTTACAGTGATTTTTTTCAATCTGTCTATAATTTACTGAATGACAAAGGCAGGGCTTATATTCAAACCATGGTTTTCGGGAAAAATATGATCCCGTTTGAAGAATTTGATATTTCAGCCCCGAAAGGTAGTCCTCCGCACATGCTGGCAATTATGACCAAAGAATTCCCCGGTTCATGGTTGCCATATGGCAAGGAAATGGTGATCAATAGTGCAAAGCCTTATTTTAATTTGCTATCTATATCCAGCGGCAGAAAAGACTATATCGAAACGATAGAACAATGGCGCAAAAGATTCAGGAAATTCAGCCTGAAAAAATATATGGTTTACCTTTCACAGGTACCAAATTATATTTTTGACCCGGAATTCAGGCAAAGAGCAGAATCCCTGATAACCACCCCGAATAAAACATGCTTCGAAATGGAAATCATGGAACATTACAGAATGGTATTTGAAAAAACAATTTCTTAAAATATTCATAACATAACAAATTGGGTTTCATAGATACTGATATAAAAAACATTTTTAAATTTGTTCTGAACGATATCTTAAGAGAATAATCGCTTGTTAAACAATTAAAAAAATAAAATTATGAAATCGAATCCTGTAGTACATTTCGAAATGCCTGCGGAAGACAGGCAGCGTATGGCTGACTTTTATACCAAAGCATTCGGCTGGCAAACAAATATCCTGGGCCCAGAAATGGGTGGTTATGTAACCGTTGCAACCGGTGAAGTTGACGAAAGGGGCATGCCGAAAAATCCGGGAACCATAAATGGTGGCTTTTATCAGAAAACCGAAGATCCACTTTCCCATGCTCCTTCCGTGGTGATTGCAGTTGATAATATTCAGGAAGCAATGAAAAAGGTTGAAAATGCTGGTGGGAAAATTGTTGGCGGCTCAAAACCTGGTGAGCCTGACAATATTCCGGGCGTTGGATTATATATTTCATTCAAGGATACTGAAGGCAACAGGGTGAGTTTGCTGCAACCTGCACCAATGATGGAAGTACATCCATAATAGCCAGTTCAAAAATTTTTATTTACAATAAATGCCCTGAAAACCTCAGGGCTTTTTTTGTAAATTGGTGATTAGATAATTATTCTTTCTTTTTTTACTTTTGTCTTTTAAGGGACTTAAATTATTTTATGACCGAGGAAGAAAAAGACAACAGGAAAGTACTCGAGCGACTGATCATGTTTAACGATGCGGTATATGCCATTGCGTTAACGCTTCTTGTTCTTGAACTCAAGCTACCGGAAGGTGTTTCCGCGAAAAATCCAAGCGATATGGTGCATCATCTTGAAGATATGACACCCAGGTTCATGGCTTTTCTATTAAGTGCCATTCTGGTTGGGGGGAATTGGATTTCATCAATCAATATCCAGCAAACATTAAGTCGTGCCAATAATAGTTTGAAAATTGAGATGGTGATTTACCTCATCATTATTTCATTAATGCCCTTTTGCTGTAATTTAATCGGTACTTATCCTGATAATCCCACGTCATATGTCACATTTGGAATAGTTAACTTATTATTGAATATAAATGGCGTTTTTTTTCTAAGGGATTGCCGTGTGAATAATTTATATCATGCAGATACTGATATGGTTGAAATAGCAAAACTCGAAAAAGTAGCTCCATTAATCAGTATTTTTATTATTGCAATAGCAGCCTCGGCCTATTACAGCACCCAACTCTCATTTACCCTTTTTCTATTATATAATCTCGTGCCGGTTTTTGCATCCAGATCACTGAAAATTAATCATGAGTAATAATAGATAAACCTCCCTCGGTTTCAGGATTACTTTCACTGAGAATGACGATATAATTTTATCTCGGCGTAACACCGCCATGCGCCATAAGGACATAATTTTTGATGCCCTTGATCACATTATTTGGCAATTGATATACCAATGATGGTTGTTGTGGCAAAAGGATTTCATAATACACAAATCCGTCAATCAACTTATCTTCTTTGGCATCCTGGAGATTAGATAATTCCGGGTCCTGCTCATCGTCAATCTTTTCAGTAAGACCAGCCAGAAGGTTTAACAAACATTCTTTTTCTTCAAGCAAAGATGGTCTCCCCGGTTTTTCTCCCTGGCTTTCTGCATATCCCGGTTCATAAGCCCAGATGGCTTTTCCTGCAGCATAGCCGCCCCAGTTTTTCTGGCTTAACACTTCGATATTGTTTGGTTTCTGCCCTTTAAATACCTTACACTGAGGCGTAAACTGCCAGTCAGAATATTTTAGTTTCGCATCAGCATATATTTCATTCAGGTCGGCTTGTATCAAGGTGTCATTCCGGTTAAGAATGGCAGCCAGGGTTATTTCATTTATGGCATCGTCAATTTTTTTATCTTTTAAATAAACTTCCGCAATAAGCCAGTGCGGCATATAATCAATATAGTTTTTACTGATTGCCTGCTTATAGGAAGCTTCTGCTTTTTCATAATTTTCTTCTTTCTCGAAAGTTTTGGCAATCTGCATTTTAGCCGGGTAATAATCCGGGGCTATATCCAAAACATTTTTATAATGTTTACGGGCTTCCTTATAATCATTTTCATCATTAAGTGCTCTTTCGCCGGCATACCATTCTGTGTGGGCTTCTTTGGGAAGCACAACTTTCTTTTGAATGGTTATTCCACCAGAATCTTCATTGTATATTCCGGAAACATTCAAAAGATTGGAATAATCCTTATCAGGGATATCTATATAAAGTTCCCCCTGCGTATATGTTATTTTTGAATTCTTCAGAATGTCCGCCAATTCGGCGGGTTTATGTACGACCTGGGCTTGTGTTGTTATAAAATATCCCCCTGAAAGGATAAAAATGAAAATGATCTTTTTAAGCATGATGGTGTGTTTAACGTTTTCAGAACCCCGACTTATACGGCATACTGCATTTACCTATGCGAAAATAGAATAAATGTTAAAGAACCTTGATATGCAGGGAATAATATTTGAATGGAAGCGCCCGTTGATCTTTTTTAATGCCTGTTATAATAGCTTCCCGGTTCAACTACTATTGCTTTTTTCTTTTTGCTCACCGAAGCAAGCAAAATTAAAAACAAAACAATACCAACCACCCCAAAAGCAGCCTCCATATTCAACATACCCGAAGGCCCGTAATGGGTATGTGCCCAGCCATCTACCAGCGTCATATAGTATATAGGGAAATTAGACAGAGAAGCATAAACCGTAAATTTGGTTGCTGCGGCGCCTTTACCAATGGCCTCAAAAACAAAGGCGCTAAACCCTGCATAAGACAATCCCAAAGAGAAGGCATAAAATGATGTCCATATAATATACATGATCTCCGTATGGGGCGCATAAGCCATTGCTATCGCACAGATTACCTGGAGCAAGCCGAAAATGATATAAGCCAGTTTACGGTCCATACGGTCGCACATCCATCCGCCGAGCAGGCAACCCGCAGAAGTAATCAATCCGCTCATGAGTCCTGTGACAAAAGCCACGGTATTTGCACTGGCATGCCAGTCACCCGCAACAGCCGACCATAAGTTGGAAGCAGCCCCGGTTCCTAAGGGTAAAAAGCACAATACAAGAGCCAGGATACCCATTCTTGACTTTAAAGTAAGCCAGATATCTTTAAATAAATTCTGCATGGTGTGCAGCACTTTTTCGGCACGCACTGTTGATAATGGCTCTCTTACGAAAAACAATCCGAAGCAGCATAATGCACATGATATCGCGAGAATTCCGGTTGACATCCAGATATGAGGTAGATTCTGAGCGAGCCATAGCCCTGCTCCGCCTCCAAGTCCTGCTCCGCCAAGATTACCCGCCTGAAGATATCCGCTCACCCGGCCCTTCATTTCAGGAGGAATGTCATAAGCGGCTAATCCGTTTGTCGTAATGCCTAAAAATGAAACTGCAACATTGGCAAGCACTATTATCAATGTAATAACGGGCAGACTCGATTCTTTTATGGGTAGAATACCGGTAAGAAATATGCATAAAGCAGTGATGATACCCGATAACAAATACCATTTTTTCAATGTAAAAACGGCATCAACAAGGGGTGCCCACAAAAATTTTATCACATGTGGCAACAGCGATGCACCGACCAGTGCAGCTATTTCTTCAACGGGCACGCCTGCTTTTGAAAACAGGTACGAATAGGCGACCGTAACGTAGCCAGTGCTGATCCCAAATGGCAATACCAGGAACATAAATACAATAGGATGTGAATGTTTGTGTTCTTTTATTGCAGTTATATTTTCTGTCATTTTAATGATTAAATATTAGATATTATCAAACGCTGATTGATCAAAGAATTTCAAGAGATGTCAATTTTGCAATCTCAACCAATATGGCAATTTATGCAAAACTGAATGAAATTTTCGATTACACGAAAATTTGGATAGGGATTTATATTATGTAAATTATATAAATTGGTATCAGGTCAAAAATTATTCTACATTTGTCTTTCAGGGGATTAAGCTTGTTTTATAATATTAATTAAAGAACTGCAGGCAATGACACATGTCTCACTAAGTTTTAGTCGATAAGATCATATTATGAAAATTTGAATAATTTGTTTTAGTCACTTAAATGAATTTGATCAGAAGAATATTTGAAATCGGGATAAATGATTCTGTTTCTGAATCTGACTATAAATTTATTACCCTTACCAATGTTATCGGTCTTACAATTTTGATTGGAATGATCGCATGGATCGGCCTGGCAATTATTTATTTCCCGCAATTAAACCTCAACCTGATTGTCTTTTGCATTACCGCCGTCTGCTGCCTGTTTTCATTTTTTCTGAATTACATACAGAAACATATTTATGCCACAACGCTTTTGTTGGTGTGTTATTATTTTGCCATGATGGCACATGTCATTATTTGCGGCACAAGCTATGGCCATCAGTTATTATTTATTCCCGGAACACTTCTTACTTTTTTGTTCAGCCAAAAAGGACGCTTTGTCAATTATTTTATTGCCATTTTACTGGCTATCACATTTGTCTATTTCGAATGCTTTTACCCTGCTTCGTATCACATGGTTGTCTTTACCAGCGACCTTGCCGTTGTCATGAGAACATTGATACATCTTACGGTTTACTTTGTTGTGGCCCTTTTCGCTATTTATCTCACTTACGTTTTAAACCAGATCGAGAATAAATTAAAAATAGAAAGAGAAAAGGCCGAACTTTTATTATTCAACATCCTTCCGAAAGCCATTGCCATCCGTTTAAAATCTGATTCACACGAAGTTGCAGACAGTTTCCCCACCGTTAGTATACTTTTCGCAGACCTGGTGGGATTCACCGATTTTTCAACAGGAAAACCACCTGGTGAAGTTGTTGACGTCCTCAATCTTATTTTCAGTCATTTTGATGATTTGCTCGAAAAATATGGAGTAGAAAAAATTAAAACTATAGGCGATTGTTATATGGTTGCAAGTGGCTTACCTGAACTTCAGGACGATCATGCCATCCGAATTACGAATTTTGCCCTGGAAATTTCTGCATATTTACAGCAGATGAGAAAGGACTCAGGGTTTCCGCTTGACATGAGAATAGGCATTAATTCAGGGCCGGTTGTCGCAGGGGTTATCGGTAAAAAGAAATTCATTTATGACTTATGGGGAGATAGTGTAAATACAGCAAGCAGAATGGAATCGCACGGGATACCCGGTCGCATTCATGTTACACAAGCGACATACGACCTCATAAAAGACAATTTCAGGATAGAATCCAGGGGACTTATTGAGGTAAAAGGCAAAGGCAAAATGCAAACTTATATTGTAAAAGAGGCAATGTTTGAGGAAACTTTTTGAATCGATTCATCGAACGAAATGTATGTTTACTACTAACTGTGCAACGAAAGACATAAAAACAATTGTCTTAATATATTTGTATTCGAATGACAGAATTGATTAACCATAACCTATGAATAAGGAAACATTCCTCGTTTTAAACCTGGCAATTGCATTCTATAATGTCGGGACAATATGGGCGCACGAAATAGATATTTTCAGGACATGGAAATTGATCAGTGACCCCAAAATCTTCCATACTGTTCAGGAAACGCATTGGAGCAAACTTCCTTACTGGGTTTTTATCCCTGTAGGCGTGGCACTTCTTGGTTCATTAACCTTATTCTGGTATCACCCTGATAAAATAAGTACCTGGGAAATTGGGTTCGCATTTGGATCGCAACTGGTTTCACTTATTTTGACGGCAATATTCTGGGGACAATGGCAGGCCAGGCTTTCAAAAGATGAGAATGGTAATGCGAGTGTATATCTTCAAAAAATCCTGAGAACCCATTGGATCAGAACGGCTTTGATAAATATTTATGGATTGATGCTGTTATATATGGTCGTTCAGGTTTTGGTTTGATGCCCGGACGGAGTAAAAAAAATATAAGATGGAAAAATTTACCATTGACAAAGACATCAGCGTTTTCTTTGTAAAAGCCACATCATTTCCTTTAGGTGTTGGAGGCGCATTTCATACCCTTCAATCTTTTATGCCTGAAGGCGATCAAAGAATGTTTTATGGTATTTCCCGCTCTGATGGTAATGGGGCTATTATTTATATGGCAGCCGTGGAAGAATCTTTTCCGGGGGAGGGAGAACAGCATGGCTGTGAAACATTTCTCATTAAAAAAGGCGAATATGCAAGTGCGTTATTACACGATTGGCGTAAGGATGAGAATATCATGGGCAGAACATTCCAAAAATTACTAAAAGAACCACGCCTGGATCCGAATGGGTATTGTCTTGAAATATATATCAATGAAAAGGACGTGAGGTGCCTGGTACCATTGGTCTAAGAGAATTTTAAACATTCCCGCCACAAAACTGTTCATAGACACTATAAACCGGTTAGGTTTATTTTTCTATGAATAACATAATACACTATGAATAAGAACAGACTTTCAAAAACAATGACGGCAGCATTAAATGCGCAAATGACAAAAGAGGCGCATGCATCTCAAATCTATTTATCCTATGCTTCATGGGCAGAGCATCACAGTTATAACGGTGTGGCGAATTTTCTTTTCAGGCATGCACAGGAAGAACGCAACCACATGATGAAGATATTGGAATATATCCTGAAAAGAGGGGCCGAAGTAAAAATAACCGCTGTTCCTGCCCCTCATGCAAACCCCGAAAGCCTGAACAAATGTTTCGAAAAAATATTTGAGCACGAAACAGACAATACAAAAGAGGTATACAGGCTCGTAAAACTGAGTTTTGAAGAAGAAGACTGGGCCACCTGGAACTTTATGCAATGGTTTGTAAAAGAACAGGTTGAAGAAGAAACCATGGCGATGAACTTACTGGATAAAATAAAAATAGCGGGCGGTGAAAAGTTGAGCGGCAATGATCTCTATTCATTTGACAGGGACCTGGAAAGTGCACCCGATGATGCAAGAGCAGCACAGGATGTTACAGCAGATAGGCCTTAATGGCTGCTGACTATCAGGCAATTTGGAAATAAGGCGATGAGATAATTGCGTTGTTCCGCCCTTGTTGGTGTTGTCAGCAACAAGCATAAAAGCGTACCGACAAATCGTCAATCTTTAGCATAGGATCAACTGCCCACAAACAGTAGCGGTTTATGCTTTTTAAAACATGATATTTTGATAATGACGGCTGACGGTTGGGAGACTTGTTGGTGACAACACCAACAAGGGCAGGGTAAAGAATTTTACGGAATTGCGTTTCTGGCTGACGCGTCACAGTCGGAGAATAAGCCTGCCTGGCTGTCAAAATGATATTTCCTGATTTGTATTGAACAATTTGTTTATCCTGGGCTGGATAATCCAGACACCAATCGGCAGAAACCATATAAGAAAGAACTCACCTGCAAAGTCGCTGAATGTTACCGGTCTTTGCAATTCGACAGATTTTAAAGATTTCGAAACAAAATAAAGGCAATAGAATATGCAGAACATGCAAAATAAGTGTACAGGAAAAATCGCCAGAAAGATTAATGGATTGAATTGTAACATAAAGTTTTCATTGCCGGGAATGTTAAATATTACCCAACAAAAAAATAAAATATAAGCAACTGGGATAAAAAAGAACCACCTGAACCGGGTTAAATTCATCTTAACTGTTTCAGGCAGCTTCTTTTGAAGGTTAGTTCCCAAAGCATAAAACCACCCGAATATTATCCCGACATAAATGATCATCATAACAGGGAAGTATTTAAAGAACATCCATGGATTATTTCCTGAAATTGCCTCTCTCATGAAAATGATTTCAAAAATTACAGGTATTCCGAAAGTCAGGATGAATAGCTGCCAGTGCTTTAGTTTTAAAAATATGTTCATTTTTACTTAGTTAAATTGTCAATCCTGTTGAAGCAAATATAATTAAAATTCATTACCACACTTTACCCGTTTTTCTTTGCCGGTCTCATGACAGACCATTGCGCTTTGTTGAAGTGGTTAGGCTGGCCGAGAATATTTTTTCCGCCCTTATTGGTGTTGTCACCAACAAGCATAAACACATGCCGACAAATCGCCTATCTTTAGCAGAGGATCAACTGCCCACAAACGGTTGTGTTTTAAGCTTTTAATACATGATATTTTTGGTAGTGAAGGCTGACGGTTGGGAGACTTGTTGGTGACAACACCAACAAGGGCAGGGTAAGTCTGTCGCTTATTACTCCTGTCATATGCGAAATCGCCTCTGATGGCTGGTGTGAAGAGGATATTAATAGATTCGAAAAGGACGAAATCAGTTATGTTAAGGTGAGAGAATAAGCCCCAGCTCTGCCGGATTTGTAATCAGGCGTCAGAAAGTAAAAGGTTTTACAATCCGCCTTATTTACTTCTCATTACAAGATATGTAGTCGTGCCCAATAGCCCTGACAAGCGTATCATAAATTGATTGCTTATTTACAAATTGAGACTGAAAATATTCAAAGTATTGATTGGATCCATGATGATTATATTCTATCATTTCACGAACTACTACAGGAATAGGATTATCTTTGAAATGCATCAAAGAAGGAAAAAAACTTGAATCTGCTAGAACAATACCAGTATCACTAATTGGAAGTCCTCCAGAAAGCGCGAAATCTATATCATTAAGATATTTTTCATCAATAATCATTTCGATCTTTCCGCATTTTAAATTTCCTTTGAAAACTTTACTGATTTCATAAACTACTGATTTATAAACTTTACCCCCAGGTTTTGGCTGAAAAGATTTTTCCGATATTTTATGTGCTTCAAAAATATAAGGCGACTGGTGAATTTCGGAATCAAGTGGTGGAATAAATGCTCCCATGCCTCTGTTTGCCACAAAAAATAAAAATACAAATACGAAACGCCTATTCATAAATATCTTTTTCCCTGGCATTTGTAATCCGTTACTTTTACTTCTCATACCTGATCAACTCCGAATTGTAATCAATGGTCACTTTCAGGTATTTAAGACCTGAGCCGCCAATGGCGCCTTTTACTACTTTGTCCATAGAACCAATCATGTATTTAGACCATGCTTCGTCAGGACGTTCCGCAAATAGCACAGGGCCAACTTCATGCTGCCCTATCTTTATTTTGGGTACTTCGATAATATCGGCATTCCTGTCCGCTTTGGTATATATTTTCCAATCAGGATGTGCGGCATGCCATTTGTCAAATACGGATTTGGCAAGAAATGAACCTCCTATGGTCTTTTGAGAAGTATTCAATGCTTTTTTCCCGTCCTCAGAGAGAATGATGGTGGCCCCCGTATCAAACAGCACATCAATCTGTTCACCATCCACTTCTATGGATGTGCTTGGATGCCCAAAAATGGCCTCGCCTTTTTCGTTCTTTTTAAAGCCTATCTTCTGAACATTTGCGTCATTGGCTGCAAGGGGGGTATTGGCCCATAACTGCCTGTGGATATAGTCGATAGTCCATGATTTTCCCATAAAATAATTCTGGCCCAGGAAGATATCAAGCGGCATGGTCTGGATAAAAAACTGCATTTCCTTATCCATAGGCAATACCATGAAATAGGAGTCGGCAACGGGTTTGGAATGATATTTTAAAACGAAGCCGGGCCGTGCAATCGGAGCAGGAATATTTGCATCAGCGATAAGGTCATGAAAATTAATAAATTTCATTTTAAATATTCCCCTGATATGCCCCGTCTTTACCAACGGTTTCAGTGCCAGCTTATCAATAGTTGGCTGCATCATAAAACATGATCCGCCGCCCGTATCACAAAAACCCAATAGCGTATCTCCCTTTGCAGACTTCATTTTGATATAAAATCTTTCACCATTCATAAAAGAGGTAGGGATAAGAACGGCTTTTCCCGAATCTGATGCGGGTTTATTTTTTCTGGTGGCGAAACCAAAAAACAATGGCAAAGCCAGGGAGAGGAATAATGCATATTTAATGCGCATGTATATGATTGTTTTTGATTTGTTTAGGACAAATATAAGGAATTGGTGCAATATGGACACTTACAAGAATCTTATTGGCACCTCTGGAACAACTACAACATATTTGCCATTTTGGCATGATATTTGTCAATTAAAATCTCCACTTTGTTCAGCTTAAAGGGATCTGTTCTTTATCTATTGTTTTCATATAAATATTCATAAAAAGCATCATTCCTTATGTTCATTTATATACCTGATATTATGGTTATTATGTTATATTAAATGATAAAGTGCATGCATTTTGGTAAAAATGTATACCCAGATGAACACTTATGTAATTGACAATCAATTATATACTTAAAAATAACGAAAAAAACACTAAAAATGTACACCCTAAGGAGAAGGAACATTGGTGATACTGAGGATAATGCAGCGATTCGTTTCAACAAACTTTCCATTCCTTCAGCACATTAACCAATACATCCAATAGTTATCCCTCCATGTTTCAGCACCCTGACAATCCATGGCATAAAAATTGTCATTTGATTTACAGACCAAATAATAACCGGAAATGAAAATACTGAAAGTCTTACCGATATTAACAGTCCTGGGGTTGCAGTCCTGTTTTGTACAAAATGCAAGGGTTATTACGATAAAATCCAATGCCCGGGGTTTAGATACTTCCACATTTTTGTATTCCAATGATAGTTTTACGGTTCAGTATAATTATTATACAGATGGATTGAATCTTAACATGGTTATTTACAATAAACTGGATAAACCTCTTTTTATTGATTGGGGTCAATCATTTTATATACAAGGCACATCACGGTATTGTGATTGGACTGATTCAAAAACAGTTCAATTTAATCCCGATGATCAAACGGAGACCGTTGAAAAAACAGACAGGTATTCTAACATTCCACCACGAACATCAATAACCAAATCGGCCTATTATAATGCTATACCAGCTAATTTAATAGCCATTCCAATGAAGTTCCATTTCAACCGTTTGAAACCCACAATAAAAATCAGCCATCACTTGAAATCCGATTCATTCAAAGTTTATGAGACTGATTTTACACTTGCCAATACACCTTTGATTTTCAGGAACTATCTTACTCTTTCTTACGATTCAAAATTCAACAGCCAGTTCTATCTTGATCAGCAATTCTGGGTCTCAAAAGTGCAGGATATGGATGTTAATGACTATCTTGATCCTCAGGGGGAATGGATTAACGGGGATCCTTACAAAAGCAACAATAGCTTTTTCATCAGGTACGACCCCAGGGATTATTATGACCCAGGGAACTATATTTATTAAACACTACGAAGCCATCTCTTTCAACGCTCCAACCAAAGCATCTAATTCTCCTGTACTGGTATATACATTAGGTGTTATTCTGCATCCCTGAACGCCTTTATTATCAATAGCTACCGTGTATATCCCGTATTTTTTTAGAAGTATATCGGCCATATCAGCTGGCTTCATGTTTTTGATACCCACATTGGCGATAGCGCAGGAACGCGTTGGGTCTTCAGGTGTATTGATGATAATGTTTGGAATTCCTCTCACTTTATTTGTCCAGTGGTTTTGAAGGTAGCGCAGCCTGTCTTCTTTTCGTTGAGCTCCAATAACATTATAATAATCAATGGCATCGGCAATAGACAAATCCGTAAAAACAGGAATGGTCCCTGTATGGTTCAGTCTTGCAATATCGTTCATATCATGTCCTTCTTCGGGAAATAATGGCCATATTTTAGAAATATTTTCCTTCTTAACATAAAGAAAACCAGTCCCGAGCGGTACGCTTAACCATTTATGCAGGCTTACACCGTAATAGTCACAATTCAGGTCTGATATCTTAAAATTGATATGTGCAAAAGCATGTGCGCCATCTACCATAACCGGTACCCCTTTACTATGAGCCATATCGCATATCTTACGCACCGGCAATATTTGTCCGGTGATATTGATCATGTGGCAAACCATCAGCAGTTTGGTTTTCGGGGTGATGGCATTGGTATAGAGCTCCACAATTTCCTCATCTGATTTTGGATGCATAGGAACAGTTAATATCCTGTTTGTCGTCCCGTAGCGCTTGCTCACCTGGCCGAACATATCAAGCATGGCTCCATAATCGTGTACAGCCATAATTGCCTCATCCCCAGGTTCCCAATGCATACCACTAATGATCATATCGAGAGATTCTGTGGTATTGCGGGTAATAATAAGTTCATCTTTATTGCATCCTGCAAGATCCGCCAGCTTTGCAGCCATTTTGTTTTTGTTTTCAACCTGGACAGTGCGCATATAATGAGCACCCTGCATATTGATGTCTTTGACATGTGCTATAAATGCATCGAGAACCACTTGCGGCTGAATGCAGTAATATCCATTCTCGAGGTTTATATAATCATCTGTTAATTTATAACCGCCCCGAATCTTTTGCCAGAAATCTTCGCTTGCAGCTAATTCTTTGGCAGGAATATGTGAAACAGATTCCATGAGTTTACACAGGGCATCAAAACCCACAAAAGTTCCAAGACCCAGAAGAGCAGATGTTTTTATAAATGTTCGCTTGTCCATGAAGACAAAGATAGAAAAGTTGAGAACTCGAAATTATAATTTTGTCTCTTCCACAGGTAATAATCTTGAATCGATCAATGCTGCAGTTCTGTGCCCGATGATTTCCATATATTCTTCGTTCTGCTCAAAAGCCAGAAAACTGCTCACGCTTTGCTGTCGGATTAACATTACGGCATCCCAATATTCATTTTCTGGTCCGATAAGAAAATGACCGCCCTTGCCAAAAAATAATATATCTCCGCCGGATTCTTTTAAGAACGGCAAAGTATGCCTGACATATAAATTGTACGCTTCCCTACCTGAAATCGGGACATCGGGAGCCAGGTCCTGTGCAGTCGAATAATCTGCAACTTCTCTGAACCGGAGCTGGTTAAGCATAACCACAGGGCCTTGAATTTCGCGTGTAATAAATTCCCTTCCGGCTTCCCGGGTTGGGTATAGATATTTAGATTCCATGCTTTTGTCTTTTCACGCAAAGAACGCAAAGTTTATCGCAAAGTGCGCAAAGCTTTTCACAGGTTCATAATGTCAGATAAATCCAAATAATACTAGTCATGAACAAAAAAGCCCGGTAAAATCCAGGCTTCATTTTTATTCAATCGTTTTATTTTCTACCATTCCACCCAGCTACCCTTCGGGTGAACCCATGTAGAAGAGGCAGGCTTTGCATTAAACATTGCATATAATCCTGATTCCTGGAATTCAGGGCTGTAATAATGTTTCATCATTCCTTCCTGACTATTCCAGATATCAACACCCAATACTTCCAATACTTCAGGTGAACCGGGTGCTGCGAGTCTTGAATAAAACTCATGTGATACGAGACCATTAGCACGGGCTGCTTTTGCCTGACTGGCATTCGCTTTATTATGAATGGATGCAGCTTCTTCAAGTGAATTGACGGTTCCGAGTACGAGCCCTACGATCTTATCATTGTGACCTGTGGGCGTTGGGAAATTGTAATTCAAAAAGTTATCAAGCTTACTCCAAACAATGGCTTCCCTGCTGGCGAACATCATGTTAGCTCCTCTCTGGACCTGCTCATCGCTAAAGAATTTCTGAAGACCCTCTACACTGTTCCAGATGTCAAGGAATAAAAGATCGCCCTTAAAAGATTCGGCATAGTCTGTTGGCATGTAAGTCATGTGGCTAAAATCGCCCAGATATTTTGCGGCGGCTACGCCTTCGGGATTTCCTGCCGTTTGGTTATGTAGTTCGCAGGTTGCTTCTACGCTCGTGGGATTAACCTTGCCCAAAACTGTGAGCAGGTTAAATGTCATTTCCTGATTCATAATGTTTTGCTTTTAAATTTTTAGTTCTGCATTATGACGGATGAACTTTTAAGAAAAGGACAAGAAGGGTTTTATTTTTGAAAATTATTAAATACAATACAGCTTTCATGAAAGGATAAGGCTTGCGTTGCCTCTTTCTCTATAACTAAAATTTATTCAGTCTTATATAAATTTAGTGCTGATCTGCGTTTTATCATAAAATCAGTAAATAGCCATGAAAACAGCCTTGATAATGATTTTTTCCCTGATGACAATACGTGGAATTTGTCAGACAAATGACAATTTTGGAGGAGGCACTAAGAATGACAGCCTGAAGGATCCACGGCTTTCATCAGTAGGAGTTTATGTAGGTTTCAACAATTCTTATAATACCAAAAACGGTATTGAAGGCAATACGGCAGCTTACGGTATTTCCCCACTTATTGGGGTCTATGGTCAGTTTTATGTCAGCCCTAAATGGCAGGTTGAGTTTGGACTTGGTTTTATGGAATATGATGCAAAGTATCTCCGATACGGGTATTCCTTTCGCACATATACAACACCTGATACTACATGGTACAATGATCATATCGTGACCAGGGCACGATATGTTACTGTTCCAATTACGGTGAAATATAACCTAACCAATCATTCAACTCTTTTGGCAGGTATAAGAGGCTCAGGTCAGATTGGCAACAGTGCTATTTTCTTAATTGGATACCGCACAGGCGGCGTTGACAACACAAACAGTAATACACTTGACAATATAGACGCCAACATCCCTTACAACCAGTTTGATTTGGGATTGATTTTAGGTTACGAATATCGGTTCAATGATATTTTTTCAGCTTCTGTTTTATACAACTCAGGGTTTATCCCGATATTCCCCCAATATTATATAAACCAAAAGAACAACGAATCACCGGGTTATGGAGAAACCGACTATTTCTATCGGATAGCAGCCGGTAACTACAACAGAAGTGTTAGTATTACGTTGCGTTATAATTTTTTGGTTTGGGGCGGGTCTGGATACGTAAATACAGGTAAATGGAGATACGGGCATCGCCATAACAAACCCGGTTTTCCACACATATAGCCTAGTCCATCGATTTGTTTCAATAATTAAATATCAGCGTCTGCTTCAGATCATCATTCAGGCTTTTGCTTACCTGCGAATTTCGTGCTGCGGCTTCAAGTGCCTGCTTTTGTACGTCACTATAATTGTTTTTAGGCATATCAAATTCTACCACGATTTCTGCTACAGAATGAGGGTTTTGCCGCATGGATTTAGTAGTTCTAACTCGTAGGCCATCAATATTTCCATTGAATTCAGGTTTCCTGGCAACGCCACCCATTACAGATACCATGCTGCTTACCAATGAAGCGACAAAAAGATCAGTTGGCGTGAATGTTTCTCCCTGGCCACCATGCTCTTTCGGAACATCTGTAATGAGTTGATAACCTGATTCTAAATGTGTTGCCTGCGTACGCAAGTCGCCCTGATATATTGTGAGAATTGATTCCATTGTTATTTTGAGTTATTTATTGCTTTTGCTTCATTATATGCATCTACTGTAAGACTCAATTGCATCACAATTATGCCGATAAATAGTACCAGCCACTTGTGAAATACGAGGTCTGTCAGATAAATAGATATCTCACCGATACGAATCAGTATCCATGACACAATCATGGCGACACCGAGCCAGACACGTTTGCCATTATAAATATAACCGGCGCCAAAAAAGAGAAGGTTTAGAATTGCTGCGAGCCATGGTTTTTTCATTGTTTAGTTTTTTAGTTGTGAACGTTTTAAAGATATAGGTTAACTTGCTTTATTTTTGTCGTTCCAAAGATAACACACATTGCTTGCGAAATGCAAGTAAATTTGCAAATATTTTTATGGCAGTTAAAAAAGAAAGACGTTCTGATTGTCCGATAAGCTACGTCCTTGATATATTCGGGGATAAATGGACATTCCTGGTCATTCGTGATCTGCTACTGAAAGGAAAGAAAACCTACGGGGAATTTGCAAACTCAGATGAAAAAATAGCAACAAATATCTTAGCCAGCCGACTGGTATTGTTGGAAGAGGAAAATATTATTTCAAAAGAAAAAGACCCCGAAAAAGGTTCAAGATTCATTTACAGACTCACAAAAAAAGGTATTGACCTACTGCCGGTCCTGATAGAAATGATGAAGTGGAGTGCCGTCTACGATCCTGACACCAGGGTCCCAAAAGCAACGGCAGAAAAGGCAAGAATAGATCGTGATGCTTTCCTGAATCAGATACTTGAAGACCTTAAAAAGAATAAATATCTGCTGGCTTGATTTTGAAGAATTTAATAAGTATTTGATATAGATTGCGGATATTGCAGCCGCAAATAAAATTCTGCATATCATGCAACAAATCTCAGACAATGTTTACCAGATTCCACTTGGAGCTGTAAATGCTTTTTTAATTGAAGATAATGGATTAACCCTGGTAGATACAGGATATAAAAATTCGACTTTTAAAATTTTTGAATCAATAAAAAAAAGTGGCAAAAACCCGAATGAGCTTAAACAAATAATATTAACCCATAGCCATCCTGATCACGCAGGTAGTGCATATGAAATCAAAACAAAACTCAATATTCCCGTTTATGCCCATTACGAAGATGCCCATCTCATTAAACAGGGTATCGCCGGAAGACTACCGCATGTTCTCTCACCGGGATTGGCCAATTGGATTGTTTTCAGGATGTTTATCAAATCGAGCAAAAACGAAATTGACGCTTTTGAAGTGGATACAACCATTGAAGACAAAGATATTATTCCCATTGCCGGAGGAATAGAAGTAATACATACTCCAGGGCACAGCAAAGGCCACGTGGCCCTTCTCATTAAAAATGAAGGTTTGCTGATTGCTGCAGATATCTGCTCAAATATGATGGGACTGGGACTGAGTACCGTTTATGAAGACAGGGAACTGGGAATCAAAAGCATACAAAAAGCAGCATCTTTTGACTTCGATAAAGCCATTTTTGGGCATGGGAAGCCTATTTTAAAAAATGCCAATAAACAGATGCGTGCGAAATTTGCAATAACCTAAAAATCTTTTCCCGCTACCATTTGTAATTTCAATTCCTTTTCTTACCTTTGCCCCTCAAAATTTATCGTAGGATGAAAAGGACATATCAACCAAGTAACCGTAAACGCAGAAACAAACATGGCTTCCGCGAACGCATGAGTACCGCAGGTGGCAGGGCCGTATTGGCACGCAGAAGGGCAAAAGGCCGCTCAAGGCTTAGCGTTTCCGACGATAAAATGCACAAACGCTAGTTTCCCAATTCCTGTTTTTTACTGATTTTCCAATTAACCCAATTCGTTGGGTTTGGTATTGTTTGGTATCTTTGCCTTTCACAGGCAGGATTTAAAGTAATTATAATGGTGCGCAACACATTTGGCAAAGAAGAACGGTTGTGCAGTAAAAAAATCATAGACGCTCTTTTTAGCGGCAAAGAGGTGAAAAAGACTTCTCAGTACCCTTTGATGGCTATCTGGAAGATTACAGAATTGCCCGAAGATTCTCCCGCGCAGATCCTGTTCAGTGTCCCCAAAAAGAAGTTCAAAAAGGCACATGATCGCAATCTCATTAAAAGGCAATGCAGGGAAATATATCGTCTTCAAAAAAATATATTGTACGAAACTTTAAGTTTGAAACGATTACAGTGTGCTGTTGTTATGATATATGTCGCCCCGGAAATGATGCCGTATGCGACCATTGAAAATTCCTGCCATGCGGTTCTTAAAAATATTATTCAGTCCGTTTAATTATCTTTTATCGGCCGTTTTTATCGGTCTTACCAGGCTGTATCAGTTGGTTTTATCACCATTACTGCCTAATTCATGCCGCTATACACCCACCTGTTCCGAATATACCATCCAGGCCATTCGCAAGTATGGCATCATAAAAGGTACGTTTCTTGCTGTAAAAAGAATAGCTTCGTGCAACCCCTGGGGTGGGCACGGACATGACCCCGTTCCATGAAATATTAATATTGTAGTATATATGATGAAAAAGAATGTAAAGAAAAGACTGAAAATGATCGGAATAATTGCAGGTATTGCCATTATCCCCGGGCTTTTTGTTTTTAAAACAGCAGATAATTATTTTGAAATATCAAAGAACCTTCAGATCATGTCTGAAGTAGTTCATGACGTAAACACGTATTATGTAGATGATGTGGACCCTGCCAAATTGCTGCACACCGGCATTGATGCCATGCTGCGTTCGCTGGATCCGTATACTGATTTCTATTCTGAGTCTGAA
This sequence comes from Bacteroidota bacterium, assembly GCA_013288555.1. Lineage (GTDB taxonomy): Bacteria > Bacteroidota > Bacteroidia > CAILMK01 > CAILMK01 > JABDEJ01. Next base: position 8,418 of record JABDBQ010000013.1, on the reverse strand, counting down.
ATAGAAGATTACCGATTCATGACCACAGGTCAGTATGGCGGTGTGGGAGCAACTATCGGCAAAAAAGGTGAATACAGTGAAATTCTCGAGCCATATAAAGGTTGGCCGGCACAAAAAGCCGATCTGCGCTCCGGTGATGTGATCCTTGAAATAGATGGCCAGTCTGTAAAAGGGAAATCGACTGATGATGTAAGTAAAATGCTGAAAGGGTCTCCCAATTCTGAACTTAAACTATTGATTCAAAGAACCGGTGTGGACCAGCCTATTCAAAAAACTTTAACCCGCCAGGAAATTAAAGTTGGTAATGTACCCTATTATGGCATGATCAATGAGCATATCGGCTACATCAAATTTATCGGATTTCGTGAAAATGCCTCTGACGATGTAAAAAAAGCGTTAACAGATCTGGAAAAAAACAATAAAATTGAAGGCCTGGTATTCGACCTGAGAGGGAATCCGGGGGGGTTGCTCGATGAAGCCATCAAAACTGTCAATATTTTTGAAGCCAAAGGCCAGATGGTTGTATTTACCAAAGGTAAAATTGAAGAATCAAACCATCAATATTATACTGAAGGAGAACCGGTTGATACAAAAATACCTATTGTAGCAATCGTTGACGGTGGCTCTGCTTCTGCAGCTGAAATTGTAACAGGCTCACTTCAGGACCTTGACCGTGCGGTAATAGTGGGTACCAATTCATTTGGCAAAGGACTGGTACAAACCACGCATCCCCTCCCCTATAATACCCAGATGAAGATCACAACTTCGAAATATTATATCCCAAGCGGGAGATGTATCCAGGCTATTGACTATGCCAAAAAAGATGAGGATGGACATGGGTATCGTTTGCCTGATAGCCTGAAGCACGCTTTTAAAACCAAAGATGGCAGAACGGTCTATGATGGTACAGGAATTAAACCTGATGTACCTGTTGAACAAAAAAAATACGCAGATGTAATTATCAGCCTCGCCCAGAAACAGTTGATGTTTGATTATGCCACTATATATCGAAGCAAACACGATAGTATTCCTGCAGCAAAAAAATTCAGGCTCACTGAATCGGATTGGACAGACTTTCTTGCTTACCTGAAAGGAAAAGAATACGAATACAAAACCGAAACGGAAGAAACTTTGTCAAAACTGGAAAAGACCGCTAAGGACGAAAAATACTACGCAGCCCTGGAAGCTGATTTCAAAGACATGGACAACAAGTTGAAAGCCGATAAAAGCGAAGATGTGAACAAATACAAAGATGATATCATCAATCTGCTCCAGGAAGAAATTGCAAGCCGCTATTACTATGAAGCCGGCAGGGTTGAAGCATCTTTTAGCGGCGATGCGGATGTTCAGAAAGCATTGCAACTGATTCAAAACCCCGAAGAATATCACAGGCTACTTACTGTAAACAATACTAAATAAGTTAGCTGTAATTTATTAAACACAAAAGGCGTTTCAATAGCGCCTTTTGTGTTTATTTAGAAATAAATCCGATCGCGAAAATTAACTGGAAATGTAATTTCCATGGTAATGCACATCCATCCCCGAAGATCTCCCTATTTTTGCCTGTTATGAATTTTGAAGACCTACCGGTTTATACCCGATCACAGCTTTCGCTGCGTAACGGTCAGGACAAACCTGAAATATGGATTGGCTATAAAGGATTGGTATTTGATGTTAGCAGCAGCCGATTGTGGCGCAAGGGGCAACATTATGAGCATTGGGCGGGACAAGATCTTACGGATGAACTGGAAGATGCCCCACATAATGAATTTGTTTTTGACAAATTTGAAGTCATTGGCAAAATCGTAATCTAATTTAAATGGTACTGAGGAAAAGTAAATTTCATTCTTTTTTTGATCTGATATTTTTTATAATTTTACCTTCAAATAATTAAACCTTCTAACTATGAAATGGTATCATTACATCGCATGTTTTTTTGCCGGAATGTTTCTGGCAAACACGGTTCCTCATTTTATTCACGGTGTTTCAGGAGATGCATTCCCTACACCTTTTTCTACTCCGCCCGGCAAAGGGCTTTCTTCAGCTCCAGTAAATGTCTACTGGGCTTTATTCAACCTTATCATTGGCTATATCCTGTTCAGGGCCGGGAAAATATCCAGTAAAAATATCCCTGCTTTAATTGTCATGTTCCTGGGTGTTATTTTCATAAGCGTTGCATTGAGCTACGGTTTTCAGGATAAAATGACGCATTAACGGAAGCTGTACTTTCATAATGGTTGTTTAAACAAATAAGGGGGGTAAGTTGTCATAACCCTTTATAAAATCTTAAACTCGATTATGAAAAAATTCATACTAACGTCTTTTATATTCTTTGCATTGGTTTCTTGCCACAATTATGTCAGGGAACAGGAAGATAACCAGGCCAAACTTAGTGCCGATTCTGCACGAACTGCGGACTCCATTAATAAAGCTAATAATGATAACTCCGAAAAGGTAAGTTTTCAAAAAGAGGTCGAACATCAAATTGATAGCATGGAATCGCGGTTGGCATATCTGGATTCTGCTTATGCAAATGATAAAAAAACAGAAAAATCAAAATGGGTTTCAAACCGGAAAAATATTAGTATCAGGATTGAAAGACTTAAAGTAAGGGAAAAAGAAGCAGGTAAAATTGCGAAAGAACAATGGACTGCTTTTAAACAAGAAATTGATACTGCCATCCAGAATATAAAGTATGAATGGAAAAACGGTGAATAAATTAATTTTATTATACAACATCTTGAAATAGAATATATTGTATTAAACCCCAATTCTGATATAAATAAACCCTTAACTTATTTTTATTATGAAAGCAATCCTGTTTATCGGAAGACTACTCTTCTCATTTATCTTCCTTATGGCACCTATGACTCATTTTACATCAATGGGAGTTCACTATGGTGCGGCAATGGGCGTACCGGTTCCATACTTTTTTGTCCCTTTATCTGGCTTAATAGCATTATTGGGCGCAATAAGTATTATTATTGGCTTTAAAGCAAAAGTTGGTGGGTGGCTTATTGTTATATTTCTTATCCCGGTTACATTTTATATGCATGCTTTCTGGAATATTTCAGACCCTATGACAAGGCAGATGCAGATGGGAATGTTTATGAAAAACCTGGCGATGCTTGGTGGCGCATTGATCATAGCTTATTTTGGATCAGGTCCATGGAGTATTGATTCAGCTAAAAATTCCAATTCCTGAGTCACTTATAACGACTCCCGGGACTGCAATATGGATTTCTTATGCAACCCTTTTTTGTAAACCGATGCAGAGGTTGATAATAATTCGACCCATTCATTATGACCATATATCTGAACCGATTACCCTACGAAATACAGGCAAAAAGACAATTTTATCAAAATTTATTCAAATTTATTATTGCGATCTGTATTTTTATAACTAAATGTATTATAACGTTTTAAAATATTACATGTTATAACTTTTATTTTTAGTCTTTCAAAAATCGGTTCAAAAAGAACCATAGATTAAAAAGTTTCATATAATTGCATTATTGAATGGTAGATTCATGTTTGGAACTTTGAGTTTAATTCCTTGAACAGGTGACGTCAAAAGTTGAAAAACTGAAACCAGTAAAATTGATTTTTTTGATGAACATAAACTTTTAACTTTTTCAACTTTTTTTCAAATGGACATTTACGTAGGTAATCTCGCATTTCAGTTTTCAGAATCTGATCTTCAGGCTCTTTTCCAAGAGTATGGGGAAATAAAATCTGTGAAGCTCATTTCCGATAAAATGACTGGCAAATCTAAAGGGTTTGGATTTGTAACGATGGAAAACGAAACAGAAGCCCAGGCTGCTATTGACAAACTTAATGGATCTGCGGTCGAAGGCAGAAACATCATTGTAAACCAGGCCAGACCTAAAACCGAAAACGGTGGTGGTGGTGGTGGTGGATTCAGAGGCGGTCGCGATGGTGGCGGCGGCGGCAGAGGTGGTTATGGAAACAGAGACCATGGCGGTGGCGATAGGGATCGCGGCAGCCGTTACTAAGGATTATTCTAATCCTGATCAATTCTGAACAAGAAAATATTTTATATAAGGCGGGTTTTCCCGCCTTTTTTTTGTGAAAGCTAATAGTTACACCGGGTATAATTTCGATTTTACTACCCAAACATCCGGAAAATCATTCATTATCTTTTTTGAGCTGCATGGGGATACCTTGCAAAAATATATCGCAGAAAAAAAAGCAGATGAACAGCCATAACATTAAAATAGTTAGAGAATTATATCCACCAAAATAGTGAAAATAGCGATCGCCTACGGTATCCTTTCCCACTATACTCAGGGCAACTGCACTTAGAAAAAGCAGCATTCTGATGAGGGTTGCAACGCGACTTTTAATCTTTGCCGGTTTGGTTACCAGTGACATATAAACAAACAACAAAGTGACAAGATGATACTCCCAGGTAATGCCACACAAAAGCAGCATCGCAAGAAATATTACAGAAAGTTCATAAGCTGTGATTCCCAACTTCAGGATACGGTTTCTGATAACTAAAAAAAATGTCATTCCAAAAAGAACAATAAAACTGATTTTGTATATCAGATTTGTCGTATTCATAGAAACATCGAAAATCCTGTAATCGTAACCATCTCCTTCATTAGAATGCTGCGTCGCTTTATATATTGCCGAGGAAAGACTGTGGTTGTGATATTGAGGTTCAATGCGCCCATGTTCAAAAGGCTGGATAAAGGTCGTATTATAGTCTTTCAGGTCTGAAATACCTTGGGAAAAGCCTCTGTTAATCAAAGGAATAATTGAAAAGAAAAAAAGAAAACCTAAAATAATAAATGGTGTTTTTAATGATCCTCTTAAAACCAGCCATATCAGGAAAAATACGGGAAACACTTTAATGAGTGTGGCTAAGACAAAGAATCCTGCCGATAATGTTTGCTTCCCCTTAAAAAAATAGATAATGCCTGCGAGGCACAGAACAAAAACAGTAATGTTAAGTTGAATAAAATGAAAATGATACCAGAAATACCTGAACGAGAGCAGAGCAGAAACGAAAAGAGCTATATTCAGTTTTTTCTTATCCTCAATAATATAACCAAACACCTTTCTTGTAAGGTATAATGCTAAAAAATATAGAATAAAATTTACTATGCCGAATAAGGTAGCGGCAACCTGCAAAGGGAATAAAGCAAAAACCTGGAACAGCCAGGCTGCAAATGGAGGGTAAATAAACCGGCAGGCACCGCCAATTCCACTGTATAATGCATTGCCGTGTAAGAAATTATTGCCGGCATTCCAGAATACGGCAAAATCTGAATATATGCCTGTTTGATTGCCAATGGAAATGGAAAGAACAATACAGATTCCTGCTACTATCAGTCCTGTTAAATATTGCCAGAATAATATTCTTTTACCCTTATATTTCACAATGCGATATTACAAAACTGGTGATACAATCGGTTTACATCGATAACGACCTGTTATCTGTTGCTGCCAGACAGGCTTCTTTAAACGCCTCTGAATAAGTAGGATGCGCATGACTCATCCGCGCTACGTCTTCAGCTGATGCCCTGAATTCCATAGCCACCACAGCCTCTGCGGCCAGATCTGCTACGCGCGGACCAATCATCTGTACGCCCAGGATTTCATCGGTAGTTTTGTCGGCCAGAATTTTAATAAATCCATCCATATCCATACTTGCCCTTGCCCTGCCAAGCGCGCGGAATGGGAACGAACCTGTTTTATAAGCAACATTCTGCTCTTTCAACATTTCTTCTGTTGCGCCGACCCCCGCAACTTCCGGCCAGGTGTATACTACACTTGGAATAAGATTATAATTGATATGTGGTTTTTGACCCGCAATGGTTTCAGCCACAAAAACGCCTTCTTCTTCTGCTTTATGAGCAAGCATCGCACCCCTTACTACATCCCCGATTGCATAGATATTCGGTGCGTTGGTTTGAAGATGTTCATTTACAGGCACCCTCCCCTTTTCATCTAATTTAATACCAGCATTTTCAAGTGCAAGTCCGTCTGTATACGGCCGGCGACCAATGGCTACGAGGCAATAATCGCCATCAATTTTTATCGGGTCTCCGCCATCGCGGGGTTCAGCATTCACGGTCACCTTTTTACCCTTTCTGGTGACACCTGTAACTTTATGCTTCAAATAAAAATCAATATTCAATTTGCGAAGGCTGCGTTGAAGTTCTTTACCAAGCCCCTTGTCCATTGTGGGAATGATCCCGTCAAGATACTCAACAACAGATACTTTACTACCCAATCGCGCAAATACAGACCCCATTTCCATCCCGATAATTCCGCCACCAATCACTACAAGATTTTTAGGGACTTCATTCAGTTTTAATGCCTCTGTAGAAGTAATAATTCTTTCTTTGTCAATCTCTATCCCCGGTATTCCCGATGGTTTCGAACCGGTAGCGATAATAATGTTTGTCGCTTCAATCTGCTGCTCATTTTCTGAACTTTTGATGTTAATAGTATTGGCGTTTACAAAAGAACCTAATCCCGTATATACTGCTATTTTGTTCTTTTTCATCAGGAAAGCAATGCCATCTACATTCTGTTTCACAACGTTGGCAACACGTGCCGACATGGTTTTCACATCCAGCCCCCCTTCTTTAAAAAGAATACCATGTGCATCAAACTCGTGCTGCATTTTAAAATACAATTCTGAAGAATCAAGCCATGCTTTGCTCGGGATACAACCCACATTGAGGCAGGTTCCGCCAAGTGTGGGATATTTCTCTATAATAGCAGTTTTGAATCCGAGCTGCGCACAACGGATAGCGCATACATAACCGCCAGGTCCTGAACCAATAATGGCAATATCAAATTTTTCCATAGATGCAAAGATATAAAGTAAGAAAGACAATGCAGTAAACATATATATATTGAGCCTTTAATTCAGGAAACCGGATTTTCATTTGATCCGTGAATTCCCGAAACATTAGTGATATAATTTTGATTTTGCCGCAAAAAAAATAACTTTGTTATGGATAAAATTTAAAACAACCCATATGAAAAATTTTAGCTTTTTCTGGATCGTCATATTTTTAGTACTTACATTTCAGGTATCAGCACAAAAAGTCAGGAAAGATTCAGTGCTTTTGTATGAGTCTTTCGAATCAAGCAGCGCGACAGCTAAGTATTGGACTGCAACTGCTTCAAGCGGATGTTCATCATATAACTGGCAGATAGTTTCCACTTCAGGAGGGGGAGCTTATTCAACGGATAAATATATGAGCTATCCTGCCTCTTCTGCTACAAAATCCTGCAATGCAACCCTTACTTCACCAAAGCTTGCGCCTGGCACAACAGGAAATGATGATAGCCTGGAGGTAGATTTCTCTATGTTTCGGGAGTCTGTTAGTACCACTGACTTTTTAGGCGTGTATATCAAAGACGAAAATGGCAATACGGTTGTTGGCCCTATATCTATCCCGGTTGATGAATCTCAAAGCCCTTCCTCTACCACAGGCTGGGACCGTTTAAGCTGGAAAATGAGTTACCAGAATATTGCAAGCCTGTCCACATCAAACTTTGTGGTTACTTTTATAGGAGTAAGCGATCACGGTGCTGATATTTTATTAGATGAAATCAATATTCAGCACATTTATTACCAGGAAGTTAAAAATGTAAAAATCACAAGTAATTTTAAAGGAGATACATTAACTGCCGGAGATAAGGCAAACATAAGCTGGACGGAGCAAAATGTAAGCTCAACCAACCTTTCATACAGCACTGATTCTGGTAAAAATTATACTGCGATTGGTACAGAAAGTTCACCGTATAGCTGGACCGTGGCATCAAAAGCCACAAATACTGCCTTTATAATGGTCGCAGACGCATCAAGCTCTACGGTCTATGATATTAATGGTCCTTTCATAATAGCATGGCCTGAAAAACTGCTAAACTTTAATGGCGGGGATTCAATACCGGCCGGATCAACAACAAAGATCTACTGGAGATCCAGAAATACAGTTACAAAAGTTGATTTAGCAGTATCTATCGATGGGGGATTTACTTACGTAACCATTGCGACAGGTGTTTCTTCTCCAGCCAATCAAAACAATTCATACGCATGGACTATTCCAAATGTGACGTCGAAAACTGCAAAGCTAAAAATCACCGGAGATGACGGAAGTTTTATTGAGAGTGCAGCCTATTTCAAAATAACTCATACTTCCGGAATTGCTGATGCAAACACGCCCGGAGATTTTAGCATCTATCCAAATCCGGTTCACGACAATCTGAATCTCCAATTCTCAAATCCCGTTACTGAAAATACTTATGCCCGGATTTATGATATTAATGGCAAATTGATCTTGAATCAAATCATTCCACAAGGTAGCTCAAATGCAAGCCTTAATATAGCAGGATTTGTGAAAGGCGTTTATATTCTTGAAGTAATGA
>JABDBQ010000012.1 GCA_013288555.1 Bacteroidota bacterium | reverse complement strand
CTTCAATTGTCAGACATTTATCGCTTTGAAAAAAAATGGGACAAAGCGGCAGGCATTTATCAGAAACTGATCAATACTGATCCTGATAACCCGGAATATTATTTCAGAATTGCTGCCATTTACGAAGCTTCAAATAACAGTGCTGAAGCTATAAAGGAATATGATAGGATTGATAAAAAATTCGGAGCAAGTGAAGAGGTGGCACTTCAAAAACATAAATTGTATGTGAATGAAGGAAAATATGATAAGGCTGTTGAAATCTTAAATAAACTCATTGAAGAAAATCCCGACGAAACGAGCAATTACCAATTGCTTGCCGAAACATGGCTGAAAGCCGGCAATGAAGCAAAGGCACTTGAGGTATATAATAATCTGCTCAAGAAAAACCCAAACGATGGGCAGTCGCAGCTTGCACTCGCTGAATTTTATTATCAGAAAGGAGATCATACCAACGCATTTGATATGCTCAAAAAAGCATTTGGGAATCCAAAACTGGCCATAGATCAAAAAATCAGGATACTCTATAACGATTACCTGATGCAGCCTAAAATTGACAGCGAAGACAAGAGTGATGAGTATATCCTGGCGAAAACAATGGTTGATACCCATCCTGCTGAAGCCAAAGCCCACGCCATTTATGGCGATATATTTTACCTAGATAAAAAATTTGATTCTGCGAGAATTGAATACAGGAAATCGCTGGAAACAAAAAAAGATATTTTTTCAGTATGGCAGCAATTGTTGCAATGCGATGGGTTGCTAAGAGACTATAAATCTCTTGCCGACGAAAGTGACAAGGCCCTGGAGCTGTTCCCGACGCAGCCTTTTGTTTATTTATCTGACGGAGAATCCAATCTTCAGTTAAAAAATTACAAAAAAGCTGCTGATATCCTGGAATCCGGACTCAACCAGCTAACCGATAATAAAGAGCTGGAGCTGGAATTCGATAATAGCCTTGCAGAAGCATTTTACAGATTGCATGATTATGCAAAATCAGATATGTACTTTCAAAAGGTTCTTGATAAAGACCCTAACAATACGCTGGCTTTAAACAACTACGCCTATTATTTGTCAGTAAGAAATGAGAACATGGATAAAGCAGAAACCATGTCAAAAAAATCGCTGGAAATTGAACCACATAATGCCTCATATCTGGATACATACGGTTGGATATTGTTTCAGCGTGGCAAATATGAAGAGGCGGCAAAATACATCATCCAATCGTTGGATATCGAAAAAGATAATGCTGAAGTAAATGAGCATTACGGAGACGTGCAATATAAACTCGGGAAAGCAGATATAGCCGTTGAGTACTGGAAAAAAGCCAAGCAATACGGCTCAGATTCACCGAATCTTGACAAAAAAATCTCAAATCAAAAAATTGTTGAATAGGTCTGCTTTCATCCTTTTTGCGCTGCTTTCATTTGTTCTATCATCCTGTGGCACCCTTAAAAGAAGCATTAATGCTGTCATTCCCAATCAGCCTGTGGCAAATGATCTTGAATCCTTCCAAAAACTGCTTGATGCCCACAATGCAAAATATACCTGGCTCACTACCGATGGGGAGGTGGATTATGATGATGGCTCTTCTGAAATAACGGCGGGTATTTCGATTCGCAACCGCAAAGACAGCGTCATTTGGGCCTCGGCCAATAAAATGATTGAGGCCGCAAGGATCCTGCTCAATAAAGACAGTGCAACCATCCTCAACCGACTCCAGCACAATTATTCTGTGGTTTCTGTGGCAGATTTTGATAAAACCCTTGGCATCAGCAATCTTAATTTTCAATCCGTGCAAAATCTGCTTACCGCTTTGCCTCCTTTTGGCATTGACAACAACAGCAGGTTCCAGGTCATGAAAGAATTTTACCGTATTGAAAACCAGACATCTGTTTATAAAGAAATTATCGAAATTGACAAATCAACGCTACGTGTATTGCAGTATAAATATGAGAAGAATGCCCATGATTATGTGCTCATCAAATACAGTAATTTTAAAGAGCACAACGGCGAATACCTTCCCAATTTAATTGACATCGAAGTACACACTCCGGACAAAATTCATATAACTTTGAACGTTAGTGGCTATGGCCTCCCTAAAAATGCGGATGTTCCCTTCGAAATACCTGCGTCGTATACTAAAGCTCAGTAGTATTATCCTGTTTTGTTCTTTGCTTATTGTAAGCAGCGAACATTCTAAGGCTCAAAGCCGTGCCGAACTGGAACACCAGCGCCGGCAGAAGGAAAAAGACATTGAGCAAATCAAAAAACGTCTGTCAGAAACCGGCAGAAAGGAACGCAAAACACTTTCCTACCTCAATGATCTTAAAGAACTTATCAGCCAGCGCCAGAGTCTCATCAGCACGCTGCAGAATCAACTCAATGCAATAACTATACATATAGAAACTGAAAGCGATATCGTGAGTGCTCTTGACAATGATGTGGACAATCTGAAAAAAGACTATGCGAAGCTATTGTACTACATGTACAAAAATCGCAAATCCGTAAACCTCGTCTCTTTTGTTTTTGCTGCCCATTCTTTTAATGATGCCCTGAGGCGAATGGAATTTGTTCGCTTTTATACCTCATACCGTATCACCCAGGTGGAGCTTATTGAAAAAACGGAAGCATCCCTGGCCAGCAGGATCACCGACCTGAAGGCTGAAGAACAGTCTAAAAAGGAAGTAATTGCCAGTCTTGACGAAGAGGAAAAATCGCTGGAAAGCAATAAGCAGGAGCAAAATGAAGTGATGAAAAAACTCCAGGGTGATGAGAAAAAATTAAGACGGGAGCTTGCTGATCAACAACGCGTGGCAAAACAATTGGACAAAGCCATCCGCAATGTCATTGCCAAAGAAATAGCCGAAGCAAACCGGAAATCAAGGAAAGAAAACCGGAAGAATCGTGAACCTGAAGAGTCGAAAGGCAAAGCCCGTAAAAACGCTCCCAATGAAGTACTTGCCCCTACCCCGGAAATGGCAGAATTGTCGGCCCGGTTTGCGGAAAACAGGTCAAGGCTGCCGTGGCCGGTAGAAAGTGGCGCGATCATTGAACATTTTGGCGTACACGCGCACCCTACCCTTGATAAGGTGACTGTAAATTGCAATGGAGTAGTAATTAAAACCCCACAAGGCTCAAAGGCGCGGTGCATTTTTGGTGGAAAAGTAACAGCAGTTATATCTATTCCCGGGGCTAATAATGCTGTCATCATCAATCATGGCAATTATTTCACCGTTTATTCCAATCTCACCCAGGTATTTGTTCATAATGGACAAAAATTGAGTATTAAAGAGGAAATCGGCACCGCAGGAGTCGACAAAATAACGGGTGAATCCCAGATGGAACTCGAAATATGGAAGGCTCCCGATGAAAAACTCGACCCGGAAAAGTGGATTTTGAGACGTTGAAGCGCAGCTTCAAGAGTGAAAGGTGAGAAGTGAGAGGTAAGAGGTATAAAAAAACCTGACTATTTTCTTGTTTTCACTTCTCACCTCTCACTTCTTACTCTTATTTCTCCAAGGCACGGTCCATAAACAGCATAAAAGGCTGCATGGTCTTATATATTTCACCGGCTTTCTTGATCAGATCAGCTGCAACCAGTTCTTTATCTTCCAGTTTCTCGCTGATGATAAAATCTTTATGTTTCAGATATTCTATTCCCGGATGATCTTTTGGATAATCTTTGGGTGCATTCTGTAGCGCATCGCCTTTTAATACCGGGAAATGTTTTTTGAAATTTTTGTTATTCAGTATCTTCTCAAATTCATCCAGGTTATAGTCAATTTCCTGTCTCACTGCTTTTATCTGCACCGGTTCCAGGCCATATAAACCGCCGCCAATAAAGGTTGCACCCGGTTCCAGGTGAAAATAATACCCGCCATTGGCGCCTGAAGGCCTGATAAAAAAGCTCAATGAGCTTTTATAGGGGCTTTTGTCTTTAGAAAAACGGATATCACGATTGATCCGCATCGTGCACTTTTTAGGTTCGATCCCTTTTACCCGATCCTCCCATTTACTCATTCCTTTCAGGATTTCTGAAATGAAAGCAAGCTGGTCTGCCCTGGCTACATCATAGGCTTTCCTGTTCTTCTCAAACCAGTCTTTATTATTGTTTAACTTTAGTTTTTTGAGAAAATCGAGCGTAGATTGTTTCAGCATTTTGCAAAATAATTATTGGCCCAAATTTAAGGATTCTGTTTCAATAGTTTTTGCATAATACTTAACCACTTACTCCTTATCACTTACCCCTGTTTTCCCTATCTTTGCGGCTTAATTTTTAATCATTTGGGCACCTGTTATATCACGCGGAAGGAGCATTTCAATGCGGCACATCGTTTATATGTAGATAAATGGACGGAAGAACGCAACGCAGAAGTCTTCGGCAAATGCGCCAATAAAAACTGGCATGGCCATAATTTCACTTTATATGTCACTGTAAAAGGTGAACCAGACCCGGATACCGGATTTATTATTGATTTGAAGGTTTTAAGTGAGCTGATCAAAGAAAAAGTGGTTGATAAGCTCGACCATAACAACCTTAATATGGATGTTGATTTTCTGAAAGGCATCATGCCATCGATAGAAAATATTGTTATGGCGATCTGGCAGCAACTTGAACCACACATAAAAGGCTGCAAACTACACTGCATAAAGCTCATAGAAACCGAAAACAACTATGTGGAATACTTTGGTTAGGAGTCAGGAATAAGGAGTCAGGAGTCAGTTAGAATTGAGAGATAGAACTAAGATAAATCGAATATAAAGAATTGAATTCGCAATAAAACCAAATTTCAAATTTCAAGTTTCAAATCACATGAAAGCATACATTTTCCCTGGTCAGGGTTCCCAGTTTCCGGGAATGGCAAAAGATCTTTATGAAAAATCATGGAAGGCAAAAGAAGTTCTGGATGCCGCCAATGACATCCTGGGTTTTAATATTACAGATATCATGTTTAATGGTAGCGAAGAAGATCTGAAACAAACCAAAGTAACCCAACCTGCTATATTTCTTCATTCTATTGCTCTTGTCAAATCCATTGAAGGAGCATTTTTACCGGATAAGGTAGCAGGCCATTCACTGGGTGAATTTTCTGCTCTGGCTGCTGCAGGTGTTTTAAGCTGGGAAGATGCATTGCGGTTGGTTGCTATCAGGGCATTGGCCATGCAGAAAGCCTGCGAAATGGAACCATCTACCATGGCTGCTATTCTGGGACTTGATGATCATATTGTAGATAATACTTGTCGTGAAATAGATGACTTAATTGTAGCGGCTAACTTTAATTCTCCCGGCCAGGTTGTTATTTCAGGCACTATTTCAGGCGTGAATGCAGCTTGTGAAGCATTGAAAGCCAAAGGAGCTAAAAGAGCGATCATACTTCCGGTTGGTGGTGCATTTCATTCACCATTAATGGAGCCTGCAAGAGAAGAACTTGCCGCAGCTATCAATGACGCCAATTTCTTTAAACCTGTTGGTGTTATTTACCAGAATGTAAATGCCAGGGCAACTTCTGACCCTGAAGAGATCAAAAAGAACCTGATCGCCCAACTAACATCCCCGGTTCGGTGGACAGAAACCATTACCCAGATGTATGCCGATGGAGCTATGCATTTTATTGAAGTAGGTCCGGGCAAAGTATTGCAGGGGCTGGTGAGAAAAATTACCAATGATGCACAGGTGGAGAGCCTGATTTTCGAATAAGGAATTTAAGATGTTCCACTTTTTGAAAAAGTGGAACATCAAACTCCATTTTACTTCCATTCCTAATTGCTATCGCGAAACTTCGTGTTCGTAATTTGCAATTCGTAATTTTCATGCTATCTTCGGCCTGTGAAAGCGTACCTTGATTTACTTAGAGATGTCCTGGATTCCGGGGCACAGAAAACCGACCGGACAGGCACCGGAACCATCAGTGTTTTCGGACGGCAACTGCGTTTTGACCTCGAAAAAGGTTTCCCTCTGGTGACCACTAAAAAAGTACATACCCGCTCTATCATCTATGAACTTCTATGGTTCCTGAAAGGCGAAACCAACATAAAATACCTTAAGGATAATGGCGTGAGCATCTGGGACGAATGGGCAAACGAAAACGGGGATCTTGGTCCGGTATATGGATACCAATGGCGTTCGTGGCCGGATTATAACCAGGGCCATATAGACCAGGTGAGCCAACTCATCAATACCCTGAAGAAAAGCCCCGATTCGCGCCGGATGATCATCTCTGCATGGAATGTGGCCCAGGTAAACCAGATGGCATTGGCACCCTGCCATTGTATGTTCCAGTTTTATGTCGCCGATGGCAAACTCAGTTGCCAATTGTACCAGCGCAGTGCAGATTTGTTCCTGGGTGTGCCGTTCAATATTGCTTCTTATGCCTTACTTACAATGATGGTGGCACAGGTATGTGATCTGAAACCAGGCGAATTTGTACATACATTTGGCGATGCACATATTTATCTAAACCACATAGACCAGGTAAATCTGCAGCTGAGCCGCGAACCAAAAGAGCTACCTGTAATGAAAATAAATCCGGCAGTAAAAAACATATTTAAATTTGACTATGAAGATTTTACGTTGGAAGATTATAACCCCTGGCCAGGTATTAAAGCTCCGGTGGCAGTTTAGCTTCAATCAACCCTGAAAATTTGCCTGGTGAATAATTTTTTGTTGGATTTTCAAGTTTTTCCACTAATTTGGCAGTCTAAAAAATATAAAAATGAAAAAGTTACTCCTTGTAATAGCTGGATCTGCAATCCTTTTATCGGGGTGCAAACCAAAAACCAGCACACCAAAAAATAATAACACAACTACGCAGAAACCCGTAGCGTGTTTTTCAATCAACAAAGATCTTCTGGATTCCAGCGAAACCCTTGTTACCACAAATTGCAGTACCAATGCGGCTTCATACAACTGGAATTTCGGGCTTGGTATTACAAGTTCATCTACGCTCACCGCTCCTACTTATACTTATTTTAAAGGGACTACCCCTAAAAGAGGCACCTCTTACCCGGTTACTCTTATTGCCTATAATACGGATGGTTCTGTTCAAACTCAAAAGGACACAAGTATCAGGATTGGTTTCCGCAAAATAGATTCAATTGTACTTGTTAAAGTTCCGGGACACATTTTGAATGATTCTACAGTTTTTATTCAATTGCTTAACGGCGGTGCCGCTTCACAATCAACAGTAACGTCTCCTCAGGTTACAATACATGGTCTTCCATACACCTTCCATATGGATAATATCGTTACACCATTCCCGATCGTTATAAACCATACAAAATACAATAATGATGGCGGATGGAAAGGACGGGTATATGCCAATAATGTAGATGTCTTATCTTTTGGCCTTAATCAGGCTGCTCCTATATTCTTTTCAAGAGGTTTAAATGTCAGCCCGATTAAAATAACAGACGGCGGCTGTGAAATAGATGTTTACTATTCACTGGTTACATCTGACTAGTATTCCCGTTTAATATAACGACTTTAAAAAAGCCTGGTAATGATAAACATTATCCGGCTTTTTTATTTCTGCGAAGTCTCGATCTTTTATGTGATCATTGATTAATTGGCATTTGTCTCGTGCCAACCCTAAGCTATCCCGGCCCCAGCTAGCGGCGGACTGCTTTTTACCAGCCTTTTGCGCAATTCAACATTACAGTTTTGATGGATAGAATGATTATGCCTGAAGACCTCATATAATGATGGAGGCCGTTCCCCTCTGGAGGAGCAGGTGGTGACTGCTTATTTCATCTTTACCCGTTTCACCAGGTAAGGCAAAAGAACCTGCCTGAATCCATGCCTGATATCAGCTTCTATATAATCAATATGGAACTGGGTGCATTTTGTTTTGAGTGCCTGACGATATTCTGTAATTTGCCTGAGATAACTCTGTTTTACCTCATTGGGATATACTTTGATCTTTTGTCCGCTTTCCATATCAATAAACTGGTATGGTCGGTTTTCAAATTCGAAGTCAAACTCTTTGCTTTTGTCCATTATATGAAACAGGATTACTTCATGGCGATTGTATTTCAAGTGTTGAAGCGCATTAAAAAGATCTTCCTGGTTCGCAGCGGAATCCATCATGTCGCTGAAAATAACCACCAGCGAGCGTTTATGTATCTGTTCTGCAATTGCGTGCAACGCAGCTGTTGCCGAAGAGGTTTTATTATGGTCGTGATTCAGCAATAGTCGTTCTAATTCTGTGTATAGGAGCTTAATATGAACATTGTTAGAACGCGGCGGAAAATACTTTTCAATCTCATTTGAAAACAGCGTCAACCCCACAGCGTCTCGCTGGTTCTTGAGCATATAAATAATGGATGCAGCACTATAAGCAGAAAACTGGATTTTATTAAATCCGGTTTCGGGGAAATACATCGAAGAAGAATTATCTATAACCAACTGACAACGCAGGTTGGTTTCTTCCTCATATTTTTTAATGAATAGCTTATCCGTCCTTCCGTATAGTTTCCAATCGATATGCCGCGTGGCTTCACCAGGGTTATACAACCTGTGTTCGGCAAATTCTACTGAAAAACCATGAAAGGGGCTTTTGTGTAATCCCACAATAAATCCTTCCACAACCTGTTTGGCCAGCATTTCAAGGCTTCCAAACTGGCGCAGCTGTTCAAGATCTAAATTGTCCGTAGCTGAGAGAGCCAATGTGTTGATGTGTTAATGTGATAATGTGCTAATGAGGAATACAGATAACAAAACGCAAAAAATACGAACTTGGTATCAATTGTGAATAATCTGGCGCAAGCCAATTATCACATCATCACATTAACTAATTATCACATTGATTTACGCTGTAATCTGTGCAGTGAGCTTTTTAACAAGCATATTCTTTGGTACAGCACCTACCTGCTTGTCAACAAGCTGTCCATTATTAAAGAACAATATGGTTGGAATATTGCGAATACCGAATTGCTGGCTTACCATTGGATTGTTATCTACATCTAGTTTGCCCACGATTGCCTGTCCGTCATATTCTTTGGCGATTTCTTCGATGACGGGAGCCATTGCGAGACAAGGTCCGCACCATTGTGCCCAAAAATCAACCATTAAAGGTTTTCCGGAATTCAATAAAGATTCAAAATTGCTATCAGTGATTTCTACTGCCATTTTTTTATTTGTATTTAGAAAAGAGATTACAAAAGTATGGAAAGAAAAGTTTTCATATCGAAGTAAAAAAATCCGGTTGCGGAGAATATGGTTTTAAAGATTCGTTGGTGCCTTTTTTCTTAGGAAAACTGTCCAACATAGACAAGTGTTACATATTCCATAATAACATGCCCATCGGATTGAAATTGTGAGAAGATCTTTTGCAAACTGTCGATTGCTACAGGGTATACCTGATCTGAGGCCGGAATAGCATAAGAACTCGAATCATATCGCCCTTTTAGTCCTGCAAAATCAAAAACCTGCCTGTTTGGGAATTTTTGCAACTTAAAGTTACCTGGTGAATAAAATGCAGCTATTTTGATTTCGTCTATATTTCGGTGGTCAATTTCCTTGTAGTCCGTTGAATATTTATAAAGAAAGGCATCATATTCACCCATAAAACCTGTCTGGTTGGGTTCCCTTTCATTCCAGATCAGCACGACCTTGCCTCCCGGTTTCAATATTCGCTCAAATTCTTTTTTGGTTTCGATGGGGTCAAACCAGTGGAATGCCTGCCCGGCTATAATGAAATCAATACTTTTATCAGGAAGCGTTGTTTGTTCACTTTTTGAATTAATGCTTATGAAATGGGAGTTATCCTCAAAGATTTTTTCTGCAGCAAGCCGCATGTCGATATTTGGTTCCACTCCATAAACTGTGTTCCCATTATCCAAAAACATTTCCGATGATTTACCTGTGCCTGAACCAATATCCGTTATAACTGAATTATGAGTTAATCCAAAGTTTTTTTCCAGGTATCCTACAATCTCGGACGGATATCCAGGCCGGTAAAGAACATAATCTTTAACCCGGGAAGAGAATCTTGTCGTGGAGTTGTTTTGCATGATTAATAATAATTACGCCTTAATTAATATATTTCCAACAGACTATATTCAGGATTACTTATAAAGTCTGAAATATCAGGTTTACGTTTTTTAAGTAAAGTTGCAAGGTAATGAGTACTTTGATTCCCTGTTTTTAAAAGGATAACTTTAGGAGGGAATCCAAAATGCTGGGAGAATGTGTTGAAATCATCATCATTTGAAATAATAACGAAACCATTTTTAGAAGCGTAATTCCAGATTTCAATATCTTTCGGAGGTTTCGAAAGCCCAAGTGTATTAACATGAACTAAATTTTCGAATTCGTTTTTCAGAATTTTCACCAAACGCCATAAGATATTGGCATCCAGTAACAACTTCATATCAGGCGGCTATAATTTTAGGGATGCTTTCGCGGTGCGCAGAAAATGCAAGGGCCGCCCTGATCTCTTCCATGGTAAGTTCAGGAAAATCCTCAAGGATTTCTTCAAAACTCATCCCTGAAGAAAGCCAATTCAGAATATCAGTAACAGTTATCCTCGTATTTATAATACATGGCTTGCCAAACCGGATATTCGGTTCAATTGATATATATTTTTCGAAATCTTTCATAGCTATTTTATAACTATACAACAAAGATAACAGGAAATCAGGTTCCTGAATAAATAAATGATAAAACTACAGATTCCACTTTTATAGTTATTATCTCATTTTATCATAATCCTTATCTGCGACGCAAATCGCTTCCCTCCTGATTATGGTATCAACGCTTGTATTTTTTTCTTTGGCCTTTATTTCGAGCCGGTGAATCAAAGCAATGTTATTTTTGATTTCATTATATGCTTTCTGGACTTTTGAGTCGAATTCATTTCTTTTCGCCCATATCGCATCTAATATGATCATGGAGTCAGTACTGATATGGTTTTGTCTTGCCTTTTTTTCAATCTCAGCCATCCAGTTCTTATCTGAACGGATATATTTTTCTTGGTTTACAATAAGATTAGATGTTGGGTCAAACCGATGACTATCACCTCTTAACATATCATAAAGATTACCAATAAACCCCCAGCCAAGTGCATTCAGGTTTGATTCGGTTGCTTCAATAACAATTACATCATGATCGGCAATTTCTTTTTTCAATGAAAATTGATCTGTATTTATTTCATGGTCAAATGATTCAGGAAACATTTTTTGATTGTAATAACTAAAATGATAGCCTGAGAAAACCTTATTTATATTTAGATACCATAATGTGCCAAAATAACTGTCTCCAACCGCAAGTATTGAAGGTTTGATATTATCCGGTTCTGCAATAATGGATGTTTGAGGATATCCCATTTTTTCATGGATAGGATTGTACATCATGTTCATAGCATTGACAATATCATTATCAAAACCTGTATCCTGATCTGATTCAGCGATATTATTCCATTTAAAATGAGGCATCGTGATATTTCTCATATTATCAATATAAGAAATAAGTGAATCCATAACAAGACAGGCAGCATATTCGCTCCAATGTGTCCCGTTTTTTGAGAATAAAGGATAGGCAGATTGTTTTTTTTGATCAAGAAAATACTTTCGGAAATTGACGTTATTTATCCCCCATTTTTCGACGAGTTCAGGGTAAAGTTTGTAATTGGTATGGTCTCCTTCTTTGCTGCAACTATCAGGTAGGTATTCAGGATAATAGCTCGCTTTACCGGGTGCAAAAATGACAATGAGTGTCTTATTCATAAGAGCCAATTCAGTCTGGATAAATTTTAACTGCCTCATATCCTCATTTGCAATCTTTTCACCAGTATAATCATATCCTCTATAAGCCTTAATATATTCATAAGTAAAGAGATAATTATTCTTGCCCGGGATAACAGAATTGAGATTGGTGTTATTGAAAATTGAAAAATCGAGCTGATTGTTGATTCGTACAAGCAAATTTCTGAAGCCAAATGCCTGATTAAGATATTTTTCTGTGTGATTCTGGTATTCTCCGGAAAACCACTTTTTTGAAGAAAAAGTATCTTCTACAGCAGGTACAAAAGCGCCTTTTAATGGAGATAATTTTATGATTCCAAATTTACCCTGGACTAACGGAAGAATAAAAAGCAAGGCGAGGCAACTGAATATGAAATACCTGGTTATAGGCTTGCCCTGATTCATGAATTACAGGAAATTGTAATAGAATTAAAAATTCGGAACGCAAAATACGGATAATCTGATTATGGTCAGGGATTCTTCATTTTATGCCCGGAATTGCCATCTAATCTCCTGCCCAAAATCATTTTAAAAATCAAACCATCTGTTGAACTTGTAAATCCTTTACCAACTCCGAAGTTAAATTCCCATTCTGGAGAAAGATTAAGGTCAATAGCAGGGAATACCTGGTGCTGTTGTTGTTGGTATGGAAAGAAACCAGTGACCGGCCCCCAAGAACCATAATATTCCAGGCCAAATGCTATTTCTTTGGTGACATCATAGCTGAATTTGAAATCAGGAGAAAATTCAGAACCCTTGCCCGCATCAGTACCTTTGAAAGCATCATCAAGGACAGGATTTAACGAAAAATACCATTTCCCTATTTTTTTATCGATTATAGGTCTGATTTCCAGGGTATATTCATCGCTGCTGTATGCCTGTCTCTGATACCCGAATTCAGCCGACAGACTCAGCCCTACCGGCCAGTTCATACTTTCAGGTATCGATATCCGCGGACGAATATGATCGCCAACCCAGTCGTATCCATAATGTGGATTGTAGCTGCTGAAATAGTAAAAACCTACCTCAAGCCATGGCGTAAATCCATGTGTAATTTCTACTGTTTCATGCACTGCCCCCTGGGTTGGCCTCACGCCATCGTTCACTATAGTAGATCCAATAGCTGTGTAGTTGCTATGCAGTTCGAACATCGTATTATTTACTGGTACGAGGTCTGAACCATAAACCTGGATTTCATAATTATCCTGTCCATATCCTATCAGGCTGACAAGCATGACAGGGAAAAAGGCTACCCATATTTTTTTACTAATATTCAATACCTGAGTTTGAGACTCAAACACCATTAACAAAAGACAAATTCATGCAAAATTAACGGAATAGCTGATTTGAGATCTGTCAATAGTATTAAGTTTCAATGAATCGGTCTGTGTGCAAAACCAATACCTTTGCCGTTAGAATGAATTATTCAAGGATTACAAAATTTTTCGCTGCCCCTATCTTTTCAGATATAAGGTTTTGGATTGTCTTGTATTTTGTCATAAGGCTTTTTCACATTACCCAGCCACCGCTGGAAATTGCGCATAACTGGAGACAATGCACCGGTTTGATGGTTTCGAGGAACTTTTATGAAGAGGATCCAAATATTTTTTATCCAAGGGTGGATATGGCCGGCGATAAAACCGGAATTACCGGAACTGAATTCCCTTTATTCAACTATCTTATTTATTTGATAGCAAAAATATTTGGCTGGGCCGACTGGTATGGCAGGTTGATCAATCTATTGGTTTCTTCATTTGGCATCTACTGGTTTTACAAAATCCTTAAAAAGTATTTCAACCGCCGAATGGCTTTTTACGCCTCATTTGTTTTATTGAATTCACTATGGTTTGCTTATTCCAGAAAAACAATGCCGGATACGTTCAGCCTGGCACTCGTTTTAGGAGCCTTATATTTTGGGCTGAATTATTTGTTTGATGGGAGAAGATGGCAGCTTTTGCTTTTTTCAATCTTCGGTTTCTGCGGCATTATGAGTAAAATCCCTGCCGGATATCTATTTGTTGTTCTTGTCCTCCCTTTTTTGAGCAGGGATATCCCATTTGTCAGGAAGTTCTTTATGACCGTGGTTTTTGCAATCATCATGATTCCAGTCGTTTGGTGGTATTTTATATGGGTACCCTACCTGGTAAAGGAGTTTGGATTCTGGCACTATTACATGGGAACATCCATGCGCATAGGAGCGCAGGAAATTGCTTCCCATTCAGGGCAGGCATTTGAGAAATTCTATTTTGCAGCGTTGAATTATATAGGTTTCAGTTTATGCATAGGAGGACTTATACTTAGCATTATTAAAAATCAAAAAAGGCTGTTATGGGTTACAGGCCTTTGTTCTGCGGCTTTCCTGGTGTTTATTTTAAAGGCAGGTTTTGCATTTTATCATCATAATTATTATATCATGCCATTTGTACCCGTAATGGCAATGCTGGTCGGTTATCTGCTGAGTGAAATAAAAAAACCGGTTTTTCGAAATCTGCTTGCATTTGCAATCGCTTGCGAAGTGATCTTAAATGCCCTGCCTGAATTCAGGATAAACAATGATCAAAGATACAAACTCGGACTCGAACCCCTGGTTTCGAAATATGTCGGTAAACATGATCTGATTGCCATAAATTGCGGCCCCAATCCACAGCAGATTTATCTGGCACATCGCAAGGGCTGGAATCTTGAGGATAGCGGCCAGGTAAATGTGTCTTATCTTGATAAAATAAAAAGCAAAGGATGTAAAGTGTTAATAATCAATAAGCATGAATCTTATGCTCCGCTGCTACCATATACAGTCATCTTTAGAAATGATGATTTTGTCCTTTATAAGTTGTAAAATATCGATTTCCCTAATATCGCTCCTCAAATTTCCGGATATAAGGACTTAATGAAACCCAAATCAGCTTTGAAATGTTAAAGAAAAGTTAAGGTTTTGGTCGTTAATAAATTTTACATAACTTTACAATCGTTTATTATGCCGGTACTTTCTCGTTTTGGTTTTTCGGAAAGTCTTTCGGTTTAGAATTGAGGAATGGAAAATAATTAATTTCATAGAAAAAAATAGTTAGAAGATCTTTTTTATTTAATTAATCGTAGATTTGAATAAATGGCATTACCCGATCATACAAATTTTGATTAAAACCCTGAAGTTGTAAATTACATTTTATCGATAATCTCAAGGGAAAGTTTAAATTCATTAGAAAACCGGTTATATAAAATATTTAAATACAAGCAAATAGCCTTTAATAAATTTGTCGCAATTATGATGTCCTCAAATTAAAAGCAAAGATTGTTTTTAATTCTGCCAAAATACTTCCTGTCTTGCCTATGAAAAGATTTTTTACTTTTCTGTTTTTTACTGCAGTCATGGTTTCCGGGGTTGTTTTCAATGCCAGGGCTGACCATATGGTGGGGTCTGATATCTATTGGACCTGTCTTGGTGGCGATACATTTAAAATCACCATTGTGGACTACCGGGACTGCAATGGTATTGCATTCGTCAACTCACCTTTTGTACTTAAGCCGGTTGGAAATTGCCCTGATGTTTTTAGTGATTCTACCGTAAATGGTACCGGTTCGGGTGGGGCTGATATCACCCCGGTATGTAGCAGAAGCTGCGACAGATGCTCTGATAAAACATGCGTGTTCCCATATGGAATTCAGCAATATTTTATTACGGCTAAAGTCGTATTGCCAAAAGGCTGTTGCGATTACCAGATTTCATGGGAACAATGTTGCCGAAGTGCAGGAATCACGACAGGTGCCACCTGGGCCGATTATTATATTACTTCTCAAATGAGCCGTTGCACTTTTGGGTATTGCGATAATTCGCCATATTTTTCTGAACCGCCGGTTGCTATTTACTGCACCGGTCAGTGTATTACATATAACCCGGGTGCCAATGATGTGGATCGCGGGTCTACAGGCGCCCCTGATTCTTTGTCTTATGCATTTACGGCACCATTAACCGGAGCAGGGTCAACTACCCCATGGTCAGGAGATTACACTTATCTTAAGCCTCTCGATTATGATGGATTTCCAAATACAGGCGGTGTATGGAATCCACCATCATCATGTAAAGGCTTCCATCTTGATTCTACAACAGGTGATATCTTTTTTAAAGCAGTCAAGCCGGATGTTACTGTCATAGCCCTTGCTGTGAGTGAATATCGTAAGGACTCTACAGGCACCTACCGCAAAATAGGCGAAATCAGGCGGGATATGCAGATTATCGTCATTGATTGCCCAAATAATCACCCCCCCATTATACCTGGTATAAACGGGGGAACAACATTTTCAGAAAAAATTTGTGCTGATCAGCAAACCTGTTTCCAGGTGAAGGCATTTGACCTGGATCTTCCTGATACGGATTATTTATCGTGGAATAACCCCGGCACCATGAGTGGTGCAAGTTTTACGGTTATCCCCAATGGACAGAAATGGCCAACTGCTGTATTTTGTTGGTTCCCAACTGATAAGGACGTTCGATCCTATCCATATACTTTTGTTGCCACCGCCATTGACAACGCCTGTCCCGTTCCGGGAAGATCGTCGAAGGCTTTCAGTATTTATGTTATTGCAGCACCAAAAGCCGATTATTCAGCCACTGTACAAAAATGCGGAATGGTTTATTTCCAGGCGAGCCCGGATAAGGCCTCGGCGACAGCTATCACCAATTATCTGTGGGTGGGCCAGGGGGCGGCGGGCCATGGGCCACTCTATCATGTCGGACGGACGACATCCTATCAATATAATGCCGGAGGTACTTATCATTATACATTGGTGGTAACCGGTCCGAATGGTTGCATCAGGTCTTATGCTGATAGCGTTACTATTGCCCCATTTCCCGGCATATTATTGCCAAAAGACACGGCAGTTTGTGATAACGCCCCCACAATATCAGTCACTGCAAAACTTATCAATACAAAAAAACCCCTTAGTATTTGGTGGAACCTAAGTTCCAAAGATAGCAGTAATAATGGGAGCCAAACCATCACCGAAACAATTACTCACGATACGGCTTTCAGGGTTAATTTATTTGATGAAGGGTGTCCAAATTACGATTCTATAAAGATAAGAGTAATTCCCCTGCCTAAACCGAACATTGGACCGGACAAAAGAGGGTGCTGGGGAAAAGGAATCATGCTTACTACCGGACTAAAACATATGCCCATTGCAAACTGGACATGGATAAATGGAAAAGATACCCTAAGAAACCAGTTTAGAGGTGATACTATTATCGTTGCTGATTCCGGCATATATACAGTTTCGGTTCAGGATTCTATAGGTTGCCCGGGTACTGATTCTGTAAGCGTATTTTTTAACCCTCTTGTGCAGGTCAGAGGCTTAGATACTACAGTTTGTCTTGGTGATTCAGTAAAACTACACGCTGGTATCGGAGGATCAGGAGCGTCTTATACTTGGATTGATGTTATCCATGATAAAACAATAAGCACGGCACCCGTTTATAAATTTTTAGCGGAGGCAAAATATGGCTATGGCGTTCAGGCTGACTTTAAAGTCGTAATAAGACAAAGCCAGCATGGATTAACCTGTACTGACACGAATTATATTAACGTTACTGTAAATACCCCTACGCATCCCATATTAGACTCATTAAAGCCAAAGTGCATTGAGGATCCTGCTTATCAGCTTGGTACCAGCCCGCCATGGGTAGACAAGAATCATCAGAATGGCACCTGGTATTATCCAAGAAATCCGTCTGCGGTAGTTAATAATTTTTTATACCCTTCTATCTTGGGCAGGACGGATAATAACCACGTGTTGGGTTTTGTGCATTACTTGTACGTAAACCAGTTCAGATGTGTAACAGATGACTCTATTCACATTACAATTAGTAACCAGCCGCAGGTAAGTGCCGGGCCGGATACAACCATTTGCACCGCTAACGGAAAATATCTACTTAGCAATAGTGCCGTAACACCATCGGGAGGATTGTGGTATGCCTTAAAAGGAACACCTAACGCTGCCATTACCTATTCTAAAAACCGAGATAGTGTTTTGTTTGATCCTAATGTTGCCGGCATTTCAGATACTGTTTATGGAGTGATATATTCATACCAGTCTCCGCCTATAAATGGCAAATCCTCATGCAGCAACAGCGACACGGTTTATATTAGAGTAAGGACCAATCCAATAGTAACAGTATTCCCTCCTGATTCTTTGTGTCTTAATGCGTCTCCGGTTCAATTTACAAACATGACTCCCCAAAGTGGAATCTGGCAGTTTGCCCCAGGTGACTTAACGAATAAACATGCTCTCAAATTTGATTCTTATTCACAAACCTATAGTTTCCTGGCAGACTCGGCCGGGTCAGGATGGCATCGTTTAACTTATACTGCTTATGGCGACGTACAGCGACATATGTGCCCTACAACAATGGCTGACAGTATGTATGTAGTTTCTGCCCCCAAGAATGTAGCTTTCCATACCTCAGATTCTTTATGGGATTATTGTGTCAGTCGCGCAAAGGTTACACTTATTCCTACTTCAAATAATAAAATTGTTTCCGGCGGCTCATTCTCAGCAGGTAAAGAAGTTTATACATCTGGAAAGGTCACTTATTTTGACCCATCACTGGCGGATACAGTTCATACAAATCCTGTATTATTTATATTGCCTTATAATCATAACCTCTGCCAGGTTACCTATACTCACAACATTAGAGTCGATGGCAGGCCTTATGTAAGGATTAATTCTGCTCCGAATTTGTGCGAGGGTCAGGGTCTGGGAAGTTTTGAACTAACAGCTACGAAATATAACGCCACTGGCCTGATATGGAGTTCGGGTGGTGTTCAAAGACAGGGTTTTATCAATAAAGATGCCGATAGCACTGACGTTACATATTCCCCGACCAATAATCAGCAACTTGCAGGAGGATTTGATATATCCGTAAAAGCATCCAACCTTGGTGCCTGTACTTCCTACACTGCAACAAAGCTATTTACCATCAACCAGCCGCCAACAGTCATCTTCTCCTCTATCCGAGAAGGCTGCGAACCGCTTGCTGTTCATTTTAATTCAGATTCTGTATCTGTAGATAATGTAACGGTGGCCACCAATCCTACGGTGGTTAAGTCTTTTGATTGGGATTTTGGTGATGGGTCAGCTCATTCATCTACACCCAATCCATACCATGTGTACAAAGTGACCAACGGAAAAGACACACAGCAATTTAATGTAACCCTTACAGTGGTTTCAGATTCCGGATGTGTAAAGGATACGGTAAAAAGAGGGTGGATAACTGCCTTCGCTACGCCAAAACCAGTAATTTTAGCTAACCCGCAGTTCACAACCATTGCTTTACCTCAGATTCAGTTTTCATTCGACCCTAAGAGCATTGGTATTGATTTTACTGATCCAAAAACCACTTTCAAGTGGACTTTTGGCGATTCTGCACACGGGTCTTCAACGCAAAGAAATCCACAATATTCCTATGGGGATACGGGTACTTTTAAAGTTGTGGTACGTGTGAATTCAAAAGGTTGTACCGGGGATACCTTTATAATGATATATGTTAAACCTGAGCTTATTATATATATTCCTAATGTATTCAAACCAAACCATAAACATGGTGAAAGACGGAAAATAGTAGGATTTGAGCCTAATTATTTCTCAACTGAAGAAAACAATACTTTCCAGCCTGTAATAAGTGCTTATTCAACTTTTGAAATGACTGTTTACAATCGCTGGGGGCAGTTAATGTATTCCACCTCTGATCCCGACAAAGGATGGGATGGTACTTTCGAAGGTACTGAATCGCCACAGGATGCCTATGTTTATGTTATAAAAGCAACCGGATACGAGGGTAGGGCTTATACATTTACCGGTACGGTGACCCTGGTAAGGTAATCGGTTTTCGCAAATACATATTCTGATTTTATTCCCAGGGATAACATGTTCTATTGTTTTCTTTCCCGCTAATTGTATTTTTGAGCATGTTTCAAAAACAAACCCGGAAAAGCTGGTTTCGGAAAATAGTAAGAGCAGGTTTAATCATTGCCTTTCTCTTTTTCAGTTCAAGCCTTTTTTATGTTATATACCTGAAATGGATGCCGCCTGTAACCACACTTCTCATGGTGAAGCGCGCTATGGTTCCTTCAACCGATTATGGCACCGTTCAAAAATCAGTTTATTGCAAATGGAGATCTTACGACGACATATCAAGCCAGGTAAAAGTAGCTGTCATCGCCGAAGAAGACCAGAGTTTCTCCACCCATCATGGCTTTGATATTGACGCCATAGAGCAGGCTTTCAAACATAATGAAAAAGGAAAACGCATCAGGGGTGGCAGTACCATCAGCCAGCAGGTAGCTAAAAATGTGTTCCTCTGGAATGGCAGAAGCTGGATCCGAAAAGGACTGGAAGCTTATTTTACCGTACTTATAGAAACCATCTGGGGCAAAGAGCGGATATTACAGATGTACCTCAATGTAGCCGAAATGGGAAATGGCATTTTTGGGGTGGAAGCCGCATCTGAAAAGTATTTTAAGAAAGATGCCTCAATGATAAGTAAAAATGAAGCGGCCATGCTGGCTTCCATATTGCCAAACCCGATTTTATACAATGCCATGCACCCTTCGGCCTATATCGTAAGGAAACAGGGACGGGTGGAAAGGGCCATGGATAAAATTGGAGGTGCACGTTACCTGGATGATTTGTAACCTGGGAAATGATCATTGATCAATTATCAATTATCAATAAATTGAACTGCAAACTTTTGCCTGTTCCGTACTAACTGTTAACTGCTCCATGTTGACTGTTGTCTGGAATCACCAGCCCAGCTTATTGAAACTGTCTTTTTTTGCTATAAAATACTGCCATACGATACTGTGATTATAGATACCGGTCCTGTTAGGGTTATTGACAGCCAGTTTTGCCTGTTTTCGTTTTCTGAGCCAGTGTCTCAGGCCTCCATAAAACTGCCAGTGGGCTTTGAATATGGCTTTGTATTCACTGATATTGCCGGTGGCCAGCGCCCTGATAGCCGCAACATTATCCAATATTAACCTGAAAATCAGTCGGCCCCAGATATTATCTGTGGTCATGTTTTTCACCATCATGATGAGGCCGTTTTTATAATTCCTGAATATTTTCGCCGGACTTCCATAGGAGATAATATGTCCTCCCACATGAAACACTTCCGCCTGCGGACAAACCATAACCTTATAACCTGCATTCTTGGCCCGCCAGCTCAGGTCTATATCCTCCATATGGGCATAATATTCGTTGTCAAATCCACCTATGCCATGGTAAACTTCTGACCGGATAAACATGCATGCCCCCGAGCACCAGAATACTTCCCTGTTGTCCTGGTATTGTCCCGTATCTTCTTCCACTGTAAAAAAGATCCTTCCCCTGCAAAAAGGATATCCATACCGGTCTATATAGGCTCCGGCAGCACCTGAATATTCAAAATGGGTTTTCTGGTTGTATGATTTTATTTTAGGCTGGCAGATTCCAATGGTTTTATCGCTGTCCATCAACTCAATTACCGGGTTTATCCATCCCGGGGACACTTCCACATCAGAACTGATCAACACATAATATTCCGCTTCAATAAAAGGAAGAGATTCAACATATCCATTTGTAAATCCCCTATTTACCGGGAGGCGGATGATGTTGACTTCTTTAAAATTTTCTTGCAGGTATTCATAAGTACCGTCCGTTGAGGCATTGTCAACCACAAAAACTTTGGAATAATCTGTGCGCGTTTCCAGGATAGGAGGCAGGAATTTACCCAGCAGGTCTTTGCCATTATAGCTCAAGACTACGATGGCCAGCTTTGAGATGGGAGTTATTGATGTGTCCGACAAAATTTCCGGGATTCTAAAATCTACTGCAATAATAGACAATTATCAATTGTCAATGATCAATGATCACTTGCCCGGACTTTTTCGGGTTGAATTATCTAGCGATAGCCTTATTGATCATTGATAATTGATCATTTCTTTACTTTTGACTGATAACTGTTGACTGATATATTTGTGTTTCCATCTCCTGTGGCTCCAGAGCCAGGTGGAAGGCTGCTCCCGGATTGATTTTTCAAGTAGCCGGGCATATTGCTCCATGATATAATTTTCGGATTCTTCTGATGGCTTGTCACTGATAAGTGTCATATCCATCCGGTAATGGCCACGCTTTTCTTTATAGATCCCCATAAAATAGACATTCAGGTTGAGCCGCCCGGCTATCTTTTCCGGACCTGTAAAAAAGGGTGTCATCTGGTTCATAAACATCGTCCATAATCCTGCCTGGTGGCGTTGCGGCGTCTGGTCGGCCAGGAAACAGGAGACAATACCTTCATTTTTTCTCTGCAATATCTGTTTGAAAACAAATTCCATCTGCACCACGCTGTTGCTGAACCGGGTACGGATTTTTTTCATCATCGCATTAAAATAAACATTCTTCACTTTGAGGTATACTACCTGCACCGGACGGTTTTTGGTTTCCATACCAAAAAGCTGTCCTGCCCACTCCCAGTTGCCAAAATGTGCGGTAAGGATCACGGCACCATCGGTTTGGGCAAAATATTTCCTTGAGGCTTCATTGTCGGCGATATAAATTCTCTCATGAAGCTGTTCGGGGGTCATTTTAAGCGTTTTCACCGTTTCCAGGGCCAGGTCTGAGAGGTCTTTATAAAATTGACGGGCTATTTTTTTGATCTCATTATCTGTTTTTTCAGGGAAGGCATTTTTGAGGTTCATCATAACGATATCCCTCCTGTATCTCACAATATAATATACAGTAAAGTACAGCAGGTCAGACAGCCTGTAGAGCAGCGGGAACGGCAGCGATGCAATGCCGTTGAGGAGAATATTGAGCAAAAAATTCACTGATTATATGAATGATGAGCCGCAAATTTATTCATTATGGGTCACTTGTCTGTAATAATGCTATTATTGTATGCTTTTCCCATCAGCATGAATATCCTTTTAGAGCTCCATTATCTTCCTTGCATACAATTTTTTAGCAAATTTCATGGCTTTGAAATTATTATTATAGACGATACAGAAGCTTTCGAAAAACAAAGTTACCGCAACCGATGCACCATTGCCGGGGCAAACGGCCCCATCGACCTGATTGTGCCCGTCCATAGTTCCCGTCGAAGATTACCGGTTAAAGAGATAGAAATAGATAACCATACCAACTGGCAGCACCAGCATTGGCAAAGCATCAAATCTGTCTATGGCAAAACAGCTTTTTATGAGCATTATGCTTACAAATTTGAAACTGCTTATACAAATCAGTGTGACAGGCTTTTCGATTTTAATATGGACCTGTTAATGATCATTCTGAAGATTTTAAAGATAGATTCAAACCGGTTGAAATTGTTATCAGAAAATGCCGTGCTCTTCCCCTCAGAGTCTCTCGCAGAGGACTCTGAGGCGCTACTCAGTCGTAAATCCTCAGAGTCCCCTTCCACGATTGCTGATCCTGGGTCATTGTACAAGGGAGACTCTGAGGGGAAAACAAAGATTTTAAAGATAGATTCAAACCGGTTGAAATTGTTGTCAGAAAATGCGGGGTCAGAATACCTGGATTTCAAAAACAAAATCCACCCCAAAGCAAAATTCAAAGTAATTGATCCGGGTTTTCAACCCATTATTTATCAGCAGGCTTTCACCGAAAGACATGGTTTTATTCCCAACCTGAGTATCCTCGATCTGATATTTAATGAAGGGCCAGAAACAGAACGGATATTGAGGGGTTCAGCTTTTGTATAAAGGCAAATAGAAAATTTTTCTATCTAAACTTCCCTTCAGTCTCATCCTTTTTTGAGACTCTATAATTCACCAGCATCTATTAAAAGTCTGGTTTCTATTTCCTTACCTATGTAAAACCCGATGGTTTTTAATTCTTCCAATAATGGCAAAATCAAAGGAATATTACCAGACTGTTTTGCTTTGAGGATAACCCCAAGGGTTCCGGTAACAACGATCCCATTTTCGAGTGCGATTTTTCTGCCTTTCTTTTCATCAATCAGCAATATACTATTCTTTATTTCGCATGCCAGTGCTATTGCACTTGATTCACCTTTACCTAAAAGAGATTCAAGACTGATCTGGAATTTAGTATTCGCTACTTTAGAAATAACTATCCATTCAGGAAGGGATTTCCCAAATTCCTTGACAACTTCCGGCGTTGTAAATACGTGATCATAAATATTCCGAAGAATATCTAACCGATTGATTTTGTCTAAAACAATAAAACAGGATGTATCAGATATTACAATGTCATGCATTCCTGATATCAGATTCGAGTTCTTCAATGGTTTGTGGGAATATACTGGTGTTAAATTTACCCATGCTTTCGATGAACTCTCTTCTTGATATACCGACCATTTCTGCTGCTTCTGCTGTGGAGATAATACCATCCTCATAAAGCTTGCAGGCAAACCTCATTTTCGCATCCTTATCTTCCAATTGTACTGAAGATGGGAGATTGATTGTTAAAACCCGGCTGCTCATAAATTTAATTGCTATAGGTAAATATGAACAAATGTAGATTTTCTTTCGTTCAAATTTGCCGTTTCCGATTGATTTTCTTCCTATCAGTCTCTTGCAGAGGTTCTTTCTTCCCAACCTGAGTGTATTAGATATGATATTTAATGAAGGGCCAGAGGCGGGAAGGATGTTGAGGGAATCATTGAACCAAAAGGGATAGACATAAGTTCACCGCTCTAAGATCACCGTTCCTTTTTTGATGATCGCATTGCCATTATAGTCTTTGGCGTTGATATAATAAGCATATACACCATAGGGTGCTGGTTGGCCTTTGAAAGTACCATCCCATCCCGCCTCACCCGGCCTCTCCGAAGGAGAGGAGAATGAATAAATCTTTCCGCCCCAGCGGTTGTATATTTCCATAGACCATGATGCGATACCTGAAAAGACAGGTGTAAAAATATCATTCAGTGTGTCGCCATTAGGTGTGAATATATCAGGAACAAATATTTCAGGACTTGTACCGAAACAAAAATAATTGCTGCGAGACACAAATGGATAATTATTGGCATAGGCATCCACTCTGTAACATTCCTCATATACTGGATTTTTTTCGAAGCTAAAGTCCGTGAATATAGTATCATGTGAGTATCCAACCATTACAAAACTACTGTCTGCCTTTTCCCGATAGATCGAGTGATCCCCGACCCCATTTGGCCAGCCAAAATATGGATTCCACTTTAGTACAGGATTGAGATTCTGATCCAGGGAACCGGTTAGCAGCATGGTTCTGCCGACCCGACCTCTGCTGGTGACATTGCCGCAACTATCTTCTGCTTGGAAAGAATAAGTATATGAATGCGCATCCGAGTTAATATTAATTGAATCAGTGTAGATAGCATATTTAGTCTGGAGAATAAGTTTGTTGCTTGCACTGTCATGGTCTGAATACCTGTACAGATCATAAACGGAACAACCGGGCATTCCAGCCCATTGAATTCCAATATAATGTGAACCACCAACTGATACATTTTCTATATCTGAAGTGTCCTTGCTTGAAAATGCCCTTCTCACATGAATAATTGCTGAATCTTCTGTAACACATCCACTTGGGCCTTTGAGTTTTTGCAGGATTTTGTAATTCCCTGACTTGGTATAGGATATAATCGGGGATTGTACCGTATCATGCATTCCATTGCCAAAATCATAATAATAAGAAGAAACAAGTTTGGTAGAAGCATTTGAAATTTGGACAGCCAAAGGCGGACAACCCACGGAATCAGAAACATTAAACCCAGGCTTTGGGGCTGGTATGACATTAATTTTCAATGCAGTATCCGTAGTACAAAAACCATTATTATAGCTGAGCTTAATTTTGAAACTGCCGGTATCCTGATAAATTTTGGTCGCCGTTTTATTGGTTTGTGAAGAAGTGCCATCCCCGAAATCCCATGTATCCTGCGGCCAGTTTCCGGGAGCGATCGTATCCGTTTTGGATATATCATTAAGAATGACTTTGGTATATTCACAAGCGACAGAATCTTTCATAGAAAAAGCCGCGACGGGCGGCGCGGGATGCTTAAAACTATCTGAAATAAATACCTGGCAACCAACAGAGTTTGTGGCGTATAGGGTGAAATGATAATAGCCTTTTGTTTTGCTTGGATAGACGATTTTATTGCCTGTTTGTGTTGTTCCATCCCTGAATTTCCAGGTTAAGTTGCTATACAAACTTGTATCTGTGCAAATAAGGCTATCGCCTGTGCAGAAGGGAATTTTGTTGATTGAGAGCAGGCGGGGATCAAGTTTGGTAAGAACATTTATCTCACTATAGTCATATATTGTATCACAACCTAATACAATATTACCATAACCAATAAAATCATCTAAAAACCAATCTATTATGAGTTTACCTGATGAATCAAGTATAAAATCGGCGGGCATTGTATTACTATGAGGCATTATTGATTTCATTGATGTACTTCCAGTTGCAGAATATTCTGCAATAAAAAAAGACCTTAAATAATTTAGATTGGAATAAACAGAATCTCCAAATTTAAGATTTCCGTCAAACCTACCCAAAATGAATAAACTCCCGGATTTTTCAGGACAAATTTGGAATATCACATTGCCTGAAACACCTTCTAATATAAATCCCGTCTGGGCTGTAAATGCACTATCAAGTTTTACAACAAAGCCATTCCCTTTTGTAGTCCCCTTTAATATAATATTATTGCCAAAATTAACTGTGTCGAATAACATCCCGCAAATTGTGATATTATCAGCATTATCTAACCGGAAATCCTGGATAGGGGCTGGTATATTTTTTGAATAAATGAGGCTGCCATCCGGTCTTAACTTGTATATGTATTCTGAAAAAGTATCTTCCAAAATAAAATAAAGCTGGTTATTTTGATCTAGTATAATATGGTTTAAATTGTTTTGACTCAAGGGAATTTGCAGACCAGGATAATTTTTTCCCCAGCTTAACTGCCCGTCCATTTTAAAGTTGCCAACATAGGTGCTATACCAAAGATCATACTGACTATATGGTTTAATAGTATCGTAAGGATTTGCCCGATATGATGTGCTTCCAATTGTCAATGAATCACGATAGGAAATTGCAACATTTACGGAAGCATTTTTATTCATAGCAATTCCATCTATTTCATCAGCAGTGGTAATAGCTCCTAAAATACTGGCTTGCTGCCATAAACCTGAAGTATCACATTCAGCAAGAAAAATTTGCGTCCAGACCTTATTGTTGATATTGTTAGGAATAGGATGTTTTGAATCTGCTGGAAGCGTAATATTGCCGAAACTAAGCGCACCTGGAAGAGCAGCGCAGACAATTATATTTCCGTCAGGCGTGATGTTGATAGCGCCCTCATAAGGGTAAGCTGCAATTATCCATGAAGAATCTGAAGAATGAATTGTGGCTTTCCAGATTAAAATACCTTCAGGAGAAATTTTAACAAGGGACGGGTCTCCAATTTTTATAATATTGTTAGATGATTCGGCAAAAGAACTTGAATCCTCCACAAGGAAATAAGAATTACCGGATTTGTCAACAATAATATTTGAGGCTGGATTGTAAGGACCCCAACCTATTATCTTATGTTCCCATTCCCAGGTTTGAGATTTTGCCACTAAAGGCAAAAGGAGTAATAGAAAATATAAAAGCTTCCTTTTCATGCAGTTGGATATTGCAATTTAAGGAATACATATAAGCTTTCCAAAACTATTTCAGGACTGAAAAACCTATAAGGTTTCAAAAACCTTATAGGTTTGGCTGAAAGTTGCAACAAATCCCAAAATATTTTCCATTCTTCTCCTCAGGGTCTCCCGCAATACCGATCTATATTCCGAACCGTATAAATTAAGGGGACCCTGAGGTATACGCGCAAGCAAATTATGTTTTGGCGAGACTATATATGCGCTGCTAATTTAACAAGTCGCTCTCCTGGAGCTTAAATTGTTAGTATTTCTACAAACATTTGGCTCCCTTGGAGCCATTTTAGTGAGTATTCTAAAAAAAGTGCAACATTTTGAAAAATATTTTCGCTTGCAACGTATTGAAATAATTCAAGTTAAAAATTTATTTTCAATAGTACCCACCCAGTTTGGCATCTCACTATATATGTACATAAAAGGCGTAAGGAATTAGGCGTAAGGCGTAAGTGGCTGGCGCGGGAAAATCCTATGAATCTCATAAATCCCAAAAATCCTACTTGTCCCGCCTGTCCCGACCTCTTCGGGGACTTATTCGGGAGTTCAGACAATTATTCGGGAGCAGATCTCTTCCCGAGTAATCGGGACTCAAGATGACAAAAAAGAGATGAACAGATATGAAATCAGAAGAGCCAAACAGTATGCATGTATTACGTTCACTCAAATTATTAACAATGAATATATTAACTCAAAATAAAACAAAAAGCGTATGCATTTCCTGCAGAATGTACACCCAGATGAACACTTATACTATTGATTATAAATGTTTTAACCAATAAAATTCAAAAAAAACGATAAAATGTCCACCATTGTGTACACTTATACCATCACCCTCTCAACTGTTTATACGGCTGGGGCTGTGTACAGGAAATGGTATAGGTGGGAGTCTGGGCGAATAGAAATTTTTTCTATCTTTGCAGCCCATATTTTTTGCGGATGTGGTGAAATTGGTAGACACGCACGTTTCAGAGGCGTGTGTCGCAAGACTTGTGGGTTCGAGTCCCACCATCCGCACTTTTTACCATTAACCTTTGAAAACTTACCAATTACCTTCTCCCTCTGGAGAAGGAATCAGGATGAGGCGACAAAAAAAGAGTTTTCAAAAATTCATTTCTCCTTATTCGTAGATAAACTTCTCTTCAAATTTATAGAACTCGTTTTTGAGTTCGTTAAATTTGGTTTTGAAAGCTTTTACCTGCTTGTCCATTTCCTGGTGTTGCTGCAGTTTATGATCGCTTTGCACATCTGCCAGCGATTTGTCATGTGCAGTGATATTTTTGGCCATTTTATCAAATTCCTCCTGCATATTATCGAACCTGCTTTGAAATTCCTCCATTTTTTCTGTATCAGGGCCCAGTTTTATGCCTTCCACCAATCGGATCAAAACGCGGCTGAAATAGATAAGTTCATTATGCCAGTTGGTTACTTCCTGCATCCATTCGTAATGATCTTCGTGCAGGCTTTCGATGCTTTTATGCTCCATGCTATTGTTATTTTTAAAGTAAAAAAGTTGTTTCCGGTTCCGTGCTTATTCGGATATTCGCAGTTCCAAATAATGAAACAAAATTAAGATGATTTTACATCAATTTGAAGCAAAGGGCTTATCTCATTTTTCTTATGCCATCGGCGATGCCACTGGCGGTGAAATTGCCATTATAGATCCTGAAAGGGATGTGCAAACCTATTTATCGTATGCTGCTGCGCATGGCCTGAAAATAAAATACATCCTTGAAACTCATATTCATGCGGATTTCGCCTCGGGAGCAAAGGAACTTGGCGAGATTACCGGTGCCGAACTGCTGCTGTCTTCCTATGATGAGGGGCAAAAGTTTGTCTATCAGTTTCCACATACACCTGTTAAAGATGGCGATGTGTACCATGTAGGCAAAGTAAAAATTGAAGTTTTGCATACACCAGGCCATACACCTGAGCATATTTCTTTCCTCGTTTATGACCACGAAACCCCGGGGGCTGATCCGGAAGCATTGTTTTCGGGTGATTTTTTGTTTATAGGTTCTGTAGGAAGGCCTGATCTCCTCGGTGATGATGATAAGTTGCCCCTGGCTAAAATGCAGTTTCATTCTGTTACAGAAAAGCTAAAAAACCTGCCTGATGCTCTCAAAATATATCCTGCACATGGTGCCGGTTCCCTTTGTGGTGCGGGGATGAGCAAAGCATTGTCATCTGTAATGAGCGATGAACGTATGTTCAATCCCTATTTGCAAAACCTGAGCGAAGCGGAGTTTGTTGACAGGATTCTGGGTACTGTTCCCCCATTCCCGGAATACTACCTTCGCATGAAACGCATCAATTCCGAAGGAGCTGATAGTCTTAAGGGATTGCCTGACCCTCAACCGTTGAGCCCGGAAGAATTTTTAAAGATCGTAGAAAAAAAGGAAGCTATAATAGACGTTCGTCACCCGCTCACATATGGCGGTGGCCATATAGAACAGGCATTAAACATCGGTATGGGTGACCAGCTGGGTTTCTGGGGAGCATGGTTTATTCCTTATGACAGGCCTATTTACCTGGTTCTTGATGATGAATCCAAACTGAAAGGGTATGTCCGTGACCTTGTACGCGTAGGGCTTGACAATGTAACTGGATATCTTGCCCCGAATTTTTCATCCTGGGTAAACAGGGGTAATGATTTTCAGGACCTGCCGCAGGCATCTGTACATGCGATGAAAGACCTTGCAGAGTTCGGCGAAAAGATGACCGTAATAGATGTGAGGAGTGATAGCGAATTTGAAGAAGGCCATGTAAAAGGTGCAAAACATATTTACCTGGGCTATGTTACGAAGCGGCTCAAAGACCTGCCCGGAAAAGAAGATGCTATTTTCTGTATCTGTGGCGGTGGTTCAAGATCAAGCCTGGCTGCGAGTGTACTATTGCAACATGGATATGAAAATGTATATAATGTTTTTGGCGGAATGACTGCATGGAAGGCGGCAGGATACCCGGTGGAGAGTAAGAAGTAATTGGTGAGAGGTGAGAAGTGAGAGGAACTTGTAAATTATTTTCGTATTTTACTAATCCCTTACGCCTTCTAATTGTATTATCCCCATTCCTTTAAAAACAAATGAATCAGTGACATTTGGATGGGTTTTAATGGTTTTCCAGGCCCGGTTCATTCCGGTTGACCAGAAAATATCATCAAAAATAATGATGCCTCCCTTGACAAATTTAGGGAGTATCATTTTGAAATAATGCAGTGTTGCTTCTTCCTGGTGATGCCCGTCAATAAAGGCGAAATCGAGACCGGTGGTCTTTTGTAAATATTCAGGGAGCACATCCTGAAACTTGCCTTGAACCAGGCTCACATTGTTTTCAAGGCCCAGTTCTTTAATATTTTGTGTTGCAATTTTTGCCCTTTCAGGAGAACCTTCAAAACTCGTAAGCGTGCCATGCCCGTTATGCCTGAGCGCCATTCCTATATAAGCTGTAGAAATACCGAGGCAGGTGCCAAGCTCCATACAATGTGTAGGTTTAATGGTTTTAATCAGGGAATAAAGGAAATGGCACTCACTTTCCGTTTTACTCATAATACTGCATATATCACTGATTTTCTCAGTACTTGCAGTTTTGGGAAGAATATTAGATCCCCGTCCAAATTCTGTAACGGATATTACTTCAGGACTTCGCAGCAATGTTTTTCGAATGCTTTCAATGGCTGAGATGTCTGCTTTTTCTAAACTGGAAAAGCTGTTCTTAAAATGGGAGCCTATGGCTTTATCAATCTTATCTGCAGTGCCACCAGTGAACAAAGCCACTGTGGTACGTGGATAATAACTTACAGCGGATAAAAGATACCTTAAAACAAGTCCTGGATTAAAGGAGGGCATCAGGCATAAACCCCCATGTTGGCGAATTTATCGATCCGCTGCATGATCCTGGTTTCAGGATCCATAGGGATGAGTTCTTTGAGATGCTTTTTAATTTCCATTTTCACGCTACTGAAGGTTTTTTCAGGATCGTTATGAGCGCCGCCCAGAGGTTCCCTGATGATGCCATCAATGAGACCTTGTTTGAGCATTTTATCAGAAGTAAGCTGAAGTGCTTCTGCAGCCTGTTCTTTATAATCCCAGGAACGCCATAATATAGAAGAGCACGATTCCGGCGAAATAACGGAATACCAGGTATATTCCAGCATAAGTACTTTATCTCCCACCCCTATACCAAGTGCACCACCAGACGCGCCTTCGCCAATAATGATACAGATAACAGGAACTTTAAGTACCGCCATTTCTCTCAGGTTCATGGCAATGGCTTCACCCTGCCCGCGTTCTTCAGCTTCAAGGCCGGGGAAAGCGCCCGGGGTGTCAATAAAGGTAACAATAGGTTTGTTAAACTTTTCGGCCAGTTTCATAAGTCGCAAAGCTTTACGATAGCCTTCAGGATTAGGCATCCCGAAATTTCGGAACTGCCTGTCCTTGGTGTTCCGCCCCTTTTGCTGCCCGATCACCATCACTGATTGTCCGTCAATTGACGCGAACCCCCCTATCATGGCTTTGTCGTCTTTTACATTCCGGTCACCATGCAATTCGATAAAGTTCTGTGTAATATTCTGGATATAATCCAGCGTATAAGGACGTTCCGGATGGCGGGAAATCTGAACTTTTTGCCAGCCGTTGAGGTTGCTGTAGAGTTCTTTTTTTAGTTTTTCTATGGATGAAGCAAATTCGTCAAGGGTTTGGTTTTTAGTGCCATTCTGAACACCTTTTTCAGAGGATTCCCTGGCCTTTTCCAACTGTTTTTCAAGCTCGTAAACTTCCTTTTCAAAATCTAATACAACCATGTTTTCGAAATAATTGGAGAACAAAGATAATAGAATCCATCGAAAATACAATAAAAAAGAAGCGGTACATGAAGCCTGAACCTATGTAAATATTTCATTATAAATAGAATAATCAACTAATTCTCAATCCTGATTGATTTACTCAAATATCTATACTGCTTCAAAATACAATATCCCTCTTGAGAAATAAAAGATGTATTTTCTATAATAAAGGGTTAGTTCTTCAGCTTTTTTTATGACATGTCTTGTTTATGAGGTCCCACATCAATGGTTCTTATATTTCTGCACTAAATTTGACACCTCAATTTCAATTCCAAACATGTATAAAAATCTCTTTTTCACGCTCACACTTTCATCATTGATTTTGACTTCCTGTAATACAATGAAGGAAGATAACAGGTTATCTTCCAAAATTCCGGATCGATTAGAAACCAGCCAGGTGCTATCCAACCATTTTTCGCAGGTAAACCAGACCTCCACGAACGGTCTTGAGCGAATAGAGCCTAAAGCACCGGGCCTAGAAGCTATATTTGATCCAAAATCTATGCTGGTATGTACAAATATTTCATTGAAGGAAAGAATTATACAGCCTCAAATACAGAAAAATGCTTTTACTGGTATCGCATATGCAAGGGTTCAAAATCAGGCAAAAACGATAACCCGGATCATCTATAACCCTGCATTTGAATCCCATATATGCAGTATCAAAGACAAAACCCCGCCTGATTATGGGCAAGTTTCTTCATTTTTTATGGTTTTTGGCGCATTGGTGATCATAGCCGTAGCATTGATCAATCCGGCACTATTACTTACTGTAGGTGTAGCCGTATTATGTCTTGTACTTTTTATTGCAGGTATAGCCGCATTTTTCTTCTGGCTTCGAAATAAAAATAATTCAGCACCATGGGGAATGTCTTATGGGGATTTTGCTCTTATATTTTTGCTGGCTGGCGTAG
Source organism: Bacteroidota bacterium (assembly GCA_013288555.1). Taxonomy (GTDB): domain Bacteria; phylum Bacteroidota; class Bacteroidia; order CAILMK01; family CAILMK01; genus JABDEJ01. The sequence continues at coordinate 30,228 of JABDBQ010000012.1, read as the reverse complement.
TTGCCCTGGCGTTTGCGGCCTGGTTGGTTTACTATTTTTCATTTTTATTATTAGCCGGGGCAATCGTATTGGGCATTTTATGGCTCATTCATTTGAAGGATAAGTTTGACGTTCCTCAGGATAAATAATCAGGTCGTTTAGATTCGTCGACATTTGTTTCCCATATAAAATCATTTCAGGTTAACCGGATAACCTGTGAGATATTAAATCTGCTTGATTTTGTTGTCTGTTATTGGCAAATAGCATTCTTTAATATGATGAATATCATACCTTAATATGTTTTCAGCATCGAACTTTGTTTTCTGTTAATCAATAGATGAATCAGTAAACAAGAGCAAAATGAAAAAGGCATTAATTTTTTATTTGAGTGCAGTTTTGGTTGTGGTTTTATTGAGTACATGCGAACACAAACCCGATATTGTTCCAGCCTTAAAACCTATAGTTGATACAACCCATCCCGTAGCTATATGTAGTCCTGATACAATCTATTTTACAAATACCATCCTTCCATTGATTGTTTCAAATTGTGCAATGACAGGTTGTCACGATGCTATAACACATGCTGAAGGGTTGAACCTAACGAGCTATAGCCAAATAATAAAATACGTCTCACCGGGCAACCCAACCGGAAGCCGCTTGTATAGGAACATGATTGGTTTAGATGATATTATGCCTCCGGCAGGCCCTTTATCCCAGGCGCAACTGGACGCATTTAATAAATGGATCACACAAGGAGCAAAAAACAATACCTGCAACGATGGTGGCGGCCCCTGCGACACGATGAATGTTTCATTTAGCGCTTCTCTTGTACCTGTTATCAATAACTATTGCAAAGGATGCCACAATGCTTCTACTTCTTCGGGAAGTGTAAATCTTGACAATTACAACGGGGTTTTGACAGTGGCAAACAATGGTCAACTCATAGGTGGTATTACCGGAAAACTATCTGCAATGCCCAAGTACGGTCAGCCATTATCCTCGTGTAATATCAGCAAATTCCGTCAGTGGATCAAAGAAGGGGCTAAGAATAACTGACCCAGCTACCCTGTGCGCCTTGCCTGCAGACGGGCAGGGCTAAACATGATATAACGTTATTTCCTGTGTTTATAATAGGAAAAATCAGCCATTGCGAATATCCATTGTAGAGACAAGGCAATGCCTTGTCTCCTCCATCAAACCATATTCTATTTCGAAATACAAACCTTAGGAGACAGGGTACTGCCCTGTCTCTACAATACCAATATGTTATTTTATCCAACAGTAAGACAATACGACCGGCGGTTTGCAGATTATTTGATAACGATTCCCAAAACTTTCGCAGCAGGTTGCAAATTATAAGGAAAAAGTCCATATCTTTGCAAACTATTTAATAAGACAAGAACTAACAATACGCAGCGATGTATTTGGATACGCAGAAAAAACAAGAGATTTTTACAGAATTCGGTAAGTCAAAAACCGATACGGGCTCGGCAGAAAGCCAGATCGCCCTTTTTTCAACGAGGATCAACCATCTTACGGAACACTTGAAAAAGAACCGTAAAGATTTCAATACACAGCAAAGCCTGCTCAAACTCGTAGGTAAGAGAAGACGATTGCTCAACTACCTCACCAAGGAAGACATTTTCCGCTACAGGGAGATCATCTCCAAACTTGGAATCAGGAAATAACGATTCGCATCGAGAGAAAAGGCGGTTACAAGTAATCGCCTTTTTTGCTTTTTTACATATATTTACTTCTCCTTAATTTTCACAATACAGATGGAAAAACCACAGGTATACTCCCAGGTGATCACCCTTGATGATGGCCGTACGATAACTATTGAAACAGGAAAACTTGCCAAACAGGCTGCCGGTGCAGTTACAGTTCGCATGGACGATACGATATTGCTTGCTACTGTTGTAGCTTCAAAATCACCTAAAGAAGGGATCGACTTTTTGCCCCTGACGGTGGACTACCAGGAAAAATATGCTGCTACCGGACGTTTCCCGGGCGGTTTTTTCAAAAGAGAAACAAGATTATCTGATACGGAAGTACTCATCAGTCGTTTGGTTGACCGTGCCATCCGCCCCCTGTTCCCTGACAATTACCACTACGAAACCCAGATCATGATCAGCGTATTATCTGCTGACCAGAATGTAATGCCCGATTCATTGGTGGGATTGGCCGCTTCTGCTGCCCTTACTGTATCCAATATCCCTTTCGAAGGGCCGATATCTGAAGTTCGCGTATGTAAAATTGATGGACAGCTGGTAGTAAACCCATACCTGGAAGACAAAGAACGTGCTACCATTGACATTATCGTTTCCGGCTCCGCAAACGATATAAACATGGTAGAAGGCGAAATGCAGGAAGTGAGCGAAGCTGAAATGCTGGAAGCCATTAAAGTAGCTCACGAAGCTATTAAAAAGCAATGTGCCAGCCAGCTTGAACTACAGGCCAAATGCGGCAAGCCGAAATTTGCGGTTGAACCGGCTCCCGAAAATGAAGAACTAAAGAAATCAGTTCATGATATGTTTGCAAAGCAGATCTATGAGATTGCAATGCGCGGCACCAATAAAGATGAAAGAAGCGAAGCATTTGATGCTTTGATCACAACATACCTCGAAAGCCTGCCTGAAGATACCGAAATCGACAAGGCAATGGCTAAGAAATATTTCAGCAAGCTGAAAAAAGAGCAGATCAGGAACATGGTTCTTGACGAACGCCGCAGGCTTGACGGAAGAAAACTGAACGAAATACGTGGTATCTGGTGCGAAACTGATGTATTGCCAACCGTTCATGGATCAGCATTGTTCCAACGTGGGGAAACGCAGGCATTGGCAAGCGTAACACTCGGCACCAAACTCGATGAACAGATGATAGATGGAGCCCTTTATCAGGGATACTCTAAATTCCTGCTCCATTATAACTTTCCGGGCTTTTCAACCGGTGAAGTAAAACCAAACCGAGCACCTGCCCGTCGTGAAGTGGGCCATGGTAACCTTGCCCTACGGGCTTTGAAACCGGTAATGCCGGATATTGATGTGAATCCTTATACGGTAAGAATCACTTCCGATGTACTGGAATCAAATGGTTCTTCATCAATGGCAACCGTTTGTGCAGGAACACTGGCCATGCTGGATGCAGGGATTAAATTAAAGAAATCAGTTTCAGGTATTGCCATGGGACTTATTTCCGGTGAAAACGGAAAATATGCAATTCTATCAGATATCCTGGGCGATGAAGATCACCTGGGCGATATGGACTTTAAGGTTACCGGAACTTCAGACGGTATTACTGCCTGCCAGATGGACCTTAAAGTAGATGGATTGAGCTATTCTGTAGTTGAAGAAGCCCTTGAACAAGCAAGACAGGGTCGTTTGCACATCCTAGGTATTATGAATGAAGTTCAGCCTGTGGCCAGAGAAGATTATAAATCATTTGTACCAAGAATTGAAAGATTCACGGTAGATAAAGAATTCATCGGCGCCATTATAGGTACCGGTGGTAAGGTTATCCAGGCCATCCAGAGAGAAACCGGAACGGTTATCTCTATTGATGAGGTGGACAATATGGGAGTGGTAGAAGTTTCATCTCCTGATAAAACAGCCATGGAAGCCGCAATCAATTGGATTAAAGGTATCATTACCGTACCTGAAGCGGGAACAGAATATGACGGGACAGTGAAATCCATCCAGGACTTCGGGGCATTTGTTGAATTCTTACCCGGAAAAGAAGGTCTGTTACATATATCTGAAATTACATATGACCGTCTGCCAAGCATGGAAGGCGTATATAAACCTGGTGATAAAGTTCATGTGAAATTGCTTGAAGTGGACCAGAAAACAGGCAAATTCAGACTTTCTGTAAAAGCATTGCTCCCAAAACCGGAAGGATATGTAGAGCGTGAGCGCGCACCGAGAAGCAATGACCGTCGTGATGATCGTGGACCTAGAAGAGATGATCGCGGCCCGAGAAGAGACGACAGAGGGCATGGCGGTTATGACCGTGACCGTCGTGATGATCGTGGCCATGACAATCGCAATAGCAATAATCACAATGATGGCCCACGCAGAGACGAGGCACCACGTGAAAACAACCAGAACAATAATGATCGCCCGCAGCATAATGATGGCGGCGGACAGGAATAATATCTTGATTAAGATTTGACAATCCTGAAAGTTCGGGATTGTCAAATCTATATTCGATATTTGCTAAAAATTTAGCAAACATTGTCACATCTTATCGCTCCCTCCATTCTTTCCGCTGATTTTGCGAACCTCGGCAGGGATGTCGAAATGATCAACCACAGTGATGCCGATTGGTTTCATGTAGATATCATGGACGGTGTATTTGTCCCTAATATATCATTTGGGTTTCCGGTCGTTTCAGCGATTAAGAAATTGGCCAAAAAGCCTTTGGATGTTCACCTGATGATCGTTCAGCCTGAGCGTTATATCAAAGATTTCAAAAATGCAGGTGCTGACATTCTTACCGTTCATTACGAAGCCTGCACCCATTTACACCGTACCATTCAGCAGATCAAGGAAGAAGGGATGAAAGCCGGCGTTTCACTCAATCCACACACGCCTGTTATGTTACTTAAAGATATCATTCCATATCTTGACCTTGTATTGATTATGTCAGTGAATCCCGGATTTGGCGGGCAGAAGTTCATAACGCATTCCTTAACAAAGCTCGGAGAAACAGCACAACTTATTGCAGAGAGCGGATCTCAGGCAATCGTTGAAATTGATGGAGGTGTGAGCCTGTCAAACGCAGATGATATCATTAAAGCAGGTGCAAAGGTACTTGTGACGGGCAATGCCGTATTCAGCACACCTGACCCAGAAGCCACAATTAAAGAATTCAAAGACAGGGGATGAAATCATTAACCCTAAATACACCCAAACAAAGCATTAATAATGTGATGGTTGGTGAAAATGTCAGGATTTTCGATTTTGTAAATGCCTATGGCTGTTCAATAGATGACGGTTCTAAAATAGGAGCCTTTGTTGAGATACAGAAAGGCGCTTTCATTGGTAAAAACTGCAAAATTTCAAGCCACACATTTATCTGTGAAGGGGTTCATATCAAAGACAATGTATTTGTAGGGCATAATGTAACCTTTATAAATGATAAATTTCCTAGAGCAACCAATCCCGACGGCTCCATGCAAACAGATGCCGACTGGAAACTCGAAGAAACTATTGTTGAAGAGGGCGCTTCCATAGGGTCCAGTGTTACAATACTTTGCGGGATAACCATCGGCAAAAACGCAATTGTTGGCGCCGGATCTGTAGTCACAAAAAATGTGGCCCCGGGTACCACTGTGGCCGGTAATCCTGCAGGGATTATTAAGAAAACATCTTGAAATTTCCTTTGTTTCTTGAGGGATGAGCGTTTCATGAAAATGTTCCTGAATATCAGTCATTAAAGAAATATATATTTGCAGAAGATAATATTAAAATGAAAGATTCAGGTACGATCAATATCGGTATAATAGGTTATGGATACTGGGGTACAAACCTGGTCAGGAATTTCTCAGCAGTTCCCGATTGCAGGGTTGCTATGGTTAGTGATCTGAGAGAAGAACGACTCCAGTTGATAAACAGAGTTTATCCTTCAATCAAAACCACTAAAAATGTCGAAGAGTTAATTAAGAGTCCTGACATAGATGCTATAGTTATCGCTACCCAGGTTTTCACGCATTATGAACTTGGAAAAATGGCTTTAGAACAAGGCAAACATGTGCTTCTTGAAAAGCCGATGACAGATAGTACGGCACATAGCGAGGAATTAATTGACATTGCAGATCGAAGTAATAAAGTATTGATGGTTGATCACACTTTTCTTTATACCGGAGCTGTGAGAAAAATGAAAGAACTGGTTGAAAATCATGATCTCGGGAAACTGAATTATTTTGATTCGACGCGAATTAATCTTGGCCTTATTCAACAGGATATTAATGTATTATGGGATCTTGCCCCACATGATATTTCTATTCTTAACCATCTCATTTCAGAAAGGCCGGTAAGCGTTCAGGCCACCGGTATATCGCACATACACAATGGTATTGAAAACATTGCCTATCTCACTGTGAACTACAATAATGGCTTTATTGCACATTTCAATTGCTCCTGGAGTTCCCCTGTAAAAATAAGGATGATGCTTTTGGGCGGAGATAAAAAAATGGTTGTTTTCAATGATGTGAATCCGGGCGAAAAAATCAAAGTCTACGATACCGGGTTTAAGATCGAAAATGACGAAGACAAACGAAATCTTTTGTTTTCATACCGTTCAGGTGACATCTATGTTCCAAAAATTGATGAATCGGAATCCTTACTCAATATGGCTAAAGATTTCATTGGGGCTATAAAAAACGGAACAAAACCTGTATCTGATTCTGATTCCGGGCTTTGGACAGTGAGAATTTTGGAGGCATCCCAAAAATCCATCAAAAACAAAGGAATGGAAGTCCTGTTATAGGTTGATTCTATTTTAATCCCGGCTTTAATTTCATGTCTAATTATTTAACTTTGCATAGATTGCACTATCAAAGAAATTAAATCATTACGGATTAAAATGATCCGTAAATTTCAGTTAGTAATATGGAAAAAATTCCTTTCCTTGATCTCAAAAAACAATATCTTCCTATCAGGGACGAAATAAGAACAGCAATTGACGAAGTGCTGGATAATACAGCATATTCTCACGGGCCTTTTGTTGAAAAATTTGAAAAAGACCTGGCAAGTTATTGTGGAACCCGTTATGCTTTAGGCGTTAACTCAGGCACATCTGCTTTGCATCTGGCCATGATGGCTTTGGGTATCGGTCCTGGTGAGGAGGTTATATTGCCCGCAAATACATTTATTGCAACGGCCTGGGGTGTTTCTTATTTAAATGCAATACCGGTTTTTGTGGATTGTGATCCCGAAACCTGGAATATTGATCCTTCAAAAATTGAAGCTAAAATTACGTCGAAAACCAAAGCAATCATAGGCGTTCATTTGTATGGGCAACCTTTTGATATAGAAGCTGTAGCAGCTATTGCAAAAAAACACAACCTGCTTATGATTGAAGATTGTGCCCAGGCAATTGGTGCAGAATACAAAGGCAAAAAAACGGGCGGATTCGGAGAAATGGGATGCTTTTCATTTTACCCGGGGAAAAATCTTGGGGCCTATGGAGAAGGCGGCGGTATAACAACTAACAACGAAATCTATTCTAAACATATTCAAAGCCTTCGTAATCATGGGAGTGTGGAACGGTACTATCATGATGAAATTGGATATAATATGCGCATGGATGGAATCCAGGGAGCGGTTCTGGGCGTAAAGCTCAAATATATTGACGGTTGGAATCTGAGAAGGAAACAGATTGCCGCTATGTATCAGAAAGGTATTGTAAACGAGAAAATTAAAATGCAATATCAGCCCGAATGGAGTGACAGTATTTATCATTTATTTGTGATTACAACCGAAAAACGTGAAGCCTTAATGAAACACCTGCAGGCTGAAAATATTTTCCCAGGATTACATTATCCTGTACCATGTCATTTACAGAAAGCATATAAAGAACTGGGGTATAAAAAAGGTGATATGCCTCATTCTGAATATCTTGCAGAGCATTGCCTATCTTTACCCATGTTTGCTGAATTGCGCAATGATGAAGTGGAAAGAGTGATAGAAAGGATCAACGCCTATTAACCATGCTTAAGGACAAGCTAAAAAGACAAATCACTGATCTCGAACTTGATCTGAAAGGCAGGGTTGTTCTTACGGAAGCCGCATCAGGAGCATATATAGTAACGCCGGTCATGGCGGCAATGGCAGGGGCCAAAGTTTATGCTTATTCAAGGACAACCCGGTACGGAACTATAGACCAGGTATTTAGCGCTACTGAAAAATTAATGAGAGAGACTGGAGATGATCTGAATATTCATTTTGTAGAAGAATTAAGTCCTGAGGTCATATCACAAGCAGATATCATTACCAATTCGGGGCATTTAAGGCCTCTTGATCAGGAAAAACTTAAGTATGTAAAAACAGGGACAGTCATTCCTTTAATGTATGAAGCCTGGGAATGGAGAGCTGGAGATCTTGATCTTAATTATTGCAGACAAAAAGGAATACTAATAGGAGCAACCAACGAAAGGCACTCTGATGTTGATGTTTTCAATTACCTGGGAGACATGGCATTAAAAATGATTTTTGATGCCGGACTGACGCCATATCGAAATAAATTTGTTTTGATTTGTAATAATGATTTCGGCCCGTTTATCGCTAAAACACTTACACCTGTCTGCGAAGGATTGGGCATAATCGACTTGCTGGAAAACAAATCAAAATACCCTGATGGAATAACATGGCTGAGTGATTTCCCTGAAGTAAATATTAATAAAGAATTCAGGAATTGCGAGGCAATTATATTTACTGCATATCCATTTGACAATAAATGGATTGGTTCAGGAACAGATATTGATATTAATAAAATAAAAAGTAATTTTTCAAATCCTTTTATTTTAAGATTTGCAGGTGATATTGATGAAGCTGAATGCCTGAGAAACAATTTAAAATTTTATCCAGAACACGTGTATAGCGGGCATATGGGTATATTGCCTTCTGAAATCGGATTCGATCCGATTATCAGGTTGCAGGCAGGTGGATTAAAGGTTGGAGAGTTGCTTTTGCAGAATAAAACGGAATTTCGAGGTATTAAATTAGTTGATCTGTTATAAATGAGCTTGGAAAAAAATAAAGAGGACAAGTTGTCTAACCTTAATTTTGATAAATTCAGGGCTTTAGCCAGGGATAATTCTTTATCCATGTATGAAAAAATTGGCTTCTATGATAAATTCAGAGAAGGTAAAGAAAAAGTTATTTTTGAAGATATCCTGACAAAACTTAAAAATCTTTCCGGAAATGGAAAGACGGTCATAGATATTGGTTGTGGCTGCAGTGAATTACCAGTAATGCTGATTGAATTATGCAGGATTAAAGGACATCATTTAATCCTGATCGATTCAAAGGAAATGCTTGACCAGCTCCCGGATGCGGAATTCATTACAAAAATGCCCGCCCAGTATCCGAAAGATTGTGAAGAATTGTTCAAAAATTTCAGTGGTAAGGCGGATGCTATTCTGATATACAGTGTATTACACTATATTGTGGAAGAAATAAATCTGATGGAATTTCTTGATAAGACGATGAGCCTGCTCAGTGATAAAGGAGAAATTTTAATTGGGGATATACCAAATGTTTCCAAGCGCAACCGTTTCTTCAGTTCGAAATCCGGGATTGAGTTTCATCAACAAAACAATAATACTGAAGATCTTCCTGAAGTGAAATTCAATAGTTTGGAGAATAATCAGATAGACGATGCAATGCTCTTTTTCATATTGGCACGCTGCCGCAATTCCGGTTTTGATTCCTATCTTTGTCAACAGGATGCATCATTGCCAATGGCAAATCGCAGGGATGATATTTTAATTGTAAAACCTTAATTGCAGCTGATTTATGGCTTCAGAAATTGAAAAAAATAAAAAGCTGATTCTTTTTGGATACACAGAGTTTGCTGAAATAGCATACGAATATTTTACTTACGATTCCGAATATGAAGTCTGTGGTTTTTGTGCCGAAAAAGCGTTTATGACCAAGGATTCCTTGTTTGGTTTACCCATTGTACCATTCGAAGAAGTTGAAAATCATTTTCCCCCGGAAGAGTATTATTTTTATGCCGCAAGTGTATACACCAAACTAAACCGACTTCGCAAACGCATTGCCGACACAGCCAAAGAAAAAGGATATAGACTTGCATCCTATATCAGTTCTCATGCCTTTGTATGGCGCAATGTAAAGATAGGGGAACATGTTTTTATTTTCGAAGACAACACAGTGCAGCCATTTGTGGAATTGGGCAACAATATTGTATTGTGGAGCGGTAACCATATTGGTCATCATTCTGTTATCAAAGACAATTGTTTTATATCGTCACAGGTTGTTATATCAGGAGGGGTCACAATAGGGGAAAATTGCTTTTTTGGGGTAAATTCTACTGTGAATAATGCAATTACGGTTGGCAAAGATTGTATTGTTGCTTCAGGAGGTCTGATTTATAAAAACGTCCCTGAAAACAGAATTGTGAAGGGTAAAGAAATAACAGATCAGAGTGCTAAAGCTTACTGGGGGGTAGAAGACAATACATGAAATGGGCTAAGAAAGGAAGGATATTCGTACCTGATCAAAGTCTTTGGTGGGCTAAGCAATATGCCGGTATCCCGACAGTAGAAAATATTGATGATAAGTTCTTCAGGATTTATTATTATTCTATGGATGAAAACATGGATGGCAGAATCAGCTTCATTGATGTTGACATTGATGATCCATCCAGGATCATCAATATCGAAAAAGAACCCATTCTGGATATCGGTTCAATCGGAACTTTTGATGATAGTGGCATATGCCCTTCCTGTATCATCACAATCAATAATAAAAAGCATCTTTATTATCTAGGTGTCCAAAGGTGTGAAAAAGCCCCATATATGTATTTTGCAGGCGTAGCCATCCAGGAAGATGATGGGAAATTTTATAAACATGCCAGGACACCTATACTGGATCGTACATCTTATGAGCCGTTTACAAGATCGGCAACTTCAATTATTTTTGATGAAAGTAAATACCGCATGTGGTATGTTTCTGCATTTTCATGGATAACTTTTAACAATAAACCCTGCCCGGCTTATATTATCAAACATGCCGAATCTGATAACGGAATCGATTGGTCAACTGATGAAAAGGTATGTATAGGGCCTGATAATCCTGACGAATTCGGGTTTGGCAGGCCGTGGGTTATAAAGGAAAATGGGATCTATAAAATGTGGTATTCCATCAGGTCATATTCCAAGCCTTACGAAATCGGGTATGGAGAATCATTGGATGGTTTAAACTGGATTCGAAAAGATAATGAAGCAGGAATTTCGAGATCTGTCTCTGGTTGGGATTCTGAAATGATATGTTACCCATGCGTAATTGATGCACACGGGAAAAGATATATGTTCCACAATGGCAATCGTCATGGTTCTACTGGGTTTGGATATGCAATACTTGAATCAGAATAATGCAGGTAAAAAAATATAGTCCGGAAGACAGCAAACTCTGGGATAAATTTGTCAGGGAAAGTAAAAACGGCAATTTCCATCTCGAACGAGGATTTATTAATTATCATGATGACAGGTTTGCAGATCATTCTTTGATTGTATTTGATGAAAATGAACCGGTTGCGTTAATGCCTGGGAATAGGATCGATAAAAACTATTACAGTCATAGCGGACTTACTTATGGGGGATTTCTCATACTGCCGTCATGCAGGATGACCCAATTTATCGGAATTGCAGAAGTTGTTTTTGATTATTTAAAGGCTAATGGATTTGATAAACTTATCTATAAAACCATCCCTTATATCTACCATCAACTGCCTTCAGAAGAAGACCGGCATGCCTTATTTATTGCTGGGGCTAAAGTGATAAAGCGTGATATTCTACCGGTTTTGGATATGCGAAACAGGCCTGAATACCAGGAGCGAAGGAAACGCAGCATTAAAAAAGCTTTGAACAACAATGTTCTTGTCAAGGAAACACCAGACCTCGGATCTTATTGGGAGATCATTGATAAACTGCTTTTATCTTACGGTACTAAACCGGTTCATTCACTGGCAGATATGAATTATCTCAAAACCAATTTCCCTGAAAATATAAGATTATTTGCAGCTTGTAATAACGAAGAAATGATTGCAGGGGTCCTTGTGTTTGAAAGTGTAATGGTAGCCAGGTCACAATATATTGCAGCTACAGAAACAGGGAAGAATTCAGGCGCGCTTGATCTTATTTTTAATCACTTATTCAACAATATTTATCAAAATAAGCGATATTTCGACTTTGGAACTTCGACCACTTATGGAGGATACAAATTAAATCCGGGTATCAGTGATCAGAAAGAAGGCTTTGGTGCCCGGTCGATTGTACAGGATACTTATGAACTGGATTTATCAAAATGGGAAAGCGGAAAATATAATAGCGTAATAAAATGAAAAAGGTTTCAGTTGTTATTCCGGTTTACTTCGAAGAAAAGTCAATTCATACGCTTTTCGAGGAATTGCGAAAAATGGAAAGCGGTTTAACAAATCTTGGCCTTGAGCTTGAGCTGATCTTTGTAGATGATGGTTCCCAGGATAATACCGTAAAAATGCTTCTGGATTTAAAAAAAGATCGCCCTGAAACCAGGATTATCAAACTCACAAGGAATTTCGGGGCCATAAATGCATCAAAAACAGGCTTAAAATTTGTGACCGGAGATTGTTTCACAATAATAGCCGCTGATCTCCAGGATCCACCGCATTTGATCGTGGAAATGGCAGAAAAATGGCTGAATGGTTCAAAATATATCATCTGCACAAGAAACAAAAAAAGAGCAGACCCGTTAATGACGCGGATTTTCGCAAGCCTGTATTACAGGTTGATTAGGTTGTTTGTTGTTAAAGATTTTCCAAAAGGCGGTTTTGATATGGCCATGTGGGACAAAGAAATGCTGCCCTACATCCGCGATTGTTCAAAAAACATAAATAGGTCTTTGTACGCCCATTGGCTTGGATATAAAGCCGAGATAATAAATTACAACAGACCAGTACGAAAAAACGGGAAGTCGAAATGGACACTTGGGAAAAAATTCAATTTGTTTCTGGATTCATTTTTGGGTTTTTCCATATTACCCATCCGCCTTATTTCAGCTATCGGAATCTGTGTTTCTTTTTTAAGTTTCATTTACGGCATCATTATCATTATAGGGGCCATTTCAGGTACATTGGCCGTACAAGGATTTGCTACTATTGTTACACTGATTTCTTTTTTGCTGGGGTTGGTTATCATTATGTTAGGTGTTATCGGGGAATATATCTGGCGGATTTTTGATGAAGTAAACCAAAGGCCTGAAGCCATAATAGATGAAGTATATTGAATAGTACACGTTTTGTTTGAACTTGATTTTTAACTTAATAACAGGGAAAAATCATTCAAATCGATCTAAATTTGCGATTGAATAATCTTTAAAATAAACATGTCCAGCAAAATAGAAAACGCGAATATCTTCATTACAGGTGGTGCGGGATTCATCGGTTCATATGTTGTAGAACAATTGCTACTTCATAAACCTGCTAAAATTTATATACTCGATAATCTCATCCGGGGTAGTCTTGAAAACATGCGGAATTTTATAGATAATCCTATTATAGAATTTAACGAAGGAGATATCAGGGATACTGCTTTAGTTGATAAATTTATGTCGCAAAGCGACTTTCTTTTTCACATGGCGGCTTTGCGTATCAATGCCTGTGCAGCAGATCCAAGGGAAGGCTTTGAAGTGATGACAAAATCTACTTTTGAAATTGCAGAAAGTGCCAGGAAAAATAAGATCAAAAAAGTAGTTTATTCTTCAAGTGCATCCATCTATGGACTTGCACAGCATTTTCCTACACCCGAAACAGATAATCCATATGAAAACCAGACGTTTTATGGCGCTGCAAAAATGTTTGGAGAACAACTTTTCAGAAGTTATAAGCATATGTATGGTCTTGATTATGTTGCCCTGCGATACTTTAATGTTTTCGGGCCGCGAATGGACACTGATGGTAAATACACCGAAGTTATGATCAGGTGGCTTGATTGTATACGGGATGGTAAAAATCCGCTGATCTATGGGGATGGGTCAACCTCGATGGATTTTGTTTATGTAGAGGATGTTGCAAGGGCAAATGTAGCTGCGTTGATAGCCGATGTTACCGATGAAGCCTTCAACGTTGGGAATTGCCGCGAAACGTCTCTGAAGCAATTGCTTGAAGCATTATTGGCAGCAAACAATTCAAAACTTGAACCGCAGTTTGTCGCTGATAATACTGTTAATCCGGTAAGCAGAAGACTTGCAGATATTTCAAAAGCATCAGTGCTATTGAATTTTAAAGCTCAGACAACTCTTGAAGACGGATTAAAAAAGCTGTCGGAATGGTATTTTGAAAGAAAGTTAAATCCTATTTTATGATTCCGATAGCAAAACCTTATCTTACAACAGAAGAGGCACAGAATGCATATGATACAATCCTCACAGGATGGATCACCCAGGGCCCAAGGGTAGCAGAGTTTGAAGAAAAATTCGCAACTTATGTTGGCTCAAAATATGCGGTAGCAGTTTCAAACTGTACGACAGCACTCCATCTTGCCATGATCGTTGCCGGTATCGGGCCTGGAGATGAAGTGATCTGTCCTTCATTGAGTTATATAGCCACTGCCAATTCGATCACTTATGTTGGCGCTAAACCGATATTTGCTGAAATCGATCCTTTGAATTATAATCTTGATATAGAGGATGTTGAAAATAGAATCACGCCTGATACTAAAGCTATACTTCTTGTTCATCAAATAGGTATGCCCGCAGATATTGATAATTTTAAATTGCTTTGTGATAAGTATAATCTTAAATTAATAGAAGATGCGGCGTGCGCGGCCGGCTCAAGTTACAAAGGGAAAAAGATCGGATCACATTCTGAGCTGGTGTGTTTTTCGTTCCATCCCAGAAAGGTTATCACAACCGGCGATGGAGGTATGATAACCACTTCAAATGAAGATTATTATCATCGGTTGAAAATGCTTCGTCAACATGGTATGAGCATTAATGACAGGGTAAGGCACAATTCTGATAAAATTCTTTTTGAAGAACATGTGGAAATAGGATATAACTACAGAATGACGGATATCCAGGCATCTGTAGGAATAAAGCAACTTGAGAAACTGGATTTCATCGTTGGCGAAAGAAGAAAGATCGCTGAAAAATATCACGACGCTTTCCGAAGTCTAAATAATGTCAGGCTCCCAATCGAAAATACAGGCTATTTATCTAATTATCAGTCATTTTCAATTTATCTTAAAGAGAATTTCCCTTTAAGCAGAAATGATCTGATGCAAAAAATGCTTGATTCAGGTATTTCTACAAGAAGAGGTATTATGACCACACACAGGGAATTGGCATACAGGAATTATAACGGTATCAATAGCCTATCGGTTTCTGAACATGCGTCTGATAACAGTATTTTAATCCCGCTGTATTATCCCATGACAGATAAAGACATAAGTTTCGTGATTTCTACATTTTTGCAAAATGCGAGTGCGTAATCTAATCAGATTTGCAATGGCAATGGATCAACTATTCCAAGGAATGCGTATAAGAATAGTAGTATCGTGTACATGATGAAGTATGTTACAATTGTACCTTTCCACCTCCATTTTTTACCGGTTATTTGTTTTCCGATCGCATAAATTATGAATACCAGGCTGACAGACCTGAAAATAGCGAATGTATTTAATTCATCTGTTCGCGTTATTACTCCCCCCATTGTCGCAATAATTAAACCCAGCGAAGTATAGGCGGCCCCCAGTAAGATTCTTAAATCAATCATGGTAGGCAATTCTTTCTTCGAATCCATCCTGGCAGCAAGTTTTCGTCGTGGATTTGGAAACAGCATCATACTTATTCCGGGTACAGCAAACAATACGCCATCGATAAGCATAAGCTTGTTCAATTCATAAGTAAACAACATAATAATTTTCCCTCTCTTTCAAATTCTGATGTAAAATTCGACCAAATATTATACACGACAAAAATTTTTTTTCATAGCTAAGATTGTTTTGTAATACACTGGTTATTTTTGACATTCGGATATATAAGCGTACAATGTTTTAATTTTTCACTTGTGCACAAGAGGCATGAAATTGATTTTTTCGCATAAAATGGCATCCGCCATCTTTAAATGATCGATTTGAAAGCGTAAGGTTTTCAAAAAAGTGTATTGATTTTATTAGGTGATTTCTGTATATTTGAACCTCACCCCAAATACGCGTCAAAATGAATAAGCTATCTAAGCCACTGACTGTGACTTCTCTCATAATAAAAGTCTTTTGCTGCTCTTTGTTATTTTTTACAACCCAAGTAAGGGCGCAGCTATCAGGGACCTACACTATTGGCCCCACAGGCTCAAATTATAGTTCAATAGGTGCCGCTGTGACAGATCTCACCTCAAACGGTGTCAATGGTGCCGTTACGTTTAATGTTGCTTCTGCTACATATAGCGAACTGGTAACCATAGGGGCAATTACAGGTGCCTCCTCAACAAATACGATAACTTTTAAGGGAGCAGGAAGAGGAAAATCAATAATTTCACAAAGTTCCAGTTCAAGCGCAGTTTTATACATAAAATCAGCTTCTTATATAAATTTCATCGGTTTTACAATTCAAAACACGAATTCATCAGGTATCGCTCTCGAAGAATATGGTTCGAGTTATTGTTCAATTACAAACTCTAATCTTCTTGTCACCAAAGGAGCAAATAGCGGGAGCTATCCATTATACTGCTACAACGTTAATTACCTCACAACTAATAATTGCTATATATATGGCGGGTTTTACGGTGTATTTATAAATGGAAATGCAACCAATAGTTCATCTCCGCTTGGAAATTCCACATTTTCAAATAACAAGGTAGTTGAGTTTCAAACATATGGTTTTTTCATTTTTAATGTAAGTGGTTACTCTATAGCTAATAACGTTTACAACAGCAATACCATTGATTCGTCAAATAACAGTAGCGGCTATGGGTTTTTTACTGAATTAGAAACAGGGGCCACCTACAGCAATAACAGAGTTTTGGCTTCTGTGGCCAATTCATTTTATATTAACGAACCAAATTATTATGGATCAACATCTCCTTTTCAGGTTTATAATTCGTTTGTAACAGGGTATTCAAGTTATGGAATTTTTGTTTATGTACAAAGCGGAACGAACGTATCTCTCTCCTTTAATACGATCTACACAGATTCTACAATGAAACCGGTAGGTGGTATTTATGCCAACAGTACTACTTCACAGAGTTTAAGTATTGAAAGTAATATCATAGAGCAGCTTGTAGGTACAACCACAGGTACCAGCGGACTGATAATCCTTGCCGGAAGTGCTTCGTATTACAAGACAATTGATGGGAATGACATATTTACTCCAGGACCAGCTTATGCCAATTTGTTTGGGACTGCATATTATGATTATAGTAGTTATAAGAGTGCCATGACTGCGCTTGGTTGGGAAACTAATGCAAAAAATATAAAGCCTGTTTTTACAAATCCTCCTTTTGATTTGCATCTTGACCAATATATTCCAGCTCCAATCGGGCTATATACAGGCGTTAGTACTGATATTGACGGGAACCTGAGATGCAAAGCATTTCCAACAGCAGGAGCATATGAATCTCCTTATGAAAAAGGGAAACCTACTGCAAAGTTTTATTTCCCTTCATCTATTTATCCTGGTTCTCCAACAGTTATAAGTCAGAAATATTCATATGGAAGCCCGTTAACTATAAAGTGGTATTTAAATGGTGCGCTGATCAGTGATTCGGCAGTTTTATACACCAGCAAATTTGTAAAAGGTGCAGATTCATTGAGATTGGTTGTCACTTCTTGCGGCGGATCTGATTCTTATACTGCAATTGATACGGTAAAGGATCCAAAAGCAGTTCCGGTGGTTGATTTTGTATCAGACATAAACACAGTTCAAACAGGGGGCATTGTATCATTTGCTGATGTAAGCTCCAACGGTCCATCAGGCTGGCATTGGATAATATCACCACTTCCTACCGGTATTTCTAATTATTATCAATTTGTATCCGGGGATTCAACTACTTCTGAACCACAAGTACAGTTTAATATACCAGGCAAATATACCGTTTGTCTAACTGCAGAAAATTCAGTTGGCAGAGGTTCACAAAACTGTAAGACAGATTACATTACAGTTTTCAATTCTGTTAATCTTGGCACTCAGGCAGTAGTTAATGATTCTGCCGGGTATCTTTATGATGATGGTGGCCCCAATGCCCCTTATAAAAACAATGGAGGCACTAATTCTATCCTTATCAATCCATGCGCCGACTCAGTTTACCTGACATTCAGCAAATTTGATTTGTATTGCGGTAATGCATACCTCAAAATATACCAGGGGAAAGACAATACGGGAACACTTTTAGGTTCATGTGGATCAGGCTTTACAGGTGGCCCGACTTATTCTTGCGCTTCAGCATGCCTGCCAAATATTTCAAAACCAGATACTTTCAAGGCTAAAAACTTTATGTATATCCAGATGGTTGATGGTGCAAATTCAGGGGCTCAAGGTTTTGCTGCACATTGGTGGAGTAAACTTAAAAAGGGCAGCAATCCGAAACCGGTTTTTATAAGTTCACTATCCGGAGATTCGGTTTGTACCGGGCATGAAATTGTGCTTACCAATACAACAAAAATTGACCCTAATGATCCGCCTTCTTTTTTCTGGTATTATGGTAGTATTATTCCGGAAACACCATGCTCGGGCAGTTGTGCAAGAACGGTTGATTCTTTCCTGAACCCCGGGCAGGTTAATGTTACCCTTATTGCTTCAAGTTGCGGCGGAACTGACTCTACAACTCAAAAAATAACAGTATACAGCCCTACGCCGCCTAATGGCAGTTTTACGGTTGATAATCAAACGCCTACTTTAAATGACTATGCTTTTTTTAGCCCGGATTTTAATGTTTGTATTGATGATTATAATTGGTCAATTTCCAAATCTTCCGGAAGCGGAACAGGATATGCGACCTTCGTAAATGGTACATCTTCAAAATCATCAAGCCCAGTGGTAATGTTTTCTGATACAGGATATTATGATGTAAGTCTGGACGTTGATAATGCACTTGGCATTCAACGCAATTCAATTACTAAACCAAGGTATATACATGTACGTGAGCCATATTGTATTCCAATGGTAGGAACCTTGACCGCCGATATCGGAATCAAAAAAGTTGTGTTTAACCAGATTACAAACTACACAACATCGGGCTCTGCTGAATATTCAAATTTTGTAAATACGCCTTCTTTATCAACCCCTGTTGAACTTGGACTTACATATCCTCTTACTGTGCAGAGAGATAGCCCCGTTTATAATTCAATAATCCGGACCGTTTATATCGACTGGAATCAGGATGGTGTTTTCAGTGCATCAGAAAAAGTGGCAGTAGATTCAAATTCCACTTCAGTAACCTGGATCAAAAAAATTACCATTCCTAAAACGGCTAAAACCGGTGCTACTGTAATGCGTATTGCAGTGAACATAGGAAGTTCTACAAATACGCCTTGCGGCACGAATGCTTATGGCGAATTCCAGGATTATCGGTTGTATGTACAACCCTATCATTCATTGCCGGTTATTAAATTAAAAGGCAATGATACCATTCATCTTGAATTGGGATACAAATTTGTGGAGCCTGGCTATACTGCTTATTCGCTCCTTAACGGGGATATAACTTCGCTTGTTAATGTTAGCCATTCGAAATTGAGCATTCCTTTCCCGGGGGGATTATTATATGCCTATAATGTTACTGATTCAGGATTTGAGTCGGCTCTAACCAAATACAGGGTTGTTTTATACGTTAAAGATACCATAGCGCCTCAAATATTCATTGCGGGTAAGGATACGGTTAAGTTTCAGATTTTCGCACCCATAAAATATTCAAAAGTAGATTCGACATTTGATCTGGTTACCAAAATTCTGCACCCTGTTATTGATACGTCACATGTTAAATACAATACTTTAGGAATATACCCTGTTTATTATTCGCTCACCGATTCTGCAGGCAACAAGACAGTTATTACCAGGTATATAGATCTTGTAGATACGGTTCCTGCTGTTTTAAAACTGAAAGGAAAAACAGTTGATACAATAGCAGCAAGCATCGCTTATAAGGATTCAGGGGTCATAATTACGGATAATTATTACCGGATTTCTCTTCTTGACAGTTTGAAAACATTTTCAACCAACTTAAACGTAAATGCTCTCGGAAAGTATACATACACGTATTACCTGACAGACCCTTCCGGCAACAAATCAAACCCGGTGACCAGAACCATAGTTGTAGTGGACAAGACGGCTCCTGTCATTACATTTAAGGGCCCCGCAACTGATAGTGTAGAAGTATATCATACCTATACTGATCCGGGAATTACGGTGAGTGACAATATTGATAAATCAAACCAGATTGTCGTCAACACTTCGGGAACCTTTTTTGCAACATTCCCAACCGGGGTTCCTGATTCATTGGGTACATTTACAATTGTTTATGCTGCAAGGGATCTCGCAGGAAATTTCTCGTCCAAAACACGTTATATAAACGTAAGAGATTGGACACCACCTGTTATTACCCTCGTAGGAGGTCAATCGGTTCAGGTTTGCAGGTGGCATAATTATGTTGACAGTGGGTATACCGTTACAGATAATTACGATCATGCAAATCAGATCAAAATAATTAAAATAGGAACTTTCTTTACCAGCGGAGGCACTGAAGCTGAAGGAACTTATGACCTGGCCTACGTAGCCATAGACCGATCCGGGAACAAGACAACATCCCAATACAGAGGTATCCAGGTATTATCTCCTAATTTATCGCAATGTCTTTCAGGTATTATGCCAGGTTTAAGCCTGGATAAATATGTTAATATATATCCGAATCCGAGTAGTGGAATATTTATATTGAATTTGAATTTGCCGGGATCTGAAAATCAGGCTAATTCGGAACTAAGCATTACGGTAACAGACATGTTGGGCAAGGAAGTTGCTTTGATTCACAATGGTATTTTGAACCAGAATGACTTCAGGATAGACCTTAGCAACAAACAAAGCGGCGTTTATTTCCTCAATATAATTGCGAATAATCAAACAATCACCAAACGGATTGTAATTGCAAGATAATGATAGGGAAGAATTCCTTACCTGATTGTAAGATAACCTTCTGAAATAGTCTGGCTTCGGCCATTGTATGAAACAATCTTATATTGTCCGGTCTGGTCAATGTTTAATATAAAACCGGCCCGGTTCTGGTTTCTGTCTATTTTCATGGTTTTGGTTGTGATATATATCGGATATTTTTCACTTTCGTACCCTTTTTTGAAAACATCCACAATCATGCTATCGGCTGCAAGAGGCTGGTTATTAACGACAATCACATTCACTTCGCCTGCGGCGAAAACGGAACCTGTATCTGTGGGCAATCCATTTAAAATGGTTTTGCAGAATATGGTCCTCGCATGATAATAACCCCTGGCCGGATCTTTGGAATGCTCCGCTGTTTGCCTGTCCCTTGTTAAACTGTCAATTGCATTTGGTTCTGCCTTGTTAATTGTTATGATTGTCAGGTAACTGATTGCCAGGTCTTTGCCTGTATTGTCTTGAACAGTAACCTTGTAGTTCCCTGCTTCAATAAACTGGTAATCAAGGGAAGCAAATGTGTTATCATTTTCCAATTCCATGGCACGTCTTTCATAATTCACGTAATTACCTCCAGTTTTTTTCATGATTCGGGCAATGAGACTTTTGCTTTTGATGTGTTTTTTATGATTTGTGTAATAAATATAAATATAGCCGCCTTTATCACTAAGAGTCCATGACACAGAAGCTCCTATTGGCTCTCCTTTATCAGAAATATTGCTGCAAAAATATATTTCCTGGGCACTGGCTTTATATACCATTCCCATCAGTATCATTATTGCAAGCAATGATATCGTACTCAATACGTTTTGTTTATGCCTTTTTTTCATTTTAATTCAATACAAATATAGGCCAACTATACATAGACGGTTTATTTGAGGCATAACGTCGAAAGTATTAATTTGCGCATGGATTTCCAATACTATTCCCGGATGCAAAAAGACAAAGAAGATGTAAATATGTTCACGCTCAGTATTTTGCTCATTGGGGTTTTTCCTGCCCTGGGTGTCGTTTTTTATGTTGGCGCCTCCACGTTGATTCGGGTCGATACAGTTTTCAATATAGCGTTTGTGTCTGGCGCCATCGTTTTTATTTTTCATTTGCCTTTTCGTAAAAGACTAAATAGATACCTGGGAGAATTAATTGGATACACCATGATTGGTTGGGGTTTGATCATCACGGCGGCTCTTATGGGATGTAATTTTTTGATTCACAGCAAACCAGTAGCGGATATTTATAAGATAGAAACAGCCACAGCCCATCCGGAAGATAGAGAATTGCCTTTCCCTGTTTCGGTTACACTTTCAAAACAGGATTCTGGACCGAAATTTGTGCCGGCATCGGCTTATAATTATTTTCCCGGGATGTTAAGGTTTCGGGGTTCTGAAGAACAAAAATTTGAGGGCAGTCCCAAACTCGCAGTTATGACGACAGCCGTAGGAATATTCGGATATAGGATTTTGTTATCCAAAGAGCTTCAATAAATTTGAAACCAGCAATTCTTTTTTTTGGTTTCTCAGATATAAACTAATTTTATCAGGTGGATTTTTACAGTCTATTAGGAATTACTGCATCAGCCAGCGCTTTTGAAATCAAAAACGCCTTCCGGATACGTGCCAAGCTTTTTCACCCTGATATCAATTCCGATACGGACGCAGGGGAAAAATTCAGGATGCTCTATATTGCATATGATACCCTTATTGATCCTATTAAACGTAAAATGTACGATCAGCTATTAAGAGAGGAATTCTCACCAGCAGGCCAATGGATAAGCAAAGCGGAATATGAAAAAACGCAGCGTCGCGCCGCTATGAGGGCCAGGATGTATTCCAATATGCAATATGATAGATTTGAAGCGCGGACATTTTCAAAGGCTGCTTTCCATGCCAAACAAGCAGCGGCTTTTGCCATTTTCTTTTCTTTAATGGTTATTGGCATGTTGTTGCTCACCAAAGGCTTTCAATATGTTTTTAAAGAGGATTTTAATGGAGCCCAGGTTACAGGATATGCATTATGGCTCATTGGGGGAGGATTCTGCTATATAAGTGGTAAATCGTTGCTGGGGATATATGAAGCGTGGCGATTGGGCGGAAATGCTGATTGAATCTGATACGCATGTCAAAGAAATTACGTCTCCTCGGCTCCTTTTTACTAATTTTGCATACTCTTTGCATACCCCTCGTTATAGGTACCCCATATGACACCTGAAAATTATATCAAATCAAATATTTATTGTGAAAGTACGACGCACTATGTGAGGCGGAATTCATGGGTTGTAAATATTGGGAACGTACCACTGGGTGGGAATAATCCTATTCGTCTTCAATCCATGACCACTACCAATACGATGGATACGGAAGCAACTATTGCCCAAAGCATCAGGATGATCGAAGGAGGATCGGAATATGTACGCATAACGGCGCCGAGTATCAATGAGGCTAATAATTTGAAAAATATTAAAGATGGCCTACGTGCAAAGGGATATAAGACTCCAATAATTGCAGATATTCATTTCACGCCAAATGCGGCCGAGATTGCAGCCCGTATTGTCGAAAAAGTTCGTGTGAATCCGGGCAACTATGTCGATAAAAAGAAGTTTGAAGTAAAAGAATATTCTGATTTTGAATATGAGGCAGAACTGGACCGTATTAGGCAGCGATTTGAGCCGCTTGTAAAGATTTGTAAAGAGTACGGTACTGCCATGCGAATTGGCACCAATCACGGTTCCCTGTCTGACAGGATCATGAACAGATATGGTGATACGCCTATGGGAATGGTTGAGTCTGCTATGGAATTTATCAGGATTTGTGAAGATTTGAATTACAGGCAGATTGTGCTATCTATGAAGGCATCCAACCCGCAGGTTATGGTGCAGGCATACAGGCTTTTGGTTTCAAAAATGAATGATGAAGGGTTGTATTATCCTTTGCACCTTGGTGTTACTGAAGCAGGAGAAGCAGAAGAAGGTAGAATTAAATCTGCCATGGGTATCGGCGCATTGCTTGAAGACGGCCTTGGAGATACGGTCAGGGTTTCGCTGACTGAAGAACCGGAATTTGAAATACCTGTTGCGCGGGACATTGTAAGCAGGTATGAGAAAAGGCAATTAAAAGATTTAAATATTGAAAAATCAAAAGATTCGGGTACCCTGTTAAGTACAGATCCTGAATTCCTATATTCTCCTTTCAATTACTCGAAAAGAGAAACTTTTTCTATTGCCAATATCGGGGGACACAATGTGCCACGGGTTATAGCTGACCTGAGCCTGGTTAAACCCATTGATCCCTTTACACTCAGAACTATCGGATATGTGTATGATCCGGTTTCTGATAAATGGAATATGGGCGAACAGGGGGCAGATTATATCTATTTTGGTAAAAATGTGCCAGGGTTTATGCTGCCGTCCGGGGCTAAGGGCATTTATGATTATGACGCATGGCAAATACTTGAGGACAAGGCCAATAACTTCCCTATTTTTGAAACAGACAAATATTTCAAAGTTGTCAATCCCGAAAAAATCGGGATTGACAACTTTGATACTTCATTAAAGTTAAATTTTGTCAAATTAAGGGCAGAGGATGTTTCAGGGGAAAGTATTTCGACGTTTAAAGATGATAAAACGGTTGTTTTTTGCCTGTATTCTGAAAAAGAGAATAAACTTCAGGCCATGAGAGATGCATTTAGAGTTCTAAATAGTAGGGGAATCAAAAATCCGGTCATTATTTTCGGAGTTTATGAACCATACGATAAAAATAGTTTTCTGCTACAGAGCGCAGCGGATATGGGCGGCTTGCTCATCGAAGGATTTGGTGATGGCATTTTTGCAATATGTGATCAATCTCGGGCGGATGAAGCACTGCTGCAAACACGATTTATTAATGAAACGCTCTTTTATATTTTGCAGGCAAGCAGGACACGGATTTCTAAAACGGAATATATTTCATGCCCATCCTGCGGCAGGACTTTATTTGATTTGCAGGAAACTACTGCTTTAATCCGGGCGAAAACAGACCATCTGAAAGGCGTAAAAATTGCGATAATGGGTTGTATTGTAAATGGTCCGGGAGAAATGGCTGATGCCGATTACGGATATGTAGGAACGGGGCCTGGAAAAATTACTTTATACCGCGGAAAAGATGTCGTAAAGCGCAATATACCCGGAGAAAACGCTTTGGAAGAGCTGATAAATCTTGTGAAAGAAGACGGCTATTGGGTTGAAAAATAGGTTCCCACAAGATTGTGGCCTGAAAAAATTTCCCGATAAATTGAGATAAATGTTTTAGTTGGTTTGTTTCTGTATAATATATTTTGTTTTAACTTTGCCTTTCAAATATAAAATTTAAAAGCATTTTCACTATGAGAAAAGTATTACTCACCCTGTTGTTATCCGCCCTTGGGATGTATGCAATGGGACAAACAATGATGGTTCCGCCACATAAACTGATTCCGGTGGCTCCGGGCGTCCTGAATGGGGCCAAACCTTTTCAGATTAAAAGTATAAATAATGCCAATGCGCTTAGCAAATGGTATGATAATGTAGACGAGGCAAAAAACAATGCGCCATTTACATATACCAACTATTACACAGATGTTTTCTCAGATTCTACGGTACAGACTTCATTTACCAATACCAGCGGTACTACACAGCTTGGTTATATTACAACGCAGGGTCTCGGTGAAGTATTTGACCCGATGAGTCCTAATTATGATTCTGCACTTTCATTGTTTAATACATATAATGTTGATTCAGTAGCATGCCTTTACAGATACCACTATGTGCCTGAAAAAGACAGTTTGTCATCAGATGGCCTGGTGCATGATACGCTGATATTTCAGTTTTATACAATAAAAACTTCAGGTATAGATACAGGCGTTTTTCAGGCTCCTAACAATGAGCCTTATGCTACAGTGAAATACCTTTATCAATCAAACCTGGGTTCAGGTACTTATATTCCGGGTAAAACGGTTAAATATGTTCTTGGACAAAAAGATTCTTCAAGCACACTGGCTGAAATTAATATTCCTACCAACGGTGCAACCGGCGTTCCTTTAAACCTTGTAACCAACAAGAAAAACGGTTATAACAGGGATCTTTTCGCATTTACCGTGAGCTATCGCCCGGGATTCAAATGGAAATTGGGTGATACCATTGATGAATCATTTAAACCAACGCCTAAAAACTTACATAGCCATTTCAAGATGTTCGTAAGCCAGGATGCCGGTAAAGATCAGCTTACCAATAAAGCGAATGGTACCAACAACTATGAAATGAGTCTTACCGTTCAATCTACGGCTTATGAAACCGTGAATGGTGTTCTTACCCATATTCCTGGTGGCAATCGTTACGGAAAAGATCCGGGATGGAATGGTTTTTATATTCCCGGTACAGCATGGAATGCTTTTGATGAAGTTGTGTATTCTGCATTCTATTTGAGTGCGCCTAATGATGCGGCTATCAATCAGGCTCCAGTTGATCCTAAAGGTTATATCCTTGGTAATGTATATCCAAACCCTGCAAATGGTACTGCAAACCTGAGTTTTGCATTAGGCAATACAGAACAGGTAAAAATTACACTTTATGATATTCTAGGCCATGAAGTTGCCGTTCTTGCTAACGGTCAGTATGCACAAGGAACACATAACATTGCATTCAATACAGATAACCTGAAAGAAGGTGTTTATTTGTACAGCATCAATGCTGGCAGCTTTGCTAAAACACTTAAATTTACGGTAGCTCATAACTAACCGGTAATTATCAATATATAAAAATGGCCGTCTCATACTTGAGACGGCCATTTTTATTTTTAGAGCTTTTGTTTACTAACCCCTAACTCCTGATGCCTTACCCCTTTCTTACCAGACCACTTCTCCTTTGTCCAGAAACGCAGCAATTCCTTTCTTGCAGTCTTCATGCATCCTCACTCTCGCGTTCAGTTCAGCCGCATAATTTAAGGCATCAAAAGGCCTGAAAGTTTGTATTTCGGCAATCATGGCCCTTGTAACGGCTATAGAATTGGCGGAAGTTTCATTTGCTATCTTTTCTGCATACGCCATCACATAATCATCAATTTTATCAGGTTGGATAATTTCGTTTACAATACCAATTTGTTTCATATACTCGGCATTAAATAATTTCCCGGTGAGAAGCATTTCCCTGGCTTTTGATTCACCAACCTTCCTTAAAAGAAAATACATAACAATGGCGGGTATAAACCCGATCTTTACTTCAGTATACCCAAACATCGCATCCGGAACACTAAATGCCATATCGCAAACAGTTACAAGTCCGCTACCGCCTGCAATGGCATGGCCTTCCACCTGTGCGATAACCAGCTTCTTTTGCAGATAAATGAATTTAAAGAGGTTTTTTAACTGGGTTGAATCTTCAAGGTTTGCCTCTAAACTGTTGTTCTGCAGCTGCTGGAGGTATTCCAGATCTGCCCCCGCGCTGAACACCTTGCCGATTGCCTTAAGGATGACTACACGTACCTCCGGGTCTTTGTCAGCTTCTAAAAACGCTACAGTGAGTTCCTGTACAAATAAGCTGTTCAAGGCGTTCCGCTTTTCGAAGCGGTTGAGGATGATTTCAAAGATTTTACCGTTTTTGCGTGTCAATACAAATTCCATGGTATCGTTTTTATATGTTCGTTAGATGGGAATGTCAATATAGTCATTGTTTTGGAGGTTGGTGAATGGGATATTGTTTTCAATGCATATGGTTTCCCAGTCCCTGATATTAGCAGTTTTATTTCCGGATGCTGCAACAACGCTTTTAAACCTGAATTTTTTATATAATTCGGATAGCCCGATTGAAGGGTTATCTGATAAAACCAGGGCGTCAATTTCCATAGGGGCAGCATTAGAAATCAAAGATTTGATATATGTTTTTGAGTTTATTACCAAAGCAGTTTTATTATAAAACCCGATTAATGAACCTTGCACCATCATATTTTCTCCGCTAAATTTATGGTTTATTTCAGGATTAACGCATACAATATTTTCAGGCCTTATATAATTTTCCGCAGCATAAGAGTTTATATGAAATTTCATAAGCTGTTTATCATTTGTAAAACCTGTATCAGTCAACACAAATAGTTGATTATGTTCCTTCAAGGTGATAACCGTATGTTTGCTGCCTGCAGTGAAAAAAGCCATTGATTTGCCTGACAACCGGTTGAAAATAGCAATATTACGTGTTGAAAAAAAAAGAATACCAAGAATAAGACCAGCGCCTAAAAACATTTTTTTTCTATAGATAAATCCTGAAATACAAATAACAATAAAACAGAATAGTAAAACAGATTCTAACCTACTAATGTATAAGCCCTTCCAGGTAGAACCAGGCAAATGATTAAAATATCCTACAATAATATTTAACACATAAATGCTGTATTTCAACATAACTGAAAACCAATGATGCAGCCAGTGAAGGATGCTTAAATCGGTAAAAACGAATGCGATACCGATAATTAAAATGACAAAAGATGCAGGAATAACAATAAGGTTTGCCGGCAGAAAATAGATTGAAGCCTGGTTGAAATAATAAACAGAAACAGGGAAGGTAATGATCTGTGCTGCAATGCTTGCAGCAGTCATAATCCATATATATTTTACAATTTTATGCCTGGGTTGCCAAAAAGAAGCAATTTTAGGTTGCAGCCAAACGATTCCCGTGAGTGCAATAAATGATAACCGGCAGGATGCCTGCATGATAAGGAAAGGATCTATGAGCAACAATATAAAAGCGGAGGCAGCAATGGAATTATAAATATTGGTATTTCTACCAAGATGGATTCCTATAAATACAATAGAAAACATAATGACACTCCTTGCTATAGGAGCTGAAAAGCCAGTTAAAAATGCATAAGCCCAAATGATAGCAAGTATCAATATGAGCCGGATATATTTACCATTGGGAATAAGGGTTAAAAATGAAAAAATCCAGCTTAATCCAATAAGAATAAGGCCCACATGCAAGCCGCTTACTGATAATATATGAACCGTCCCGGTTCCGGCATATTCTGTCATGATTTCATTAGGAATGTCACTTTCATCTCCAAGTATAAGTGCCTCAGCTATACCCCTCTGGTCAGGGTCAGGGAGTGCATTCCAGAGTTCTTTTTTTAACCTGGTATTAATGGTATAAATTGATTTCCAGAATGGATTCCCGGCATTGTTTCCAGTAGCATGCCATTCATTAACTTTTAGATATGCCGAATGATATATATCCTGGTAAGACATATAGGTTTTGAAATCAAAATCCCCAGGGTTTTCTGAGGTTTTAAGTGGGACTATTTTATTCTTTATTATTACCTGATCTCCATATACCGGGTATTGATCAGCACTGTCTTTTTGAAAATATATTAATAAATTTCCGTTAGCTGAATGCATCCTTGTTTTTGTTCCCAGGGCTATGATTTTTGCAGTAGTTTTATAGTAAGCACCTTTATCCTGCAAGGGTACTGTTATTTGGACCCATGCATTGTCATTCTGTGAAATAGAATCCGCAAAAAAGCCGGGGTTATTGATTGCCGTATGCAACCATACATTCACTGAACCGGCAGCTAATGCCATAGTTAACAGGATTATTCCGTTTATCCATCGGTTTCTGTAATATATTGAAGCCGCTGCTATTTCTTTTTTTCGGGCTTGTTGATTTATGAATAATTTGTATCCCAGAAATCCAATCCCTGCAAGACACAATAAGAAAGCAAGTGTTATAGAATCATTGCCTTTCAATAAGGTTGCTGCGATCAGGGTGCCAGTTCCAAAAGGCAGCAATACCCTTATCATAGGAGTCTGATACGCAAGCCTTTTCAATTTTATCTATGGTTTGTATGTCATTTTGTGATGCAGGATTCCGGCCTCTTCAAACTCTTCACCGTCAACCACAAAGCCGAATTTCTCATAAAAAGGAATCACCTGATTCTGCGCATGAAGATAAATGGGTTTGTAATCCGGGTTTTTTATATTATCCAGAGCAGCCTTCAGAAGGGCTTTCCCTATGCCTTTGTTTCTGTGAGAAAGCATTACTGCAAAGCGCTCCAGTTTGATCCCATTCGCAGTTTTTCTCCATCTGGCGGCACCTACAGGAATATTGTTTTCGTATGCAAGAAAATGTGTACTAATTCCTTCAAATTCATCGTATTCCAGTCTAGGATCTACTTTTTGTTCTTCCACAAATACTTTTTGACGAATAGCAAAAGCCATTCTCAGCATTTCATTATCCTTGATAATTTGAATTCGAATCATATCGTTTTGAATTATAAAGTCAGATTTTCAATACTAAAGTAAGATATTTATTGGTTAACGTACAATTTATCATCTGTCTTATTAAAAATTGAAATTTTGAAAGCGTAAGATTTTTCGAATT
>JABDBQ010000011.1 GCA_013288555.1 Bacteroidota bacterium | reverse complement strand
TGAATATGACCCTTATGTGGCAATCATCAGCAGAAGTAAATGCATTTGACCGCACGAAAGCCTACATTTCACATTACACAAATAGTCAGTGGGATTTAGCAGCCACTGCAAGCGCAACAGCAGAAGCAGGCGGCACATACGGCATAAGCAGAAATAACATTACTTCCTTTAGCCCATTTGCAGTGTTTGACCAGGAAACGGCAAGCATAGACCAGACTATATCAATTGGGAATGACAACTTTAACCTTTACCCGGATCCTGCCTTCGATAATATTTATGTTACAGGTAAATCAATGCAGACCGGCAGTACAAATTATGCAGAAATTATCAGCATGAACGGGAAGGTAGTGGGTTCATTTATCTTAAATGCAAATAGTCCTGCCATTAATATTAGCTATTTACCTGCAGGATGTTACTATATAAAACTAACCAACCAGAGCAGCAATTCCATTCAGAAATTCATTAAAATGTAATTTCGTTTCTCCCATCCGGGAAAAAGGCCGTTTCAAAGCAGTTTTGAAACGGCCTTTTTTTATATAAAACCAATCTCCTTATATTTTAAGAATAGCCTCTAAATCTCTGTCTGCTACAGGCAGGTCATAAAGGAGACTTTTCCACTGTGCAACTTTCAAGATTGCAACAATTACTCCGAATACAAATACTCTAACAGTTCTCTTTGCTCTTCCTCTAAAGCTATGGCGGCACGGGAAGTGTCAGGGAAGCATCCAAAGTTCCTCGCTTGTGTCTGCAAAAACCAGAATATTTTGGTGAGCGTAATTTGTTGGGATGATGTGATTGGTTTGTAGTATATATATACCAGGGAAGTTGCCTCTAAATCTCCTAAAAGAGACTTACGATAATGCTATTTTCACCGCAGGAACATTTTATCGAATTCGAATACTCAGATAATTCCCTTTTGGGTCAGGGCTAATCTGAATAGCCTCTAAATCTCCCGGGAAGATTTGCGAAGAGTGCTATTTGCATTATTGGAAATGAATAATTAAACTGCAAAAATAAAAAACCCGCATATTGGAGTATGCGGGTTTTCCTTGGAAAAATGACGACAAATTATCTTTTGGGAGATGCTGGATTGCCGGCACTGGGTGTACCTGGTTTAGGGGTACTTGAACCGGTTCGTTGTTGTGGCGTAGTTCCGGTAGCGGGCGTCTTTTGTTGAGGGTTAGCTCCAGGAGTTTGGGTTTTTTGGGCACGTTCTGTACTTGTTTGCGGCTGATTCTGCGGCTGGTTTGCAGATTTATTTGGAACGGGAGTACGATTGAATTCTTTTTCCTGTTCATCCCAGTTCTGATTACCTTTTTTTGCAGTTTCAGCACCTTCATTCCATTCCTCATTCCTGTTTTTTGCCTGAGGATTGATAGTGGGGTTCTGGTTTTTCGGTTGAGGCTGGTTTTGGTTGCCCTTTGAAGGGTTGTTAAATTGATCTTTCATCACTTTAAATATTTAAGGTTAAATAATAAAATAATGACAATCATATTTCCCAATTGTTTAAGCAGTAGAAATTAATTTTTGGCGCTTTTTGGTAAGATTTATGCACTGACTTCATCATGACAACATTTTAAAATCAACTTTAAACAATTTTGTTACTTGTTCCTTTGCATATAGAAAACCCATACTTTTGTTTTGCCAATTATAAAACGGCTCATGATTTTCAAAATATTTTACACTGCTACCCGTTATTCATCCAATGCCTGATTCCAAAAAGCTTATTATAAAACATCCTGGACGACATTTCCTGTTAGGGAAATTTCGATATAACATTGTGATATTATGTTTATTGCCGGTATTCATACTAAGCAATAATTATAAAATACGGGCCGATGACACCCCTATTATGCAGGAAGTTATCAATGATCCAAATATCAGGACGGTACTATTCAGCAGGACGGGAGCTGGACAATCCAACACCTATCCAATCATCCAGATGGGAACCCATGACGGTGTGAGCCTTTCCTGGGATGTAATAGGAACGGGGCCTTCAATAAATTATCAGTTTACCATTGTTCACTGTGATTATGACTGGCACAAAAGCCAGATGTTGCAAAGCGATTATATGAGGGCACTCTATTCTGATATCGTATCAAGTGTCGGTTTTTCTTCAGCGACTTATGTTAAATACGCGCACTATACCATCAACTTGCCAAATGATAATATCCGCCCTAAAGTCTCAGGCAATTACGTTATAGTCGTATACCTCGACGACCCGGATAAACCTGTTCTGGTAAAACGATTTTATGTTTACGACAAACAGGTAAATATCGGAGGTACGGCGTTAAGGGCAACAGACCCCCAATACAGGGATGGAAAGCATGAAATCAATTTTACGATTAATACCCTTAACCTAACGCTTCTTGATCCATTGAATGATATCAAAACCGTAATAAAACAGAACTGGCGCTGGGATAATGAAATATCCAACCTGAAGCCCACATATGTTAACAATAACAGCCTTATATACGACTACCAGGAGGGCAACCTGTTTGACGCAGGAAATGAATTTAGAACCTTTGACGACAGAGATTTGAGATACAGGGGCTTTGGAGTGCGCAGCCTGGCTTATGATTCAGTCTGGAACGTTTATCTGTACCCAGATGAAGACCGATCCTACACCGTCTATTCTTCGGTTGTAGACCAGGACGGGAATTATGTAATTGTTGACCCATCAAACTCAGATGCCAGTTTAACAGCGGATTATACGAATGTCCATTTTAAATTATCACCGGCATATACAGACGATGGAAGTGGCAGCGAAATTTATGTTTTCGGAGCACTTTCTGATTGGAAGGTTGAAAAAAGATTTAAACTGGACTATAGCGCCCGGTTTGGATATGAATGCGATGCACTCCTTAAACAAGGCGTTTATGACTATGAGTATGTCAAAGTAAAAGACGGCAAATTAGATCCTTCAGAATTTGAAGGCAACCATTGGGAAACCGAAGATAATTATACCGTATTTGTATATTATCGCCCGCCAAGCGCATTAGGAGACTTGCTTGTTGGTGTTTTGCACCTGAATACAGGAATGGGAAAATAAGTAACTATTAGGCAATGAGACAATTGACTTACTCATGAAACCACTTACCACTTACTACTTACCCCTGATTCCCAACGCTTAAAGTCTCTTCTTCTTCCCTGCTTTCGCCTATTTGCTGACGCCACATTGCATAGTACAAACCTTTAGATTCTACCAGTTCTTCATGTTTGCCCGATTCTATGATTTTTCCTTTCTCAAGTACGAATATTTTATCAGCATGTAGTATTGTAGAAAGGCGGTGTGCTATTAAAATAGTAATTTGTTCCTCACGTGCCGAGATTTCACGGATGGTTTTCGTAATTTCCTCTTCAGTGAGTGAATCGAGAGATGATGTAGCTTCATCAAAAACAAGCAGATCCGGGTTTCGCAGCAAGGCTCTTGCAATGGAAAGCCGTTGTTTTTCCCCACCCGAAACCTTTACCCCCCTCTCACCAATAATGGTATCAAGGCCTTTATCAGCACGGGCAAGGAGGTTCTCGCATTCTGCCTTTAGCAGCACATCATAGCACTGGCTCTCAGTAGCATTCGGGTTTACAAATAATAAATTTTCACGAATGGATCCCGAAAACAATTGGGTATCCTGGGTCACAAAACCAATGCGCTCCCGAAGGTCATCCAGATCAATATCTTTCCCCGAAATTCCGTTGTATAAAATTTGTCCTTCCATGGGTTGATATAAACCTACAAGCAGCTTGACTAGGGTCGTTTTACCCGCCCCTGATGGACCGACAAATGCGAAAGTATTGCCTCTTTCCGCCTTAAAACCAATGTGGTTCAAGGCCGGCTTTTCAGAGGACAGATGTTTGAAGCTAACGTTCAGAAATTCAAGACTTTCTATTTGCGGAATCGGAGTTGGATTCGCCGGTTTTTCTTCGGCAGGTGTATTCATGATGTTAGCAAAATTATTCAGAGAAACCTGTGCCTCCCTATAAACCTGTATCACAGTTCCTAATTCCTGCAAAGGCCCGAAAATAAAAAAAGAATACACCATTAAAGCAAGATAATCGCCTATTGTTAAACTATTCCTGAATATCAGGTACATCATTAGTGCAATAATGGCGCTTCTGATCAGGTTAATGGTTGTGCCCTGAATAAAAGACAATGAACGGATAAACTTTACTTTTCTTAATTCAAGTTTCAAAATTTTGTCCGTAGTAAGATTGAGTCGTGCTTCTTCTTGTTTGCTAAGGCCCAGGCTCTTGATAAGCTCAATATTTCTTAATGATTCAGTTGTTGCCCCTGCAAGTGACGCGGTTTCGCCCACAATAACACGTTGTACTTTCTTTATTTTGCGGCTAAGTACAGAACTCAAAACCCCTATAACAGGTATAGCTCCAAGATAAGTAACCGCTACCATCCAGTTTACCCTGAAAGCAAAAATGGTAACAAATGCAAACCCTATTAATGATGTAAATAAAATATTCACAACTGAGCTGATAAGTCTTTCACTATCTGACCGTACCTGCTGCAAAATATTAAGGGTATGCCCGCTGCGCTGATCCTCAAATACCTGGTATGGAAGGCTCAGGGAGTGTTTCAACCCATCCTGATATATTTTCGCACCATTTTTTTGAATAATCACATTTAAAAAATAATCCTGGAAATTTTTTGCAATCCGGGATACCATAGCGAACCCCATCCCGAGCAAAATAAGGCCAATGACACCGTTGACGAAAACTTTTTCTGATAAAGTTGCTTTTGGCGTAATATAATGATCAATAATCCTTCTCATAATCAATGGGTCAAGCAATGAGAAAGTCTGGTTAATAGTGGCAAGCCCCAGAGCGAGAAGACACATGGGCCAGTACTTTTTTAAATATCCTAAAAGAATGTTCATAATATGTGTTTAAACAAGCAATTACAAGGAAAAAAATGATTTTCAACAATCATCATTACTGCAAAAGTATCATTTTCAGTGGTTAATTGAAGGAAAAATCCCGATTCCCGGGTTCGAAAGCAGAGTAAACAAGAAGATATTAAATTCGGTTCAATTTCAGAGTTAATAAAAAAAACAGGCGCAAATATTGTAATAGTTGTTATTTTACCGTATTTTTATACCTTTGTTTTGGTATATGTTCACTCCTATCCATAATTTCAGGTATTGGCTTATAATGTTTTGCGCAGTGCTCAGTTTTGATGCGCAGGCACAATTGAAGGCAAATTTTACCCTTTCATCTCCAAAGGCGACGGGCTGCACCTATCTCCAGGAATCTTATAAGAACGCTACTTCCGGAGCTTCTTCGGCTGCTACTTATCTCTGGAAGCTTGGAAACGGAAATAAAGCAACGACTCAAGATGCAAGTGCAATTTATGTAAACCCTAAAACGTATTATATAACTCTTATTGTAACCGATGGCAATAAAGTTGACTCTGTAACCAAAAGCGTAACGATATTTAATGGCCCGACTGCAAATTTTTCAGTAGCTAAAACTGCCGGATGTTCTCCGTTTACTATTTCCATTACCGACAACAGCTCATCAGGATCGGCTCCCATTTCAAAATATCTCTGGGATTTTGGGGATGGCAACACTTCTTCAGACCAAAGCCCCCCTCCGCATTCCTATTCCATGCTTAACACTTATAAAGTTTCGCTATACCTTACAGATACAAACGGTTGCCCCGGATCTTATCATTTCGCCTCTCCGATCGTTGTCGGATCGCCACCTGTAGTTAATTTTAGCTCAAATTCTGGCGGAGGATGTGCCCCGACTCAAAGTATTAAATTTACTGCAAAGGTTTCGTCCAGTTTCGGGGGATTTTCGTACAACTGGAATTTCGGGGATGGATCAAACCCGGCAACTGTTGCCAACCCAACACACGACTATATTGTGGACGGTAATTTCGAAGTAAAGCTAACCGTAACCGATTCAACCGGATGTATTGGGACAGCAGATAGGCCCGGATATATTTACATAGGAAATCCGATTGCAGATTTTCTTGCTAGTGCTACGAATGGATGCGCACCATTTGTTGTTGATTTCACAGACATCAGTACAGGTGTATTTTCAGGTGCAAGCTTCAGCTGGGATTTTGGAGATGGGAATACCTCAACTTCACAATTCCCGGTACATACCTATGCTATTGGCACATATGATGTGAAAGAGACGGTGACAAATCCTACGGGATGCACCAACTCTGTGACCAAAACGAGCCTGATACATGTCACAAAAGCATACACTGCTTCTTTTTCAGCTGATACGGTTTTATGTCAGTTGCCTTTTATTACGACATTGATAAATACTTCGGGAGCAAATACAAAAGTGCTTTATTGGGATTATGGAGACAGCACTAAACATGATACGGCTTCAATGCATAGATATCCTGACAAGCCGCCGTTAGGACCACCACAACCTCCAACCAGCCCATTTACAATTACGATGGTCGTTATAGATGACAATCAATGTGTTGAAACACTAACTAAAAGCGATTATATTTATGCCTGGGCAACTACTGCCGCAATAACTGCGAGCCCGCCCAGTGGATGTGTACCCCTGACAGTGTCCCTTTTAAGCAATATTTCTACCTATGATCCTGTAAAAACATATTCATGGAAATTCAGTAAAAAGATTGGAGATACTTCCAACGTTAAAAATCCGGGGAACCGAATCTATAATGATACCGGAACATTTGATATTTCGCTGATGATTGAAACAGACCATGGCTGCAAAGTAACTGCATTGGACTCCATTCTGGCAGGAGATAAACCCCCTGTTAGTTTTATCGGAGGGCCTGATTCGGGATGTCTCAACAATATGCGCAACCTGAAATTCATCAGCACGTCAAATGATTCCCTTGGCCCGAATGCTGTGCGCGCCGAAAGTTATGCATGGACTTTCACTGAAGGACGCACTGCCTATACACCTGTTGTTACCTTTACATCTAGGGTTTCTCCCTTTTTAGATGATAAACCTGGTGTTTACGGCGCTACCCTCATAACCACCAACCACGGTTGTAATGATACATTGATAAAGAAAAACTTAATAAAGATAGTTGGGCCCTGGTCTAATTTTGCATGGGCCCAGAAAGATCCCTGCAATCTTAGTGCGGTAACTTTCACCGATAAATCGCTTGACAACAACCATGTTGAATATTTTTTTGGTGATAATGATACCGCTACAAAACGAAACCTGGTACATATATACAAACAAGGGACATTTAATCCTTATATGATCGTAAAAAATGATACTTCAGGCTGTACCGATACATTTAAATACAATTTAGGAATTGTTATTCCGCAGCCCTGGACGGTTACTTTTAAAGATTCACTGTCAATTGGTTGCATCCCATTTACGAATAAGTTTTTTATTACTTCAAATGACTCGACACACGATGTCATCTATTTCGGCAACGGGGATAGTACGCTTAGCTCAACCGATCTTCGTCCCCCTAAGGATACACTGCAGAAAATCACATATGTTTATCAGGGCAGGGGTATTGATACTGTAAAACTTAAATCAGTCAATTCAGCCACAAATTGTATCCAAAAGATAGTAATAACGCCTCCCGTAAAAGTTGGCGGCCCATTACCAAAATTTATTATCGATAAAAACAGCGGATGCGTGCCATTGAAGATCCGGATGATTGAAATTCCAAACGCGGATTCTAGTATTATTTCCAGAGCCTACAATATGGGCGATGGAACTATTCTGAAAGATACGGCAGACACGATGTTTTATACTTTTAAGACACCGCCAACAAACCAGAACTGGGGCTACACAAATTATCTTACTGAATCTGATCCATTATGTACGAATTTTTATTCACAGATAGTATATCCTTCTCAGCCAATAGCTGACTTTACAATCGATTCAGGATATACCTGCACCACGACCTTATACATATTTACCCCTACTGACAGTGGCCTGGGTCCATTCAACTATCTCTGGGATTTTGGCGATGGTTCCGCCAAATCAAATCAGCGCAATCCAGTATATGGATATGCCAAAAACGGCACTTACAAAGTCACCCTGAAAATGACGGATATGAACGGATGTGCTGATACTATTTCCAAAATTCTTAAAGTTAAAAAATCATTTTCAAAGGCTAATTTTAGTTACAGCACTACAGATCTAAACAATTGCCCTCCATATCCTGTCAATTTTATCGATAAATCACACTTTGTTTTCGGAGGATATACTGGATATGAGTGGGATTTTGGGGATGGATCGCCGCATGTATTTACCGAAAGTCCGAGTAAAGTTTATTTTTTACCCGGAAGTTATACAGTAAGCCTTAAAATCACAGATTCATTGGGATGCCAGGACTCTATAACCATACCGGGCATTATTAAGATAAAAGGTGCCGTAGGTTCCTACAGCGAAAGCCCCCATCGCGGTTGTGTTCCCCTTACTGTTAATTTTACTGCGTTATCAAAAAATGCCAAGAAATTTACCTGGGATGCCGGAGACGGAAATATAGATACCAATGCCGTATTTACGAATACATATGTATCTGCCAGAAATTATACCCCTGTCCTTATTCTTAGCGATAGTTTTAATTGCTCTTATGCTTTGCCCATCAAGGATACTATAATCGTTGATTCACTTCCAACCCCTGATTTTGTTTTTGATTCCATTTGTTCAGGATTCCCTACCTTTTTTTATGACAGATCTGTAGCGCATGCTAATGGCGGGACTCTCGTATCGTGGTCCTGGGATTTTGGAGACAGCACTGCTAAATCATCTGCACAAAATCCAACTCATGTTTATAAAAAGAACGGGACTTATGATCTTGGGCTTACAGTTACCAACAGCCATGGCTGTGTCGGCATGATTATCAGAAAAATAAAAATAGGGGGGATTATAGCTGGTTTCAAATCACCGGCAACAAGTTGTGTAGGCACCATTAACCAGTTTACCGATACGTCTAAAAGTGACACTGCCATTAAATCAAGGCTTTGGCATTTCGGGGACGGTGATTCATCTACTTCGATTAATCCGACCCACATGTATGTAAAAAAAGGGTTGTACACCGTTTCATTATTTGCTGAAAATTATAAGGCATGTACAGATTCGCTCATCCGCAAAGCTGCCATCCTGGTTGGAGACACCATACCACCGCCCCCACCTGTGTTATACCGCGTTACAGTAGCAAGTGACACCAGTGTTGAAATTGATTTTTCAAAATTTATTGATGTGGATTTTCATAGTTATATCATCTATATGGAAGATATAAACGGTAATTTTATACCCGTCGACAGCACGCTTAATTTGAATGATACCGTAATAAATATTGGCAAACTTAATACCCTGAAGAATGTATATTGCTTTAATGTACAATCACGCAATATCTGCGGTCATTACTCATTGCATTCCCCTGTACACTGCAGCATGGATGTTACGGCCAGACCGGGTGTTGATGAGGCGCTAATTTCATGGACTCCTTATGTAGGATGGAATGTATTAAAATACCAGGTATTCAGAAAAAGTTATTATTCAAATTCTTATATCCCGCTTAATTTTGTGGGGCCTGACACCTTACAGTATATCGATTCAAATATAATATGCTATAAACCGGTTACATACAAAATCAAAGCCTATGAAAGTGGCGGCTATGGACAGTTTTCATGGAGTGATACCAGCACCACTTTACCCGTTCATATACCTAAACTTCCTAATCCTCAGCTGATAGACGCTACCGTTCCTGATAACCGTAACGTTCTTATTGAATGGAGCAATATACCTTCTTTGAAAGTAAGAAAATGGATCCTGGAAAAATCTTATGATGGTGTGAAATACAATATTTTAGATACGCCATTTAACAGCACTACATTTTCTTACTATGATTCAAAAGCGGATGTTCACAACAATTCTTATTCCTACCGCCTGAGCCTTATGGATAGCTGCGGAGATATCAGTGAACATGGGAATATAGCTAAAACTATTTTACTGAAAGCAGATACCACCCAGGATGTAAGACCTATACTGAACTGGACGGCTTACAGGTCATGGCCGGAAGGAGTGAGATATTATGAAATAGATTTTGAAAACACGAGCGGAAAATTTGACACGCTGGGCAGAACAAAATCGGGCAGCGATACAACCTTTATTGATTATTCTACTGACCTTAACTCATTACCGCAATATTGCTATAGGGTGATTGCGCATAGAAACGGCCCCCCATCAAATCCTGATCAAAACCTGGCAATAAGCAGCATTTCTAATGTCGCATGCATCCAGGCAAAAACAAGGGTTTTTGTGCCTAATGCTTTTACACCCAATAATGACGGCCTGAACGATTCTTTAGACATAAAAGGCTTGTTCATCAACGAATATCATATCAGGATATATGATCGCTGGGGAACCCTTGTTTTTGAATCCCATAACATTAAAGATTCATGGAATGGTTCATTCAAAGGAGCGAAACCAATCAATGATGTTTATAAATACCTCATTGATGTAAAGGGCGTAGATAACAACCTTTACTTTTTCCAGGGAAATGTAACAGTGCTGCCCTGATAAATTGCCTATTAATTTCATAATTCAATATTTTTTGTCCTTAATTGAAGTTGTGCATGTTTTTTGCAGTCGGCACATAGCAAAGAAAAAATACGATATTCGATTGCGTTTAAATCAAGTTCTATTTCAATATTTTAATATCTAAAATGAGCATATCAGCAACTGCCCAGGAAAAAAATTCCGGCACAGATACCCAGAAAAAATATCCATACACTACTGTTACCGGCGATCCGCTGGGTGTCAGGTATTATACCCTTGACAACGGATTAACGGTAATATTGAGTGTAAATAAAACCGAACCCCGTATCCAGGCATTTGTAGCCGTTAAAGCAGGCAGTAAAAATGACCCATCAGATCATACAGGGCTGGCCCATTACCTGGAGCACATGATGTTCAAAGGCACCGACAGGTACGGCACCAAAGATTATGCTACCGAAAAAATATACCTGGATCAGATAGACCAGTTGTATGAAGACTATAATCATACTACTGATGAAGCCCTGAGGAAGGAAATCTATAAAAAGATCGATGAAGTATCCGGTATTGCTGCAAAATATGCCATTCCTAACGAATATGACAAAATGGCTACTGCCCTGGGAGCTACGGGTACCAATGCCTTTACTTCGGTTGAGGAAACTGTATATATCAACAATATTCCGGCAAATGAACTTGAAAACTGGCTGAAACTGGAAGGAGAGCGCTTCAGAAGCCCTGTATTCAGGTTATTTCATACGGAACTCGAGGCCGTATATGAAGAAAAAAACAGGGGTCTTGATAATGATGATGTTAAGATACATGAGGCATTGCTTGCAGGATTGTTCAGAAACCACCCCTATGGCACGCAAACAACCATTGGCACCATAGAACATCTTAAAAATCCTTCTCTTAAAAGTATTAAGGAATATTATAATACATACTATGTGCCCAACAATATGGCCATGATCCTGGCAGGGGACCTTGATCCGGATATTGCTATCATGTTGGTAGATAAATATTTTTCGGAGCTGCAGTCAAAACCAATACCTGGTTTCAGTTTTCAGCCTGAAATAGAAAAAACAGAACCAACTGTTAAAACAGTACTGGGGCCAAAAGCGGAAGAAGTAGAAATCGCATTTCGTTTTCCAGGTGCAGGGACAAAAGAAGCGCTCTTGTTGAAAATAACCAACTCATTGTTGTACAACGATAAAGCCGGACTCATCGATATCAATCTTGTTAAAAGCCAGAAAGTATTGGAGGCTTATGCGGATTATGGTTCTAACAAGGATTACAGTTACCAGATACTACAGGGAACTCCCATAGCCGGGCAAAAACTTGAAGAGGTGGAAAATTTGCTTTTGGAACAAATCGGCAAAATTAAAACAGGCCAGTTTGAACCGGGACTCATTACTGCAATCATAAATAACATTCGCATTGAAGAAATGCAAAAACAGGAGAACAATACCTCCCGCACTTTCAGCATTATGGATGCCTTTGTTACCGGAAGAAACTGGGCAGATGTAGTGGCTGAAAAAACGGAACTGAAAAAGATCAGTAAAAAAGATGTTATTGCATTTGCCAATGCATGGTATACAAATGATTATACTGTAGTTTACAAGCGAATCGGAGAAGATAAGAATATTATTAAAGTGCCTAAACCACCTATCACACAGGTAACACTTAACCGGGATGATATTTCCGAATTTGCGAATGAAATACTTCATGCGCCGGCAAAACCATTAAAACCTGTATTTCTGGATTATAAAAACCAGGTTTCAATATCAACCCTGAGTCATGGCGTACCGCTCTGGTATTTGAAAAATACAGAAAATGAACGTTTTACACTGTATTATTTCCTGGACATGGGTAAAGATAATGATTCAATGCTTCCATTGGCGGCAAACTATCTCCAGTTTTTAGGCGCGGGCAACAAAAGCGCTGAAGACATAAGCAATGAATTTTATAAACTGGCGGCCAATTTCGGCGTATCTGCTTCGAATGACAGAACGTACATATACCTCACGGGTTTGCAGGAAAATTTTGATGCCTCTATCACATTGTTTGAAGAACTACTTAACCATGCAAAACCGGACAGGGATGCTCTGGATGCGCTCATAGAAAACACAATCCAGGACCGTGAAAATCAAAAGAAAAACAAGGATATAATCCTCATGCGCGGCATGGTGGCTTATGCAAAATACGGACCGCGGAATCCTTTTAACAATAACCTTAGCAATGAGGAACTCAAAAAAATAAAGCCGGAACAACTAACAGAATACATCAAGAACCTGTGCGGGTACAAACACAAAATATATTACTACGGCCCCGCTGATCAAAATGATCTGGTGCATACTTTGAATACCAGACACCGGACACCGTCAGAATTAAAACCTTATCCGGATGCACTAAAATTTACAGCGCAGGATGTTGAGGAGAATAAGGTTTATTTCGCTGATTTTGATATGGTTCAGGCAAATATTTACTGGGTGGCAAAAGCCGGGAAATACAATGTTGATGAACTTTCTGTGGCAACTTTGTTCAATGAATATTTTGGAGGAAGCATGGGCTCTATCGTGTTTCAGACCCTTAGGGAATCTAAAGCTTTGGCTTATAGCACGTATTCCAGGTTTGAAACGCCAAATCGAAGAAACGACCCATTTTTTACGACCGCATTTATTGGTACACAGGCAGATAAAATAACAGAAGCCGTCGATGGAATGAATGATTTATTACATCATTTGCCTGCAACAGATGTTCTCCTGGAAAATGCCAGAAAAGGATTGATCGGGCAGATCGAAGCACAAAGAATCATTCGCAGTGATATCCTCATGAATTATGACCAGGCTGTTAGAATGGGGAATGATCATGATATAAGGGAAGATATTTACAATTCTTTAGATAAACTCGGCATGAATGATCT
This sequence comes from Bacteroidota bacterium, assembly GCA_013288555.1. Lineage (GTDB taxonomy): Bacteria > Bacteroidota > Bacteroidia > CAILMK01 > CAILMK01 > JABDEJ01. The sequence continues at coordinate 55,538 of JABDBQ010000011.1, read as the reverse complement.
TGAAAAATTTCACAGGGAAAATTACGCATCACCCAAATATACATTGTGCGTTTTAGGTGCAAAAGACAAAATCAATTTAAATGACCTGGCCAGATACGGTAAAATTGAAGAACTTAACCTGGAACAGATCTTTGGATTCTAATTTTAATAAGCAGATTAAAATTGACTACCTCATTGTAGGACAGGGTATTGCAGGTACTATGATGGCTTATCACCTGATTAAAGCTGGTAAGCGAATCCTGGTGGTTGACAACGGTGTCAGCTCATCTTCAATGATTGCAGGCGGATTATTTAACCCGGTCACCGGCAGAAGATTTGTAAAATCCTGGCTCATAGATGAATTACTTCCATGTGCAGAAACTGTTTACAAGGATATGGAAGTCATTCTTGGCAAAAAATTACTTTATAAACTGCCTATAGTAAAATATCTATCAGGCGAGGAAGAAAAAGAAGTGTATGAAAGGTCAATCCAGGATGACAAAAAAAAATATATCGCGGGCTTTACGGCTTCGGAATCAGGCAATAAATATGCCTCATGCGAAATAAAAGGCGGTGGGTATATCGACACATTATTGCTGATTACCGCTTTCAGGAAATACCTTGACCAACAGCATAGTTTCGTGGAATCCAATTTTGCGTATAATGATATTATAATCAACGAATTAAATATAGTTTGGGGAGATTTTCAGGCCTGCTCTATTATATTTTGTGAAGGATATCGCGCAACTGAAAATCCATATTTCCCGGGCTTACCCTTTAATCTTGCGAAGGGCGAAATTCTAACCGTTCGGATTCCGGGATTATATGCGGAAAATATCCTGATGTCAACCGGATATCTTGTGCCTGTTGGCAATGATATTTATAAAATGGGTTCCACATATGAATGGGATGATCTCACAACGCTACCCACCGAAAAGGGACGCAAAGAACTGATAGGTAAATTAAAAAAAATAACGGAATTGCCATTTGAAATTCTCAATCATGAGGCAGGCATACGACCTGCTGTAAAACAGAGAAGGCCTTTATTGGGCAAAAGTCATATCAATGACAAAATGTTCATATTAAATGGCTTAGGCACCAAAGGCGTGATCCTGGCACCGTATTTTGCCCTGCAGCTGGCTGAGTACATCCTGCAGGGAAAACCCATTGAAAAAGACGTTGATATCAACTTCAGTTAGATCGTAAATTTTTAGGACTGGGGAGATCAGGTGGCAAAAGCTTGATAAAATTTCCTAATATTACCGGTTTGAAGCTGAAAGCGTTTATGAAGGAGAGAATAAGTAGGTTTTTAAATGTGAGACAAGGAGAATCCATGTATGTGGGTTATCTCTTATTGCATTATTTCTTCCAGGGTATCGGTATTTCAGTTCTTTTCATCGTAGCTAATGCATTATTTCTTTCCCGGTTTGAAATAGAATCCCTCCCGCTTGTATTCATGTGCTCAGCCGTAGTTCTTTCTTTGCTGGGTAAACTAAACGATTCCTTAAGCCACAGATGGCCGCCACCTAAAATGCTTATGGCAATTGTCATCTTTGTTGCCATCACTATTTTTCTCTTTTTTATAGGGGCACTGAGTTTTAAAGTTCTTTGGATACCCTTTGCGATTTATATATTATACCAGGTAGTTAACTTACAGGTTGATACAGAATTCTGGACTCTTTCCAGCTATATTTTTGATGTAAGGCAGGCCAAAAGATTATATGGACTCATCAGTGTTGGAGATGTGCCTGCCAAATTACTGGGCTCACTTATGGTGTTCCTGCTGGCTCCTTACCTGGGAGGAGGGTCTAACCTGCTCATTATTTCTACCGTGGCTTTTCTTGCAGGAGCCTTGATTCTCAAGCTTTTATTTTCAAAAATGAAGCCATCACATTTTGAGCATCATTCCGTAGAACACGTGCATCGCAAACCGGCAGGAATAAGTTTTCTTTCGCGTTTTTTTCAATCGGAACTGGTTATGGCACTCTCAATACTCTATTTAACGGCAGCCATCGTCATTACTTTTATTGAATTTTCGTTTTTATCCGGTGTAGAACATAAGTTTCACACATTGAAGGAACTGGATCAATTTTTTGCCATAGTATTTGCTATCTCTAATGGAATTATTATCCTTTGCAAACTGCTTTTCTCAGGCAAAGCCATTGAAAGACTCGGGGTTAGAAGAAGTCTTTTGGCGCTACCCCTTTTTCTGATCCTGATGTGTATAAGCATGGTAATTATCGACAGAATATACCAGGGGGAATATATTATCATGTGGTTTTTTACCATTATGATTGTGTTTTCTGAAATATTTAAAGCTGTACTTTATGAGCCGTTGTTTCTCGCACTTTTTCAACCTTTACCAGCGGATGCGAGACATAAAGCGCATAGTATCATCAGTGGAATAATCGACCCGTTAGGATTGGGAATCAGCGGCTTGTCATTGTATATAGGTATACTGGTATATCATAATGTAAACCTGTATAAGATCAATTATATATTGATCGTGCTGATTATGATCTGGATTGTACTCATATTCTTCGCGGCACGAAAATATATGGATGCCTTGCGCACGGCTATAAATAAAAGAATGATAGACAGCGGCGAATTGAACCTGGGTGATGAAAGTTCGGTGAAGATTTTAAAAGCCAGGCTAAAGAGCGAGCGCCCTGACGAAGTAATTTATGCAAGTGAGATATTATCAAAAACGCATATTCCTGTTTTTGAATCGGCCATTCCTCAGCTCCTTTCCCACCCCGTTATGGAAGTTCGGTTGTATACATTGAATACGATGTATGCATTAAAATTAAAGACAAATAGTGAAATCTTAATCAACATAATAAATGCTGATCTTTCAGGAGAAGTATGTGAGGCAGCAATAAAACTTTACTGCAGCCAATATGAAGACATTATCGACCGGATTGCCCAGGTATTGGACAATCCGAATCCTGTAATCAGGGCTGCTGCCATAAAAGGATTTCTAAAAAGTGGCGACTTGGAACCCATGATTATCGGCGGTCAGCAATTACTTAAAATGTTGGAATCCAGGAATATTGAAGACCTTATCATCGCCATTGATATTATCGGTGAACTTGGCTTTAGGAATTACTACAAACCGGTGCTTGAACTCATCCATCACGAAAACCCTGAGGTACAGAAAGCTGCAATAAATGCCTGTGGCCGGATAGGAAACCCAAAATTGATAGAACCCCTGGTTCCATACCTTGACAATAAATTTTTGAAAAAGGCAACCCTGGAGGCATTGAGTCAGATCGGGGCCCCGGTTTTTGAATATATTAAAAAACCGGAATTTCGTGAAAATTATGAAACAGAAGCAATTAAAATCTGTTCCCGGATCGGCGGTCCACAGGCACTTGAAATCTTATTCAATGACTATTTTGAAAATGCACATGCTGAAACACTTGATGAAGTCTTGAAAGCCATTGATCGCAACAGATCAGATGTAAAAAAATACAACCTATATATTTCTGGTAAACTGGAAAAAGAATTGCAGTTTTCTTTTCATTGCCTCCAGATATTCGAGCAGGTTTCAACAGAGGCTGAAAACAACTATCTCAAATCAGCATTGGAGCATGAAATTGAAAATTCAAAAACCCGTTTGTTTTATTTGCTTTCTTTTTTGCATGACAGGAATGTCATTCAAAAAGCGAAAACAGCGTATGGTTCTCCCGATAAAGAAAACCGCGCCAATGCATTGGAATATCTCGAAAATATTATTGACAGAGATCTAAAAATGAAGCTTTTCCCTATGCTTGAAGATATTCCGGGAGATCATAAGATTGAGCTGCTGTCAAAACTCATGGAACCCGATGCACATCAAAGCAGGCAAGGGATTATCAACAGTATTCTCCGCGAAAAAAACAACCCCTTTCTTCAATGGACCAAGGCCATAACTCTTTACAAATTCTGTCTACAGTTTGATGAGAAAATTCATGGGCGATATTTGATTTCAGGGAACAAACTGCTTTCAGAATGTGCTGAATCTGCAAATAAAACTTTGTTAGCCACCAATAAAAAAAATCAAATCTTAACAGATATGAAAGAAGAAAAGCATCATGGGCATAAAGGGCATTCTGAAAAAGAATCCATGCTCGAAATTGAAAAGATCCTGATCCTGAAGAGCGCCAATATGTTTGCCGCAACACCTGAAAATATATTGGTTGGTATTGCAGGTATTGCCAGAGAAGAACGCAAGCGGAAAGGAGAAGACATATTTGTAAAAGACGACCTTGGTAACTGCCTTTATATCATCTGCGAAGGAGATATTTCCATTCATATTGACGGCAAAGAACTTTCCGTCCTTCACAGCAGGGATCTTTTTGGAGAACTTGCCCTTCTGGATCCTGAACCGCGATCTGCCACAGCTACGGCGCTTAATGATTGCCTGCTCTTACGCATTGATCAATTAGAATTCAACGAACTCATAGAAGAAAGGCCTGAGGTTGCCCAGGGCATTTTAACCATTTTATCCCGTCGTATCAGAAGTCAAAATACATTGATCGGAGAATTACAGGCCAGGAAATAAGGACGCTGAATATGAAATTGAGCATTTAAACGGTATAAAATTTGCTCTCATTGAATCCATCAGGAACATATTATTTAGCAGATTGTTAACTTATAATAAAATACATAACAGTCCGTTAAAAGATTCTAAATAAGAATGAAACATAAAAAATACGGGAATTTATCATTAGCAACCCTTTTGGTTGTTATATCAGTTTTCCAGTGTGGACATATATATGCCCAATCGGGAAATTTTATCCAGTTCTGGGGCGGCCCTCAATATGTTGGAATAGAAAATTTCAGTGATTACAGCGCTACAAATCTTAGTGGGCAGCAAAACATAGTTCCAACATATAAAGTAGGTGCCGGCATGGACTATATTCACAATTTTAACACAAACTACGGCCTTCAAACCGGGTTGTATTATTCCGGTGTCGGGCAAAAATATACCGGCACGATCCGTGATTTTTATAACATTTACAGTACCCATGATTCAATTCCTTATACTTCACATGTATATATGGATTACATACGCGTGCCATTCCTGCTTCGTTTCAATTCGGAAATCGCCGAAAATTCAAGGATCAATGTGAGCATTTTTATGGGATTTCAATTGGGTTATCTTATGAATGTCAAGGTATTCACACGTCCAAATGCTCCTGATTCCATTTTAAAAAATTATCCGAATTTTAATTTCAAACAGCTTTATAATCCCATTGATTTTGGCCTTACAGCCGGTGCCGAGTTTAATATCAAAATCAGGGACTGGGAATATGCCCATATCGGAGTACGTTTCGACCGGAGCATTACCAATATTGAGAATACAAATTATGTATTGCCCGGTAATGCACCCGTAGAATGGATGTACCCGGTGAGCACCAAAAAAGATGAAAGAGCATCTCATGACGATGTATTGGCAGGCTTTTCCAGCCAGTATATATCTTTGAACGTATTTGTAGGCATGTCATTCAGGGTGAAACAAATCACCCCTCCACAGCATATCATCAGGGATGATGATAATAACAGTCAATAGGGGTAAGAAGTGAAAAGTGAGAAGTGAAAGGCTTTTTATAAAAGCACCATATACATCTCACTTCTCATTACTTACTTCTCACTGTTCCCCGTTTCTCCTTACCTTTGCATCAAATTCAAATCATCTATGTATCGTACCCATACCTGCGGAGAACTCCGGTCAGAACATATTAATCAAACAGTTACCCTATCTGGCTGGGTACAGTATAACCGGGATTTCGGGGGAATGACATTTATTGACCTGCGCGATCGTTTTGGCATCACGCAGCTGGTTTTTGGGATGGATATTGACAACAATCTATGTGAAAAAGCCCGTACCCTCGGACGCGAATTTGTGGTCCAGGTAACAGGAAAGGTAAATGAAAGAAGCAATAAAAATAACAATATCCCCACTGGCGATATTGAAATAATTGTAACTGAACTTACTCTTTTAAATGCCTCCAAACTGCCTCCATTTACAATAGAAGACGATACCGACGGAGGTGAAGAGCTCAGGATGAAATACCGTTATCTTGACCTGAGAAGAAGGCCGATCAGGGACAATTTAATTCTCAGGCACAAACTGGGGCAGGAAGTTCGTAAATATCTTGCCGGGCAGGGTTTCCTGGAAATTGAAACGCCATTTTTGATCAAATCCACTCCGGAAGGAGCCCGTGACTTCGTAGTACCGAGTCGCGTACATGAAAGCAACTTTTATGCCTTACCTCAAAGCCCTCAAACGTTTAAACAAATCCTGATGATGTCGGGATATGACAAATATTTCCAGATTGTAAAATGCTTCAGGGATGAGGATTTCAGGGCCGACCGACAGCCGGAATTTACACAGGTGGATTGTGAAATGTCATTCATACACCAGCAGGATATTATTGATGTATTTACAGGTTTTGTAAAGCATATTTTTAAAGAAGTAAGAGAAGTTGAGCTGGGTGAAATACCTGTATTGACCTATGCAGATGCTATGAATCGGTTCGGGAGTGACAAGCCGGATATGCGCTTTGGCATGGAGATCAAATATCTTGATTCACAGTTAGGCGATACAGATTTTGCTCCGTTCAAAGATGCACTGGATCAAAAAGGATCTATAGCAGGAATCTGTATTGAAAACGGCGCTGTTTTCACACGGAAACAATTAGATGCCTATACCGAATATGTAAAAGAGCCTAACCGGGGCATGAAAGGCCTAATATATGTCAAATGGAATGAAGACAACACAATATCGTCATCTGTCAATAAGTTCTTCTCTGAAGATCAGTTGAAAGAATGGTTTAAAACCTTTAATGGCCAGCAGGGTGATTTGCTCCTCATCAGTTCTGGCGCTACACGTAAAGTTCAGAAAGCCATTGGCGACCTGCGACTTGAAATCGGAAGTCAGATGGGGCTCAGGGACAAAAACAAATTTGCGGCCCTCTGGGTTGTGGATTTTCCCATGTTTGCTTTTGATGAAGAAAGCCAGACATGGACTTTTGAGCACCACCCTTTTACATCACCCAAAGCGGAACATCTCGATAAGATATTTACCCATCCCGGTGAAGTGCTTGCCAACGCCTATGATTTTGTTATAAATGGCTGGGAATGCTGCAGTGGTTCTATCCGTATCCATGACAGAGAAATTCAGTCTAAAATATTTAAGGCCATCGGATTATCAGAAGAAGAAGCCCAGGAAAAATTCGGGTTTCTGCTGGGAGCTTTAGAATATGGCGCCCCGCCACATGGTGGTTGTGCTTTTGGTTTTGACAGGCTCTGTGCCATCATGGCCGGCACAGAATCTATAAGGGATGTCATCGCGTTCCCTAAAAACAATTCAGGGCGTGATATTATGCTCGATGCTCCGGGACCAATATCACAGGAACAATGGAAGTATCTTCATTTAAAGCCTGGTTCTTAATCAGTAATTGACATTAAACTGTCCGAATGTAATTCTCGATCCTTTTGAAGTTAAAGAATTTGAAGGCACCGCATAAAACAGGAATGTGCCTTTGATATTCCTGGGAGATCCGGTTTTTGTATTAGAAGTAATCCTCAGACTACAAGCAATTTTAGGTGTGTTGTGGGTTGATAAAACATCCGGGACAAGATTTGTGCCATTATCTTCATACAAGGCAGTATAAGCCCCTGAGGATGTCAATGGATATGCTGTTTTAGAAGCCAGAATTCCGGCAGGGAAACTTAATATCATTTCGGTTCCATCAGCATTTACTGCCGTAATAGTAAGCACATTGGTAGCTGATACACTGGTTGAAACTTTTTGAGGAAGCCAGGTTTTCTGGTTTACTTTTGCAGCAAACTGGGTATTGGCAGCAGTATTTATATAACCAAGATTTATAAAATTGCCATCTGTAATGGTTGCTCTTGTTTTTGAACCCGGAGTACCTCCTATAAAATTAAACTCACCCGACATAACAAGATTTGCAGTGTCTATTGAATCTATATTGATAACACCTCCGGTTGTAAGCGTGTCATTTGATTTATAAACAATTGTGGCAGAAGTGTCAGGAGAATAATATGCCACGCTTGGAGACTTTGCAGCAATAAGATAATCTCCGGGTTTAGAATTCGCTACGACAAGGGTAATGGTCTGTCCATTGTCTGATTGTCCTGAAATAATGATCTGGCCCGGCGTTCCTGGCGTCAAAGAGATGGTGTATGAAGTAGCGGCCCAGGGGATACCACTAATCCTGGCGTTCATCTGCGATACGGGACCTGCTTGCGTCGTATCTGAAAATATGCCATCAAGATTGCCCAGATCTTCTTTCTGACAACCCCAGAAAGAGGAGGCAATCAATATGAGCGTGAAGGATATTATAATCAAATACTTCATTTTATCTTCTATAACCTGGTTTTTTTACACTGAAATGAGGTTCAGGAACAAATCTACAAACAAAGTTTGAACAGATGCCTTATCTTTTGTGTTGTACATTATAATTTCTATTGAAAAATCAATATTTCCTTAAATTTGGAGTTCCTAATTCTTAAATAGTTTAACGTATGTCTATAAAAACATTCATAAAATATTCCTTCGTCATTGCTCTGGTCTCACTGATATATTCATGTGCCAAAACCAATAATATTGTCCCTGTAATAAACAGCCCTATATTGGTTTTGACCCCTTCTTCTGATTCAGGTTATGCAAACAGCCAGGTTTCCATTGATTATTCTGTGACAGCGGCCAATGGCATTAAACGGATTCAAATTTTCACACAATATCTTACAAATACAAAAATTACCGCTAAAGATTCTACCCTTCCAACCACAAAACCGGTTATGGATCAGAATTTTATATATACAATTCCTGACACGGCAGTTAGAGGTCAACAGTCAATAATAACTTTTACAATAACGGATGGTAACGGCAATGCTACTACTAAAACGGCAACCATAACTGTAACAGGCAGCAGGCCTTCAATTGTGGTTACACCGGGTAGTACAACAGCGCATGCAAAGGATAGCCTGTCTTTTAATGTCGTCATGAAATCTCCTGACAAATTTATCCAGACACTTAATGTAGCCCAGGTGATAAACAGCAGCTCATCAACCAATCTTCCCAGTGTCCCTTTTCCGGGAACTCAAAAATCTGTGACTACAATATACAAATACGGAGTGCCTGCAACCAGCAATGTTGGCGATATCATTGTTCTGGAATTTACGGTCGCCAATACCAGTGGTGTGACGAATATTACTTCTGCAAAAATTACGGTAAATTAGAGAATTAGTATTGTTTCCGGTTTCTAATTAATAATAGCTTTTATTCTTCAGATTCCTGAATCCTAATTCCTGTCTCCCAACCCCTCTAATTCACCACATCTCCTCTTAATCTCCTGAACCTGTTACGGGCCTCTACAGCATACACGCTGCCATGATAAGTAAGGATCAGCTTTTCATACAAGTCCTTGGCCTTCACTGGATCATTCAGGTATCTCTCTTCAAGTTCGGCAGCTTTAAACATGGCAACATCTCCCAGTACATCTTCGCCAAAATCGGTATAGACTTTCTGGTAAAACCCAAGTGCTTTATTATAATCCCTTTTCTTAAATGATATATCACCGCGCATCATAAGGACATCATCGTCAAGCGAATTGCCCGGGTATTTTGCATTTATGGAATCGAGTAATACTTCTGCTTTATCGAACTGGTATTTATAAGCCAGGAAATCAGCTTCAGCAAAAAGTTTCAATGGCTTTTCGGTAGAATCAAGTCCTGTATTTTCTTCTATTTCGAGGGCCAGCTGCATGGCGTCGTTGGCAATGAGTTCTGAAGTAGAACTTTTAAGAATATCCAGGTCGGCTTTTGCAAAAGCAAAGTCACCGGTATAAAAAAACAATTTCGCATTCCTGAACTTAGCCTCATGCCCCATGGGCTCATCTTCATACATTTTTTCTACCTGTGAATAATATAAAGAAGCATCCCAGGTAAGGCCACTAAGCAAACTGTAGTCTCCAAGGGCAAGTTTTGCCTTGGCTATCAGCATTTTTTCAATACCTTCATTCCTGATATAGCTTTTAAGTACTTCTATAGCTTTGTCAGGTTGTTTATTGTACAATGCATACATCTCTGCCATACGCAAAACTACTTCGCCACTTTCACGACGTTGAGAACCATATACATCAAGGAACTTATTATAGGCACTTATCAGACTTACCACATCCGAATCAGAATAATTGGCGCTCTGTGTTATCTTGGTATAACTGATGTCAAGCATTCCCTGACGGGCAATGACATAGTACGGTTCTTCCTGCCCTAGATCGATAACGGTCTGGTAAATTTTTTGTGCAAGGTCAAAATCTCGGTACTGGATAACCATGGGGGCCAGGGTTATCAATAGCTGTCCACCCATATGCAGCCTTTTGTCAATAGCTTTTTCCTGGATGTACGCTGAATTAAAATCTTTGCGCTGTATAAAAAGCCATATCAGCAAATTCGAATAGGTAATGCTTTCCGGTTCGGCCTGGGCACGCTTGAGAACCATCTTTCTCAGGATATCATAGGCCTGGTCATTATTCACTGCATCCTGCATATAATTCTCAACAGCCTCTAGTTCAAAAGGATTTTTATTCAATAACTGGAGGTATTCATCAAACATATGCTGGTAGTCCTTTGTATCGCTATACAAGGCTCCGAGTTCCATGCCAAAAACATCTTTATCCCGCAACAGCTTACGTCCTCTTTCATAGGCCTTTATGGCATAGTCCTTCTGATCTCTGTGCTCAAAATCTGCTGCCGTAAATTGTATTTCTCCGGGATCGGCCTTCAATCCGCTGATAATCTTGTCATACAGCGATATCTTTTCTTTATCCATGCTATCTAGCCCGTAAACATATCCAAGGTCTACTTCATACTTCAGTTCATCAACACTGTTCCGCTTTTTTGTGAGCTTTTTCAGTTCCTTTTCTGCTGTTTTATAATCCTTCTGGTTCAGCAGGCAGTTCAGGTATGAGTCATAGTATAACGCATTTCCAGGAGAATTATCCATGAGTTTTTTATATAGCACGGCTGCCTTGGCAAATTCGCCGGTCTGGTAATACTGTGCCGCAAGAGATTCTTCAAGATTCGTCTGGGCCAATAACTTATATGGTAACAGTAATGCGATAGCAAAAACCAGAAAGAGTGAAAATATATATTTCATAAGGGTTTACCTGTATTCAGGGGATGTCCATTTAAGACAAGCAACAAAAATACAGCCATATTTGATTCATTGGTCATTTGAAATTTGAATCTTGAGCACGAAGGCCCGGGTTGGTATTTTTTGATCCGGAGAACGACTGTAATGCTCCATTTCCTTTCTTTGTTTAAGGGAATGTAACATTTACCATCTTTAGAGCAATTGACCATTGACAAAAATCAGCTTTTAAAGCAATTTCATCTATTTCAGGAAAATAGTTTCTAACCCATATCACGCACTTAAATAAGTCCTAAATTTGCATCTGCTTCGTAAAAGGAAACGTTATATAGGGATTCACAAACATGTTTAAAGTAACCATAGACGGCGTTCAGACAGAGGTTGAACCGGGGACATCCATTCTCCAGGCGGCCCGCAAAATAGGGGGGCATCATGTGCCGCCCGCCATGTGCTACTATTCTAAACTTAAGGGCAGCGGCGGCAAATGCCGTGTTTGCCTGGTTCGGGTGGCGGCTGGTTCCGAAAAGGACCCTCGTCCCATGCCCAAGCTGGTAGCCAGTTGCGTTACCCCGGTGCAGGACGGCATGGTGGTGGAAAACTTACTTTCCCAGGAAGTACTCGAAGCACGCAGAGGCGTGGTGGAATTCCTGTTGCTGAACCATCCTCTTGATTGCCCCATTTGCGACCAGGCAGGCGAATGTCATTTGCAGGACCTCGGTTTCGAGCATGGCCGCGAAGGTACCCGCTACCAGGAAGGCCGCAGAACTTTTAAACCAATTGATATCGGTCCTTATATCAAACTGCATATGACCCGCTGTATTTTGTGCTACCGTTGCACCATGGTGGCCGACCAGCTGACCCCAAACCGGGTTCATGGTATCATGTGGCGCGGTGAAGTGAGCGAGATAAGCACTTATATTGAAAATTCGATAGATAATGAGTTCTCCGGCAACATGATAGATGTTTGTCCTGTGGGAGCGCTTACTGATAATACATTCCGTTTCAAGAGCCGGGTATGGTTTACCAAACCATTTGATGCCCACCGCGAATGCCCGACCTGCAGCGGTAAAGTGGTTCTCTGGAACCATGGCAATGAAATATACCGTGTCACAGGCCGAAAGGATACCTATGGCGAACTGGAAGAGTTCATCTGCAACACTTGCAGGTTTGAGAAAAAAGAAATGGGTGACTGGGTGATAGAAGGTCCGCGCACCATCAACCGGCATTCTGTGATCGGGCAAAACCATTACGATGCACCCTACCAGGGATTGCTGAAACCCGGAAATAAAAGAAGTTTAATGGCCGCAAAAACTGAGGAGGTGCAAAACTAATATGGCAGCATTTTTTGTAAGCGCATTGTTTTTTAAAATAGTATTGGTGGTGTTGGTCTTTACCATAACCCTGGTGATCGCGATGTATAGCACCTATGGCGAACGTAAGATTGCAGCGGTAATGCAGGACAGGGTTGGCCCCGACCGTGCAGGTCCGTGGGGTATCCTCCAGCCATTGGCCGACGGAGGCAAATTCTTTATGAAAGAAGAAATCATCCCGGCTACATCCAATAAATTTTTGTTTATTCTTGGTCCTTCGCTGGCGATGCTTACCGCATTGATGACCAGCGCCGTGATTCCCTGGGGCCCGAATATTACCATAAATGGAACATTGGTTCCACTTCAGGTAGCCGATATCAATGTTGGTATCCTTTATGTACTTGGTATCGTGAGCCTTGGTGTATATGGTGTGATGATCGGTGGATGGGCATCCAACAATAAATTTTCATTGCTTGGTGCTATCAGGGCTTCTTCGCAAATGATCAGCTACGAGTTGGCTATGGGTCTTGCGATCATAGCACTATTGATGGTGACCGGTTCGCTTTCTTTGAATCATATCGTTACCCAGCAAAGCGCCTGGCATGGTATGCGTTGGAATATTATTTTCCAGCCGCTGGGATTTTTTCTCTTTATCATTTGTGCTTTTGCTGAAACCAACAGGGCGCCATTCGACCTGCCGGAATGTGAAACGGAATTGATAGGGGGATACCATACAGAATATAGTTCTATGAAACTGGGTATGTACCTGTTTTCTGAGTATATTAATATGTTCGTGTCTTCAGCTATTATGGCCACGCTTTATTTTGGCGGATACAATTTCCCTTATATCGATAAGCTGGCCGAAGTAATGAATGCCAACCTGGTATCGCTCATCGCGGTAGGGGTGTTTTTTGCCAAGATCTTTATCTTTATTTTCATATTCATGTGGGTACGCTGGACATTGCCGCGTTTCCGCTATGATCAACTCATGCGCCTCGGCTGGCAGGTATTGATACCACTTTCCATCCTGAATATCGTCCTCACAGGCGGTGGCATTTTATTCATACAAAACCTCTTCAAATAAGATACATGCAACTTACGAACCGTTCCAAAAAAGTTGACACCCATGCCCTGCAAGGTATGGAGAAAACCTATTTGCCAGGGATACTCAAAGGCATGGCGATCACGTTTAAGCACATGTTCAAAAAAGTGCCTACCATCAGGTACCCTGAAGTGAAAAAACCTTTCAGTTCTGTATGGCGCGGCGTGCATATCCTTAAAAGGGATGAGAACGGCGCTGAGCGCTGCACAGCATGTGGTTTGTGCGCGCTGGCTTGTCCCGCCGAAGCCATCACCATGGAAGCCGCTGAGCGTAAGCCAAACGAAGTTGGCTTATATCGTGAAGAAAAATATGCTGCTAAATACGAGATCAATATGTTGCGCTGTATCTTCTGCGGACTCTGCGAAGAAGCTTGCCCAAAAGAAGCGATATTCCTGAGCAATAGCATTGCCAGCGCCAACTACGACCGTGGCACATTCATTTACGGCAAAGACAAACTGGTAGAACCGGTAACCCCTCCTTCAGAACACGTGAATGTATTTGAAGAAGGATACCGTAAACAATGGATGAAGCTGAAGAAGTGAAATTTGTGATTTGAAATTTGATATTTGGGCTGACGCAAGTTTTTTTTGAATCTTATTGTCATTTCGATCCCGAATGCTAGGGAGAGAAATCTGATTTCTTCATAGATTCATCCAAATCTTATTGATCATTGAAAATTGGACAACCGGGACACCATAAAAACGTACGAGATACTCCATCAGGCAGTACAGGTATGTAAAGCCCACGGGGTAGAAAATGTGGTGCTATGTCCGGGATCGCGGAGTGCGCCGCTGGCTTTGAGTTTCATGCGGTTTGAGGGGATTAAACATTATGTCATTCCGGATGAAAGATCAGCGGCTTATACGGCATTAGGAATCGCGAGACAATCAAAAAAACCTGTGGCATTGGTTTGTACATCAGGTACGGCAGCACTCAATTTTGCACCTGCTGTTGCGGAAGCATTTTTCTGTGAAATACCATTGATCGTATTTACCGCAGATCGTCCGGCTGAATGGATCGGGCAGGCTGATAACCAGGCGATATACCAGGCAAATCTGTATGGCAAACATGTGAAGAATACCTATACTTTCCAGACAGAATTTTCGCACCCTGATTCTGAATGGTTTGCCATAAGAATAGTAAATGAAGCACTGAATACAGCGAACCAGCAACCCAAAGGACCGGTACACATTAATGTACCTTTAAGAGAGCCTTTGTACCTGGATACTGAGCCTGACTTCAGTGGATTAAACCCTAAGATCATTAAACTGGAATCTGCAGATAAGACAGTTCCGTTAGAGATATTTGAAAGACTTGGGAAATTCAATAAGATCCTGGTTATTGCTGGTACGCACAGAGTAAACCCTTCACTAAAAGAAGCCGTTACAAAAGCATGCGCGAATAAAAATCTCGTATTTGTTCCCGATATCACTTCCAACCTGGTAAATATCCCCGGCTCCGTATCTTTTGCAGAATTGGTTATTGACTCATTATCAACGACGGAGAAAGAGAATTTTTCTCCAGAATTGGTCATCAGTTTCGGCGGACCGATCGTCTCCAAAACCCTGAAAAATTTCCTTAAAGGCAAGTCTATCAAAGAACACTGGTACCTGAGCGGACACTCATCTTCTGCTGATACTTTTCAGAAATTAACGAATGTATTTGATTTCAGTGCACCGGCATTTTTCAAGGCCTTGGCATCGAATGATATTATCAAGTTCAATAACGAATATTTCACCCTATGGTCTAAGAAAGATTCAGAGCTAAAAACAGCTTCGCAAAAAGTTATTGAATCATTGGAATTCAGTGAAATACGTGCAGCTTATGAGATCGTTTTCAAATTAGAAAAAAATACAGTTCTGCATTTGGGTAACAGTTTGCCGGTCAGGTATGCTTCCGTATTTCCGTTCATCAATCCGGATATCGAAATCTATTCCAATCGTGGTACCAGTGGTATTGATGGAACGGTAAGTTCTACAGCAGGACAATCCATGGTAGATGATCGCAATCATGTACTTATTGTAGGAGACCTGGGTTTTATGTATGACAGTAACGGATTATGGAACAACTATCTCAGGGACAACCTGAAAATCGTTGTATTTAATAATCACGGCGGCGGTATTTTCCGTACCCTACCCGGCGCAAAAGCTCAGAAAGAACTGGAAGAATATTTTGCAGTGAAACAGCCACTTAATTTTGAGCATATAGCCTTGCAGCATAACTGTAATTATTTATTTTGCAATAAATTAGAGGATTACAGTCAGACACTCAATGATTTCTTAGCGACCAAAGGCAAGCCTGCTATACTGGAACTGGATTTTACGAATATGGTCAGTATCCAGGATGTGAAAAAGATGATTTTGTCATCTCGGCCATAGGAGAGATCTGATTCCTCAAAATGCCCTTTTTTATTGTTTTCTATTGATAATTTCCCAAAAACGGCCTTTTTGACTATTCTGGATTGATAAACAATGATTACATTTTTTTTGCGATTTTCAACTCATTGATTTTAAGCTTCATGCACGTAACTCATTGACAAATATCAATAGATAACAGGGAAAGATCAATCCAGAATAGCAAAAAACGCAGGTTTATCTTTCATTGCCTGCTGTAGTCTCGACGAAGGCTGGGCCAATTTGCCTAAACACTGATTCCTTTCAATAAATAAAGAGCGATACCGAAACGATAACTTCTTGGTCCCGGCTTTTATGTACATATATAGTGAGATGCCAAAGTGGGTGGGTGTTTTGGAAAAATGTTTTTTAACTTATATTTATTCAATGAGTTATAGACTCATTTTTTTTGGAATTTGTTGTCACTATGACGGTGATGTGTTAGATAGAATATGTCGATTAGATAAAGATATGTCACAGACGTGTACACATTTTGTGCGGAATGTGTACATTTGCCAGATACATGTTTAAAATATGAACATAATGTGGACAAATTCTGAAACACCATACAATAATCTCCCTGAATTGCCTCCTGCAAGGGAATTAGAGACAAAAGAGATACTAAAGAAAGCTATTGAAGCCAATAAATACCTTGCAGGATTGAAATGGTCATGTCAAAGATTACCTGATCCACAAATTCTGATCAATACGGTTGTGATGCAGGAGAGCAAAGACAGCAGCGCCATTGAAAATATCGTTACAACCCAGGATGCCCTATACCAGGCCGTCATATCTCCGAATGACCTGATACCTCATCAAACAAAAGAAGTGCTGAGATATAAACATGCAATATATGCTGGGGTTGATTCAATGTCTACAAATAGCAATCTTCTTTTGGGGAAGACGGCAATCGAAATCATGCAAAAAATAAAGAATACACAGGAAGGCTACCGCAAATTACCTGGTACGCAGTTAGGTAATCCAGCCAGCAAGAAAATTATATATACACCCCCGGAACCGGTTCATGTTGCGGATATGATGGCCCAATGGGAGCGGTTTGTAAATGAACCGTCAGAGGTTGACCCTGTTATAAAAATGGCGCTCATGCATTATCAGTTTGAGGCAATTCACCCTTTTGCTGATGGTAATGGAAGAACGGGCAGAATACTAAATGTTTTATACCTGCTTAAGGAAGGTTTGCTTACGCTTCCGGTACTATACCATAGCGCCTACATCATTCAGCATAAAACCGAATATTATACCTGCCTTAGAGAAGTTACCGAAAAGGGGAATTGGGAAAACTGGGTTATTTTTATGCTTGATGCTGTAACTGAAACCGCTCAAAGAACATTAAATATTATAGAGAGCATGCTCGACCTTAAAGAACAGACTTTAAATGCAGTAAGAAAGATCTCACAAAAAATACCAGCTACTGATTTAACCGAACTGCTTTTTAGTTATCCGTATATCAAAATAAAAGTGCTTGAAGATAAGGGAATTGCAAAAAGACAAACTGCCAGCGGGTATTTACAAAAACTAGCACAACACGGGATTTTAACACCGCTTAAAGTTGGCAAAGAGATGTACTATATAAACACGAAACTTATGAATATTATTACAAATGGTAATGAGTAGAGGCCTTCATGTATAAAATTTATACATGAGGGGGTTGTCATGTAAAGAAAGTTGATTTTTTTATACATGATAGCTTGGCCCCAATATGAATTCAAATGTGATTAGAGGCAAAGTACTGTGAATTACTTTTGCCAGCCACTTACGCCTTACGCCTTATCCCTTACGCCTGATTAAGGAAACAAATTCCCTACAAACCTCGGGAATGGAATAGATTCCCTGACGTGAGGCAGCTTGCAAACCCAGCATATAATGCGTTCTAAACCAAGGCCGAAACCACTATGTGGTACAGATCCGAATCTTCTGAGGTCCAGGTACCATTCAAAAGCTTCCATAGGGAGTTGGTGATGATGAATGGCTTCCAGCAATTTATTGATATCAGTTTCACGTTCGCCGCCGCCAACGATTTCGCCATAACCTTCAGGGGCAAGAACGTCCACTCCTTTTGCAATACCCGGTGCATCTTCTTTCATGTAGAAAGCCTTGACGGCTTTGGGCCAGTTATACACCATAATAGGTGTGTCGAACATCCGGGTAATCACCGTTTCATCGCTTCCGCCGAAATCTTCCCCGCGCTTGAAATTCTTTGCCGATTCCAGCCAGTTTGGGATATTGCGTTCGTCTTCTTCGAGGTCTTTGAGTTCCAGTTTCAGCTGGCGGACTTTTTCCTCATTAAAAGCAATAACGCCCTTTTTCAATCCTGCCTGTTTTAGGGATTGTTCGCGGATTTCGATATCGGTTTTTATCTCGCTGATCCGGGTTTTGATATTTTCCAGATCTTGTTCTAATGTCTTGATGGCGTTCTTTCCGTCCACATCTTTTTCCCCACGAATTATGGAAACCGCATCATCATATAATATTCTTGGAAAAGGTTTTACAACGGTTTCAAGTTTGGTCAAATCTCTTTCGATAATGGCCAGTTCTTCTTTGCATTTTTCAATGACGTCGCCAACCACAGTGCGTATAAAATCCTCAATCACATCCATATCCATTTCCAGGTCATAGAATGCCATCTCAGGTTCTATCATCCAAAACTCTGATAAGTGCCTGCGGGTCTTAGATTTTTCTGCCCTGAATGTTGGGCCGAAAGTATATATCTTGCCCATCGCCATTGCCATCGCTTCACCATAGAGCTGCCCACTTTGGCTTAGATAAGCAGGCTGATCAAAAAATTCAGTTTCAAAAAGGTTGGTGGTTCCTTCCACAGCGTTACCGGTAAATATGGGTGAATCCATCTGCACAAATCCCCTGTTCTGGAAGAAGTTATGGATGGAATAAATGATCTGGTTGCGGATACGCATAATGGCCCACTGCTTTTTGGAACGAAGCCATAAATGCCTGCGACTGAGGAGAAAATCAACCCCATGATCTTTTTTTCCGATCGGGTATTCTTCGGCTTCTGAAAATATTTCTACGGCATCTGCCTGTATTTCATAACCTCCCGTTTGTTTTTCATCGGTCTTAACAGTTCCGGTTATCCTGAGAGAACTTTCCAAGCCAAGGCGTTTTACTTTGTCGAACAATTCTACACCTATTACGTCTTCAAGGATGACACATTGGATGAAACCTGTTCCATCGCGCAGGACAATAAATACGATGCCCTTGCTATCGCGGCGGTTTTGCACCCATCCCTGTAGTACCACCTGTTGGCCTTCATGTTTTTTTAAATCGGAGATGTAGACAAATTTTTTAGTTAAAACTGGCATAACGGTTCTATTTGAGTGAAAAGGCTTGCGAAATGTTTATATATTTGCGTAAGTTAATTTTAAAGTGCGGCGTTGCAAAATTAGGGGTATATAAATGTTAAAACAAGGACTAAGTCAGAAACTACTTCAAAAACTATCGCCACAGCAGATACAATTTATCCAGTTGCTCCAGCTGAACACCCAGGAGCTGGAGAAAAGGGTAGATGAGGAGATCACGGAAAATCCTGCCCTCGAAACCGAAAAAACTGAATCTTCGGAGGGTGAAGAACCTGAAGAAGAGAAATTTGAGGCGGAATCTGAAAATGATTTTGATGATAGTGATGAAAATGAAGATAATGACTATGACGATTATGAAACCGGGCTGGATGAATATATCGGGGATGATGGGGATGATTATGCCTATAGCGGTCAGACAGATCCCAACGAGGAAAAACGTGAACTGCCGATAGCCAACGTAAATACTTTGTATGATGTGCTTTACGAGCAACTGAATGCTGTGGATCTCAACGAACGCGAAAAAATTCTGGCAGGACATCTTATAGGAATGCTGGAAGAAGATGGCTACCTGCGCCGCCCCTTGAAAAGTATCGCCAATGATCTCGCTTTTCTTAACCAGCTGCAGACCGATGAACACGAACTCGAACGTATATTACATATTATTCAGAGTTTTGACCCGCCGGGTATCGGTGCTCGAAGTCTTGAAGAATGTCTGACCATCCAGCTAAGTAAAATGGAACAGACCCATGAAGTGCAGCAGGCCAAAAAGATCATCCACCACCACATGGACGACCTAGCCAAGAAGCACTACGACAAGCTGATGAAGTCGCTGAAAATAGACCGTGACGACCTGAAAGGTGTAATCGATACCATTACACATCTCAACCCCAAACCCGGTGAAAGCCAGATAAATGTAAAGGCACAATATATTATCCCTGACTTTATAGTTACAACGCTTGACAATGAAATCCAGGTAAGCCTTAACTCTAAAAATGCCCCCGAACTTCGTGTGAACCGCGGCTATGCCGAAACCCTGAAAGGTTATAATGAAAGTACGACTAAGAACAAGGCCCTCAAAAATCAGGTACAGTTTATCAAACAAAAACTGGATAGCGCCAAGTGGTTTATCGATGCAATCAAGCAGCGACAGAACACCCTGCTGCAGACGATGAAATGCATTGTGGAATTTCAAAAGGATTTCTTTTTAACGGGAGATATTGAAAAGCTGAACCCAATGATCCTGAAAGATATCGCAGACCGGATCGGAATGGATATTTCCACGGTGAGCCGGGTGGCAAACAGCAAATATGTACAGACAGATTTCGGTATATTTTCATTAAAAGAGTTTTTCTCAGAAGGTATCCAGACCGAATCTGGTGATGAAGTTTCGAACCGGGAAGTGAAGGAATTTCTGAAAGAGTATATCGGCAAAGAGAGCAAAAAACGTCCACTTACCGATGAGAAACTCACGAGCATGCTCAACGAAAAAGGGTATAATATTGCACGTCGTACAGTAGCCAAATACCGCGAACAGCTGAATATTCCGGTGGCGAGGTTGAGGAAAGAGATTTGATTTAAGAGTCAGAAGTGAAAGGTGAGAAGTAAGTAGTGATTTACTTGTAGATATTCATCCTGACTGCTGTATTTATACTTTTAGATCTGACTACGATAAGCACGGTCAACTGCATTCAACTAACTGGATGAGCCGAATAAAATGTCTATTCGGCTCAAAAATTGTGATATTATGAGCCGAATAAGTTGTATATTTGGCTCATGATTTATAACTGGCAACAGCCTGACTGGCCTGATTTCAAATACGATATCACAGAAATAGAGGATATTATGTTCTCTTTTGCGGAAGAGATGGGACGTGTTTCAGGTATTCTGAATGCCTTGTCAAAAGATTCGCAGTCGGATACTTTGGTAAACATGATGGTTTCGGAGGCTATAAAAACTTCTGAGATAGAAGGAGAATACCTCAACAGGCAGGATGTGGTTTCTTCTATCCGGAATAATCTGGGGTTGAACAGGAAACCCGCAAATGTCCGCGACAAAAGGGTGCATGGCATTGGTAGTTTGATGGTAGATGTAAGGCAAACCTACCAGGAACCATTAAGCAAAGAAAAATTATTTTCCTGGCATAAAATGCTGATGGAAGGCAGTCGCGGGTTGCAGATCGGGAAATGGCGTTCGCATAAAGAGCCTATGCAGGTGATTTCAGGTGCGGCAGGCAAAGAAAAAATTCACTTTGAGGCGCCATCTTCAAAACAGGTACCCTCCGAAATGGATCGGTTTATTGCATGGTTTAATGAAACGGCGCCGGGGGGCAAAAAGCAGATCAAAAAAGCTCTGGTAAGGTCTGCCATTGCGCATTTGTATTTTGAGTCTATCCACCCTTTCGAAGATGGTAATGGAAGGATCGGACGTGCCATTGCTGAAAAAGCCTTGTCGCAAACATTGAAACGTCCTGTATTACTAAGCCTTTCGAAAACCATAGAAGTCAATAAACGGCAATACTATGCAGCATTGGAAAAAGGGCAACGAAGCAACCATATTTCTCCATGGATAAAATATTTCATAGAAACGATTCTTCTGGCTCAGCGACAAGCGCGACAACTCATAGATTTCACCTTGAAGAAAACGAAGTTCTTCGATCATTTCAAGGATATGCTCAATGAGCGTCAGCTAAAAGTAATGAAAAGGATGTTTGATGCTGGCCCTGAGGGATTTGAAGGTGGCATGAGCGCAGCGAAATATATAGCCATCGCGAAAACCACAAAAGCCACTGCGACAAGGGACTTACAACACCTCTCAGGGATTAAAGCATTCATCATTGAAGGTGGGGGACGTAGCACACACTACTTGCTCAATCTTAAAGATGATCATTGATCATTGGTCATTTTCTTATCACCGGCATTTTGCTTCCCTGCCCGGTTTCAGATATTACCTGTACGATATAGGTTCCGGGGGCAAGGTTGAGGTTATTAGAGATTAACTTGAGCCGGATTCTGGATCAGTAAGCTGTTAGTTTAAAAATAAGGAGCCGTGATACTACGCATAACTGGAATTGAAAATAGCTTCATCTCCATTCAAAATTTCTACTTCATTTGTTTTTGAGACAATGTTGTGTATGGTTTCGTCGAGCTTTTCCCCAACAATTTTTACCTTGCTTATTATTTCAAAATTAAGTGTGGAGGAAGGGTTGTCAAAATCGATAAGATTGATCAGACCCAAAAGGCTCGAAATAGGTGATCTTACCTGGTGTGATTGCATGGATGATATTTCTCTTAGAATTTCGAGCTGTGCCATTATTTTGTCTTCTGCTTCTTTTGCCTCGGTAATATCATGGGAAACGCCATGAAGGCCTATCAGTTTTCTGTCCTTATCAAAATCGAACCTGCTTTGAGAGTGTATCCACCTGATAGTGCCATCTTTTTTGATAATTCTGTGAACAAAAGAAGATCCCCGAAAATCTTTTTCACCATCTTTGATTACTTTCATTACGTAATCCATGTCTTCAGGATGAATAAAAGAAAGCCATGAGTCATAAGACTGGACGTATTCGTCCGGCCCCAAACCATATATTTTCAATGATTCGTCAGACCAGATACCTATGCCGGTATTAAAATCGAGCTCCCAATGCCCGACGTGGGCTAAGGCCTGGGCTTCTTTCATTCTCATCTCATTGTGTATGAGCTTGTTTTTTGAATTTACTTTATCTGTCTCGTCATGAGCAATTCCGTACATGCCAATAGGGTTCCCCTCTGCATTAAATTCATAACGACACTCTGTAAGCAGATATTTTACACTTCCATCTTTCAATAGAATCCTGTGATGAATCGAAGATTTGCTGAAAGAAATTTTGGCAGTCGCAATTTCATGTTTGACATACGCCAGGTCCTGGGGATGGATTAAACTGAGCCATGACTCATAAGTATGCTTGTTATCATCGGTTTCAAGCCCGTAAATTCTGCAATGTTCCTCAGACCATATCGCGTATCCTTTGGAGAAATC
This sequence comes from Bacteroidota bacterium, assembly GCA_013288555.1. GTDB lineage: Bacteria > Bacteroidota > Bacteroidia > CAILMK01 > CAILMK01 > JABDEJ01. Next base: position 32,235 of record JABDBQ010000011.1, on the reverse strand, counting down.
AAGCTCCCAATTTCCCACATGTCCTATGGATTGCGCCTTGTTAAAATTAAGCATGTTTTTGTTAAGCTCTTTTTCCTTTTCTTTATACCTTGTAATGTCATGCATATTAATAACAATGGCACCGCAGTCAGGGTCATTCAGCCTGTTAACTCTCATTTTTTCCATCCATAAATAGTTGCCGGCTTTGTTTTTTATTCGTATCACTGCATGGCATTCTTTTCCCGGTTCTGTCTTTGTTTCTTCAATTAATAATTGCCATAATCCCACATCATCAGGATGAACTAAGGTTCCCGGAACCATCGCTATTAATTCTTCAGGGGTCCAACCGAGTATTTTTTCGAAAGATGGGCTTCTGTAAATGGGCTCCAGTTTTTCATTCAGGAGGACGGTTATACTGAATTCGTTTTCAATAACGATGCGACTTTGCTTCATGATTATTTTGCGGATTAGACTAATTCGCAAAATTGAACGAATGATTCCATGCGCTGACTGATTTGCATCATGAATAATACTGAGGTAAATCAGGCTTCCTGCAATTGCAGTTCCTAACCTCTATTCTTAATGCCTAAAGCCCGATCTTATTCTTAATATCTTCCACATCAGCCATCAGATGTTGAAGTTGCAGATACATTTCCTTGCTCGGGTTTTTAAAGTCGTAGCGCATTTCGGCTTTCAATAGCCAGAGTTCTTTTACTTCGTCAATGTCAATGTTTTTATTTTCATATTCGCGGTTATCGCTTTTCAGCACGAGGCCTTGTCGCTTATCAATACGGTTGAGAATCCGTTTGATAAGTATAGCATCCTGCATCACCACGATATAGATATAATCATCTTTGAGCGTCAACCAGTCTTGTACATACTGACCAATTACCCATGAGCCCTGCTGAATGGTAGGCTCCATACTGTTTCCCTTTACCTCAAAGGCCCTGAAGGTGCCGCCACGGAAGACATTGCCCGGCAGGCTTATCTTGGGCAGACTGGAAAGGAACTGCGGCTCCTGTATATTGTCGATATAGCTTGCGGCGGCTTTGGTATTCACCACTTCCACGTTTTCATTGCCTGATGAGTCGTTGGTAATACAAAGCACGCGGAGGTTTTTGCCTGACACTTGTTCTGAGCTTGGTTTTGAAAATGATTCTTGAGCCATATAGGGTGTGAGCGTCTCCTCTTTGGAATGAAGCATTGCGCCTCGCCCGGTAAAGATCCAATCCGGATTCAGATCGGGGTAGGTGTTGAAGATAGCTTCAAAAAATTCAGCGGTGGGTTGCTTTCCCGGCATGAGGCTTTTGCGTACCCTTTCCTGTCCAAGACCGATGCTTTCGGCGAAGACATATTGAGGCATTCCCAGGAATTCTTTGTGGAAATATCCAATGCGTTCGCGGAAACTATCTGAGTTTGAAACCGTTAATTTATTCATAATATTTTTACAAAAATAATTGTACAAACTTCATTGTAATTACAACTATAGTAGTATATTTGCTCCTCACAATTTTAAAATATGCCAATATGTGCTACAAATATACAACTATTATTGTAATAAACGAGCAAATACCAACAAAATTTGTAAATACGTCCTGAAAGGAGGCGTAAGGAATAAGGGGGCAAGGCGTAAGTGAAAGCCTGCTTCGAAGACTAAAATCAGACCGGTTTTTAGAAAAGTAAAACATTTTCAAAAATATTTTCGCTTGTAACGTATTGATTAAAAATTGATTGAAAATTATTTTTCAAAACCATCCACCCACTTTGCCACTTCACTATATATGTACATTAAAAACGCGATACAATCACTGACCATTTACCAACTACCATTTACCATTTACTAATTTCAAATTTCAAATCACAAATTTCAAATCACAAGTTTCAAGTTTCTAATTTCCAATTTCAAGTTTCAAATCACCAATCACAAAACAATGAAAACCAACAATCATATTATTATAGAAATCAGCCGCTGTAGGTACTATAAGGATCTCTGCCGTAAAATAGCCCGCCGCGACCTTGTAGATGACCTCTACCAGGAATTTATTTTTGCTTTACTCACATACGATAACCTGCCAGAGGTTTATTCGAAAGAATGGTTCAGGCTGTTCGCGAAAAGGATCATCAATAATTTGTACCACTCACAAACCAGTACTTTTTCTCTTAAATACAGGCATATGGATAAGGTGATAAAATATATGCCCGGAGTGGCAACAATATGGGCCGAAAAGTCTGATGCGATGGAAGAAGATGATACAGAAATCATCAACTTTATAAATAAGGAACTGGATAAAATGGATTGGTATGAGCGTGAGCTTTTCAGGGCAGTGATGGATCTGAACAGCGCCCGTAAGCTGGCACGGAAAACCCGGATCAACCGCAACAGCATTCGTTACACTGTGAATAAAGTAAAAGAACGCATCCGCAAAAACCCACAGTTCAAACAATTCATGTACAGATGAGAACTAAAATCCTGATCGTCGTAAATACGCATTTAACCGGCGTGGAATACCATCGCCAGCTGATACCGCATTACCATCTCAACAGTCATTATAAAGATGAATTTGAGGTACACCAGATCAATGAGATCGAGTCGGCGAGCGATGATTTTCTGAGACAGTTTCAATTGATACAGTTCAGCCGAATGGTTTCCTGGAACGGAAATTCAAAAGAAGTCCTGTACCGTTTGAAAAAGCTTGGAATTATTTCCATACTGGATATCGATGATTATTGGGAATTGTATCCCGGGCATCTTTTATATACCGCTTATGCCAAAGAGAAAATAAGCGAACAAACGTTAGTTAGTTTAAAAAATTCAGATCATATAACCACCACTACCCCCTTTTTTGCAGACCTGATCAAAAGGATAAACCCTTATGTGACGGTCCTGCCAAACGCCATTGATCCCGCCCAGCCACAATTCGAAATCAATCCCGCTCCTTCTTCCCTGACACGATTTGGCTGGGTGGGCGGCGTTTGTCATAAGGAAGATATTAAACTCATGGAAAACAGTTTTAAAATACTGAATTCTGATGAAACACTAAAGTATAAGTACCAGCTTTATCTCATGGGTTTTAGTAAAGATGACACGTCAGGAATGTATCAGGAATTCGAAAATATTTTTACCAGGCAACTCGAATGCAATGATAATACCTATTACCGGATCTATGCCGCAAATGTTTTCAGTTATGCGCAGGGCTATAACTTGTTTGATGTCGCACTCGCTCCTCTCACCCATAACCTGTTTAACAACTGCAAAAGCGAACTGAAAATGATCGAGGCCGGCTTTATGAAAAAGGCCATGATCGTAAGTGATGTAATGCCTTATAAAGCAATAGCGAAGCCGGGGATCAATTGTCTTGTGATAAGAGAAACCAACTATAAATCAGCCTGGTACCTGAGTATGAAAAAGCTGGTAAATAATCCGAATCTTGTACAGGATCTCGAGGAACAATTGCATGAGGATATAATACTAACCTATCATATTGATATCGTGAATAAAACGAGGGCGGAGTTGTACAGAAACCTGTTGAATTGAAAAATTGAAAAATTAAAAGATTAAAATATTGACAATGCAAAACCTGCTATTAATAATTTCTTGTGCCTGTATGGCTGTCTTAATTGCGGAAACCTCAGGATTGGTACAATGGGTCAAATATAGACTGAATTTTAACCGACTGAAACCGTTTGATTGCCCAATGTGCCTTGCATGGTGGATTGCACTCATTTTGTTTATGTTTCAAAAGCAATTTCTGGCTGCGCCATTGTTTGCCGCAATGAGTTCTATTGTTGCTGTTTTTATTTCTAAAACACTGAAGAAATGATCAATGATCAATAATCAATGATCCGGTACTAAAGTCCGATAAATTAAAATATTCAGCGATTAAAATACAAGGTCAGTTATAGGCTTAACGTCCATTTTTTAAACAAAGTTCAAATAAAAAAAATAAACATAAAATGCTTGCCGGAAGCTTCAAAACGACTATATATTTGGCCCATTTAAACAACATTAACTGATAACTTTTATGATTCCTGAAGAGAAAAAATCTGCTGTTGCTAACGCTCTTAATATTGCTTTCGGGACAAATGAATTTGAAGATATCCGCCAACTCACTGCCGGACTTTCATCTGCTCTTATTTTCCGGATTGTGGTGAAGGGCAATGCCTATCTCCTTCGTGTCATTATGCGAACAGATGCGATGGCCGACCCAACGCACTATTATTCCTGCATGAAGCCGGCAGCAGAGGCGGGTCTTGCCCCAAAGATCTGGTATACTGGCATCGAAGACCGTATTTCTATTACGGATTTTATAGAGCCTGAACCTTTTTCTGTAGATGAAGCAAGAGTTAAAATGCCTTTGTTGCTAAAAGATTTGCATGCACTTCCGCCTTTCCCGTACACGGTAAAGTATTTTGATTTTATTGATAGTTTTATCCAGAAATTCAGGGACGTGAAAATATTACCTGAAAACATGACCGAAGATTTGTTCCATCAGTATTCAAGAATTTCAAGCATTTACCCACGCATAGGTCCTGATATGGTATCCTGTCACAATGACGTGAAGCCTGAAAATATTATCTATGATGGGGAGCGACCCTGGCTTGTGGACTGGGAAGCTGCATTTTTGAATGACCGATATTCAGACCTGGCAATGGTCGCAAACTTTGTTGTAAGAAACGATACAGAGGAAAAGGATTTCCTGTGTAGTTATTTCGGGGCGAAAGCAACTGAATACCAGCATGCCCGGTTATTCCTGATGCGGCAGGTTGTAGGGATGGCTTATTTCGTATTCCTTTTAACTATTACTGCAAAAACGCCCATCGATCTTAATTTTAACAGGCAGGATTTCAGTATATTTCACGAGGGATTGTGGGCAGGTAGAATCACTTTAGAAAGCGATGAAGTCAGGCAGCAATATGGCCTCGTACACATGGAGCAACTCAAGCATAATTTCCAACTCAAACGATTTGAAGATTCATTAAAAATCGTAACAGATGCATTTAAATCCTGATTGATGAAACAAGAATAAATAACCCTAAACCAACCAATTGATTTATGTCGCCAACCAACTTAGAAAAGCTACGCAATTACCTGCCATTCTGGGAATATTATAAGGCTAACAAATGCATTCCACCTATCAACCTGCCGACCCTGGAAGCCATTGCTTCTGTGTATCGCGAAGAACTTCATCCGGCACCTGTGAGGTTGTACTGCAGTGTATGTGTAGAAGAAATGATCACGACGCTTTTTAACCAGTATGAGCGTGAGATATTGAATCAAATCAAACAAAAAGAAACCCATGAAACCAAAGACCCATCAGAAACCCAAAGCCTCCTCCCGACCGGCAACCAAAAGGAAAGTCAGCACCAAAACGCAAGCCCGAAAAAGCGCGGCAGAAAAGTCAGGCGCAGAAGGATGAGGTCAAAACTGGGATGATGCTTTACGTCAAGTTTTTGATAAGTGCATCAAGACATTGAATGAAGATGTTGAAAGTCTCAGTCACAAAGACCGGATAGCGTTTGGTAATGCTGTCGCCAAATATTTTAGTCCTGAAATTAAGGCCAGGAAAGAACCACCGGGTAGCGATATTAATGAAGTGGAAATAACCATTATCCATAAATGTATCGACGATGTTGAAGACTAAAAAACTCAAATACAAAGGATCGGAGATATTATCAAAAAATCTTGAATCGCCGGATCGGATTATTGTCAACCAGGGAGGTACATCTTCAGGGAAGACCTGGTCGGTTTTGCAGGCATTGGTTGCAAAAGCCATCAAAGAGAAATTGCATATTTCGGTTTGTTCGGTGAGTTTGCCGCATCTGAAAAAAGGTGCCTTGCTTGACTTTACCAATATGCTGAACGCATATGATTTGTATGATGAGCAATTTTATAACAAAACGGATAATATTTTCAAAATCAGTAAAAGCCGCATCGAATTTTTCAGTCTCGATGATCCCGGCAAAGCCCGTGGCCCAAGAAGAGATATCCTGTTTGTAAACGAATGTAATTTAGTTCCTTATGAAACATTTAACCAGTTGATGTTACGAACCCGGAAACAGGTATTTATCGATTACAATCCTGTTGATGAGAACCATTGGATCTATGAGCATCTGTTGATAAGGACTGATTGCACTTTTATAAAGTCAACATATAAAGACAATCACTTCCTGGATAAAAATATCATAAAGGAAATTGAAAGACTGAAAGAAACGGATGAAAATCTCTGGAGGATATACGGGCTCGGTGAGAGAGGTCAGTTGAAAACAACCATATACAATGCCTGGGATATCGTGGATGAGTTACCAGAAGGAGGAGATGTGTTTTACGGATTGGATTTCGGGTATAATGTTCCCACTGCCCTTGTGAAATGCTGTTTGAAAGACGGGAACCAGCTTTGGGTGGATGAATTGATCTATCAGACCTACCTTACAAATAGTGAGCTCATTATAAGGATGAATGATTTACTGCCAGCTCATGCAAGTATCTATGCTGATGCTGCAGAACCACAGCGGATAGCTGAGATCAGGAAGGCGGGATTAAACTGCAAATCAGCTGACAAAAGTGTGAAAGATGGGATTGATAAGATGAAACGGATGAAAGTATTTGTAACACGCCGCAGTACCAATATCCTCAAAGAACGACAAGGCTACAAATGGAAAGAAGATGCGAACGGGAACCTGATTGATGAACCGGTCAAATTCAATGATCATGCGCTTGATGCGATCAGATATGCTGTTCATACCCATGGATTAAGACCAAGTGGGAAATATGCGATGAGATAGAGACAATTAAAAGATTAAAAAATTGAAGATTAAAAAATTTATATATTAAAAGATTTTTATGCCCAAACTACCAACCTCATGGAAAGAGATTTCCCTGAAAACCTATTGCGGTTTTGAAAAAATAATTAACGACAAAAGTCTTGATAATCACGGTAAAGATGTTGAAATCATTTCGCTTCTTTCAGGCATATCCAGGAGCGAAATCCTGGCTTTGCCGCTGAAAACTTTGCACGAATGCCTTGATAAGATCAGCTTCCTGAACAACCTTGATTTGATCAGGCCATTGAAGAGTTCTAAGCATTTGCGCTTTTGCATCAAAGGCAAATGGTTCAAAATCAACTTAAATGCCTCCGATCTTAGCGGCGGACAGTATATTGACCTGATGACATTTTTGAAAGAAAATGAAAACCCCACAGCGAATATTCATAATGTCCTGGCAGTGATAGTAGCCCCATTGAAATGGGGCTTGATTCCCATAAAATATGATGGCAAAGATCACTCAGAGCGGGCCGCATTTTTATATGAAAACATGTCAATGTCGATCGCTTATCCGATACTGGTTTTTTTTTGCAATCTCTCGCAGCATTTAACAGTAGCTATGCAGGATTATTTGAAGACCGAGACGACAAAGAAGATGAACCAGATACAAACAGAAATGATGGATATCATGAGCGTTACGGCTGGTTTATAGTCCTTGATGCCTTAAGTAACGGGAACGGAAACCTCTGGCAGTATTATGAAAAAATGAATGTTATCGAATTCATGAACAGGATCTCGTTTTTGAAGGCGAAGAATCAACAAAAAGTAAACAATTAGCAGTCAACGGCCAACAGTTAAGATAGTTTGATATACAATAAATATGAAGTATAATGGAAAATATTCAAAACACTTTAGAAGCCTGGGGTGAGAAGATTGTATCTGCATTAAAGACTGCCATACCTCCTGAAAAAGATCCTGATCAATTCTTGGGCAATAGTATCAGCTTTAGCATTAATTATGCAGGCTTCCCGATTGTGTTTCAGTTGCAACTGGCAGATTATTATAATTTTATAGACCGGGGCAGGAAGCCCGGAAAGTTCCCGCCGCCGGATATTATAGCCAGTTGGATTCAAAATAAGCAACTCAACGTAATCCAAAAGTCGACGCTAAAAAAAATTAAAAACAGAAACGGAATGTCGACCGTTTTATCACAACAAAACCAGCTCAAAAGTCTTGCATATCTTATCGGAAGGAAGATAGCCAGGGATGGAATTCCTGCCACGAATTTCTATTCGAATACAATTAACCCCGACTTATTTAAGGAGTTAAATAATAGTTTAAGTGCTGCCTTCAAACAAGACGTAAAATCAATTATGAATTACGAATTATGAATTACGATTTTGTGGAATTCTTTTAACTCACTAACTCACCAATTTCCCCATGACCATAACCCAATACCCATCAAAATTCAGTCCTGCGTATAACGAACTGGTATACGTAGTTACCAGCAGCAATCAGAGTCAGCCCAACTATAAGTATATCTGTGATATATATGCAGCCGACGGTACTACAAGGTTGGCACGCATCAAACGTATCCCGCAACCGGATGGCTACGGCATGTTCGACCTGCATAGGATCCTTGAAAATTATGTCCACTACGATATTGATGCGGCTACGGTAAATTTCGAAAAGAACAGTGCAAGTGGCTATCCTTATATCGTAAAGTTTGGCGAGGAGTATGGCTCGGATCCTACCGGCCCGGTTCAATATCTTTCTCTTGTAACAGAAGAAAAGCGATACGTATTTAATTCTGTTTTTGATTTCCCGGATTTCCTGAATTATAACCAGACCGACTGGCTGATTGCAGCATCTGTCCAAAAGAAATTCCTGACCAATGCACCTATAGTTCAGAGTATAAGACCTGGAACAAATGCATGGCTGCATTTTATGACAGATACAAATGTCGTTGCAAAACTGGTATTGAAAACATATAATTCATCCGGTACTTTGCTGTCAACGTATTCCCTTACAAATACCCAGATCGGATATATGAGTGCCGCCCAGGTTCAGGAACTGGTAAACAGCCAGTTGGCAAACCTCACTTCTTCCCAGTTGAAATACGTTTTAGGCACTGTAATGAGCAACCAGTTTTTGCAGGATAACCTGAGTACAATACAACGAAATTCCATAAATGAGATTTATACGCTCCAGACCGGGCAGACTACCTCTTATGCCACCGGTGATGACGGCAACCTGCAGCATGGTAGGCTCACTGATTTTTTTACCCTGAAGACCAACAACAGTTTTGGGAACACCCACCGCTTTACGGACGAGAATGGCGCACAGGTATTTGGAAGCAATTATGTTATTGACCATGCTACCGGGCTGGGATGGTGTACCACATTGCAAACCTCCGCCACCTGGGCGACAGCCATTGCAAACACATTATCACTCACTGTTGGAGCGAATACCTATAATGATTTCAAATTGCCCAATGCCAATGAAGTGCTTTCTATTACACAGTATTCTGCCGTTTGTTTGAATTATGCGCCCTTTAATTTGAACCCTGTCAGCTCTGCACAGGTCTGGTCCTCGACCACGAATTATAGTGCAACCACGGCAGCGCTAAGGATTTCCTATCAAACATTTCCAACTGCATCTTCCGTTGCTAAAAGTGCCACTCAACCTTATCTACTTTGCCGCAAACATTTTTAAATGAATCGAATCCTTGAAATCATTAATAAGTTTTATATCAAACAATACCGTCCAGGTATCCGCAGTAAATGCCGGTATCTGGCTCAGCGCCATCGACTGGAGTATCAAACTGGCATTCGGCCTTCCATCAGCCATCTATGTCTGTCTTAAGATATACCACGAATTTTTAAAACCCGAAAATCAAAAAGAAAACAATCATGAAAACAATGATCATTGAAAACTGGAAAACCAGCCTGCTCGGCTGTATCTTAATTGCAGCCGGCTTGTACACCGGCTTGACTGCCAAACAAAACTGGATTGAAAGTGGCCCAATTATCCTTTCAGGCATAGGACTGCTCTTTTCCAAAGACGCTCAAAAATCACCAGAAGAAATTGTCAAGCAAACCCTTGAAAACCATAATTCACATGATTGATAAATTAAAATGGACAGGATGGATATTGTCGTGCCTGCTCCTTGTCATTATCTTGTTGCAGCGTTCCTGTTCCATTCAAAAACAAAAAGATAATCTGTTCAAACATGATACTATCGTAGTTCATGGAGACAGTCAATTATTTCTGGTACAGGACACTGTTTTTAAACCGTATAAAATTTATTATCCGCAAAGTATTTCAAAAGTAGATACATCTGCTATGATCAAAGATTATTTTGCGAGCCGGATTTACAGGGATACTATTGAGGCCAGGGATGTGACGGCTGTCATAGAAGACAGTGTTTCTGATAATAAAATAGCAGGACATAAAGTGCTGATTGAGAATAGCCGAAACCTGCATTTAACGACATTGTCTACAAAGCCAACGAACAGAATTTTTATTGGCGGATTCGCGGGATATTCATCACGAAATCTGCAGCCTGTGGCAGGTATTTCATTAGCACTGCTTACCAAAAAAGATGCATTGATTCAATATCATTATGATATGATCTCAGGGGCACATAGTCTCGGGTTGAGATGGAAATTGCATTTCGGTAAGGGTAATTGATCGGCGTTTTCTATCCCTACGTTCTTGTCATTCCGACGCAGGAGAAATCTGATTTAAGCTTAGTTTAATTAAGTACAGAGATTTCAATTAGTATACGCCAGATTTCTCCTGCGTCGAAATGACAAACGGGGTGGTCGAAATGACAAGTTGGTCATAAGAAAAATGTTACGGCACAATCATCTTAGTATAAACCGCATCTTCATCAGAATACAATGAAATAAAATACATACCAGGCTTCAATGTTGGGATGTTACGTAAGTCAATTTTATTCATTCCCGGATAAGATGGAACTGGCTGATTCAGGATCAGTTTCCCATTCACATCTGTAATACGAAATCTGACATCAGACTGCGTGTTTGTTGAATAAGTAATTTCGGGATAAGGTCCTGAAATGGAAGTATTTAAATTTTTAATTCCAGTGTTGATTCCTTGCTTATTGTTCACAGCGACTATATAAAATATTTGAAAATCACCATTATAATCCGTTTGTCGCAATCTATAATAAGATATTCCAGGCAGCGGATCAGGATCAATGGCAGAATATTCTTTAATGGATTCGCTGTTGCCTGCTCCTTGAACCCAGGCAATTGAATTGAAGTTCTTTCCGTCAGCGCTTCTTTCCACCATGAAATAATCATTATTAATTTCAGAAGCCGTAGTCCATAAAATAGAGGTCAAGGCATTCTTTATTCCGGCATTAAAATGAATTAATGTAACAGGAAGAGTATTGATGGGAATTCCACTAAAAGAGCCTTCGTCAATATTACCATAGCCATCATCCTCTACGGCATCAAATGTTGGAGGAGAACTTTCATTCATTTGCCATTTAATAGAAGTGTGTTTCGATGGATCAGAAATGCTGAAAATAATATCAATAACAGGTATGTAAGACGATGATGATGAAATAGATGCACCGGGTGCACCGTTAAAATTGAGGGTAATAATAACTTCCCCAGGTGTTGGTTGGGTTACATTAGAAGAAGCCGGATATCCGAAAGTATCTCCTGCATACAGGGAGGGTCGGAAACTGTCGATCCAGTTATAATCTGTACCGTTAATAGCGTTAGTGTCTCCACCCGCAAAATGGACAAAACTATCATTAAATAAAAAAATAAATTGTGCAGGGCCAAGATGTTCATGTGTGGTACCGGTTTTGATACCGAGTTCCAGGACCAGATGTGTACCGTCATTTGTTTTTATAGTCCATTCTGCATCCATGGTGGGATTACCGGTTTGTGCTTTTAAAGAGATATTAAGGCCGATTAAGCATAAGAAAATCAGCACATAACGATGTGGTAATTTTGGTTTCATACAAGGGATTTTTTAAATAAAAATAAATTAAAAGGTTAGAGCATATTATATGCAATAATATTAAAAATCAATTAATAATGAATAAAATTGATTTGTTTTTTTGAAGGGATCTGGGAAGATTGTTTTTCGGCATATTGTTCAACCCTTTCAGGGTTGTATCTCAGTGAGTTTCGTTTCCACGGGTTTCACCCGCGGTTATTATAGTTGAAGCCCTTCAGGCTTCTGGAAATTGATATATGCTCCCTGCATGCTCCGGATTTGATTTTTGATAAAACTGGTTTTAGCAACCCTGAAAGGGTTGAATAATAATAGCCGTGGGTAAAACCCACGGAATGAAGAATATCAGGTTTTTCACAACCCCGAAGGGGTTGAACTTAGAGCCGCTCAAGGGACTTGAACCCTCGACCCTCGCATTACGAATGCGATGCTCTACCAACTGAGCTAAAGCGGCGGGTTTTATCAGGAATCAGGAGTCAGGAATCAGGGGTTAGTAAATGTATCTTGCGTAAGCCTATTCCCTCATTCTCTCATTCCTTCATTCAATCATTTTCCTATGATATGTCTCGAAATCACAATGCGCTGCACTTCTGATGTGCCTTCGTATATCTGGGTTATTTTGGCATCACGCATCATACGTTCTACATGGTATTCACGCACATAGCCATAGCCACCATGTATCTGTACGGCTTCGGTGGTTACCCACATTGCTGTTTCAGATGCAAATACTTTCGCCATGGCAGAGGCCAGTCCGTAGTCGGCGTGCTGGTCTTTGAGCCAGGCTGCTTTGAGGCAGAGCAACCGTGCGGCTTCTATTTTGGTAGCCATATCTGCCAGCTTAAACTGGATGGCCTGGTGGTTGGATATCTCCTTGCCAAATGCCTTACGTTCTTTAGAATATTTCAGCGCCAGCTCATAAGCCCCGCTTGCAATACCCAATGCCTGCGATGCAATGCCGATACGTCCGCCATCGAGGGTTTTCATGGCAAACTTAAACCCGAACCCATCTTCACCGATGCGGTTTTCTTTGGGCACTTTTACGTCCTGGAACATAATGGAATGCGTATCGGAAGATCGAATACCCATTTTGTCTTCTTTTTTACCCACGGTTACCCCGGGGCTATCTCTTTCTATAATGAGGCAGTTGATGCCTTTATGTCCTTTTTCCACATGGGTCTGGCACATTACCATATATACTTCAGCGCTGCCGCCGTTGGTGATCCAGTTTTTGGTACCGTTCACCAGGTAGTGGTCGCCCATATCCAGTGCCGTGGTGCGTTGCGAAGTGGCATCAGATCCAGCTTCCGGTTCAGAGAGCAGAAATGCGCCGATGCAATCGCCGGTAGCCAGACGGGTCAGGTATTTTTGTTTTTGTTCTTCATTGCCAAATGTTTCCAGTCCCCAGCAAACCAGTGAGTTATTTACCGACATGATGACCGAGCAGGAAGCATCTACTTTGGAAATTTCTTCCATGGCAAGCACATAAGAAATGGTATCAAGCCCGCTGCCACCGTATTTGGGGTCAACCATCATACCCAGAAAACCCAGTTCGCCCATTTTTTTTACATGGTCTTTTGGAAATTTGGCGTGTATATCGCGCTCAATCACGTCTTTCCAGAGTTCAGTCTGCGCAAAATCACGTGCGGCTTTCTGGATCATTAAATGTTCTTCGGAGAGTTGGAAATCCATTGTATATGAATATGTAGTTTGTTTGAAAAGGCAAAGTTATGAAAAAAGTCTTGAGATGTAAGGAGGTATTAATCATGAACTGATTCCAGATTATAGGTTTGGCAAACCGGTTGAATGTTCCAGGTAATGGATTTTGTTATATTTGTTAACAATAATTAAGATTTGCCGGTCTTCATTTTGATTTAGAAACAATGCAATGATATTCAATAGGTTAATTTTTTCAGCATTTGTCCTCCTTGTTTTTAGTTGTTCATCTAGTGGCAATGGCAATCAATCAGCAAGCAAAAATCATGCGTCAGGCTCTGTAAAGAGATTGAATAATGATCCATCTGATCCTAAATCTGTTTCGAGTGATAATGAAGTTAGCGATACTACTCTAATTTTTATGATCGCAGGAAAACGAATTGTTATTAGTACGGAAATTAAAGAGGTTGATTCAATACTGAAGGAAGAGCATTTGATCGACTCTATTGCTAATCATTGGAGAGGTATGAATCTTGATTCTACACTTGTCATATACAGGGATGTAACCGGCGATTGTAAACCAGAGAAACTGGTTAGCCATTTGTTCCATATAAAAACGCCTGGGTCTGATACTGAAACTTTTATTTTGACTCATAATGTCTATTTGGGGAAAGAAAACATTTATTGCGATACTTTAAATTTTAATACAGGATTTGTAGACGATATTGATAATGCATTTTATCCATATTCGTATTTTGGAGGCCTGCTTGAATATATTCCAATGGATGTAAAATTCAGCAAATCTGAATTTTTAAAAAATGAAGATATGTATATGACAAATAGAAAATGGGATTTACAAAGTCAACATATTTCAAATAAGAAAATTGAAAAAGATCAGAAAGAATTTAAAGACTATCTCCTTCACTTTCATGGATATATTATAAAAGGAACTAATTTTATTGATGGGTGGACGAGTATCTGGTATGAACCGGAACATAAATTCGTCCCATTCGGAGGGCCTTGATTTTTAACCGTTGATTTTATGATTTCTAGCGGTCGAATGTAATCGGCTTATCGAAATCGTCTTTCATTCTAATTAGTCCCTTCGCAAGGCCGGCTTTTCTTGAAGGCTTTGCCTGTTTGAAAGGAGTGGGTATGGAATTTATTCCGCCTCTTTTTGAAATATTTTCTAATATAGAGACAGGATTGACTTCGGGTTCCTTATTGGTTTTGGAAAGGGATTCCCCTTTTTCTACAATCCTCCCATTGAGCCTCTTTACCAGTGAAATAAAAAGGCTCGCATCCTTCTCATTCCCTATTTCAACAACAAGTCTCATATAGATTTAGCTTCATTTTATGACAAATTTACAACACATTCGTCTACAATAGACGAGGTTTCATCTTTACCTTACTGCTTTCAGTTTAAGCTCCCCTGAAAGAAATTTTCTTATAATTTCTTTTTGTTGTTCAAAAGATTTGCCATCCAGTTCTTGGGCAATCTGTTCTTTTACTTTTCGGGAAAAAGCAACACTATGAAACGTAGTTTTTTCTTTTTTAATCTTCATATTTAGAGGATTACCTGATCTGGTTTATTAACGATTGCAATTGCTTATCGCTGATATTCTCCTGTTGAGATTTATCATAAATAGATAATAGATAAACCATTTTATCTAACACGTAAACATGGGTAATAACCCTCGCACCACCTGATTTGCCCTTCCCTTTTGATTTAATTGCCAATCGGATTTTATAGCAATCAAGACCTAACGCCGTTCCCTGAAACGGATCTTTTTCCAGTGAATCTATAAAAGCTTCGATGTCAGTTTTTAACGACTGATATTTTTTTGCAAGTTTTTTGACTTCCCGCTCAAAGTTATCAGTATAGACAATCTCAAAGCTCATCAAGTAATTGCCTGGCTGGTTTAAGTTTGATCTTTCCCTGTTTGGCTAGGTTTACCTGTTCTACAGCTTCTTTCAATCCTTCCAGGATTTCTGACTTTTCAGACGAAATCGGCCTGGCTTTTACGTATGAGAAATTCTTTAGAAGTTCTATAAAAAAAGCAGCCTTGTCATCTTTTACGTCAAGTATTAATTTCATGCCTGGTTTATTCTTTATAAGTATGTAAACCTAAACGCAAATTTATAGCAAAAATGTTCCTCAACAATGAATACTCATCTTTTGCAGATAAATATTCTCGCATAAACATCAATAAGTATCATGCAAGTGTAAAAATTAATTGACAATAATTTTGTCAATATGACAAATATGCTGTATCTTGCAACCCCAATTTATGGACAACGATGCTCGCCAATTGTCATACATTTTTTTCGCATACTTATGGCACTTTACCGGTGAAAACACTGGCGGAACTGGGTGCCGGAAGTGGCTATACGACTCTTGCTCTGACAGATATTAATAATACCTGTGCGGGTCTCGATTTTGTATTGCATTGCCGGGAGCAGGGCATCAAACCCGTGTTGGGTATCGATTTCAGGAATATGAAAGAGAGTGCCGCTTGCCTTTATGTAGGACTGGCGGTTAATAATGAAGGGTATAAAAACCTCAATATCTTTTTATCGAAACATCTCTTTAATGACACACCATTCCCGGCACGTGCACCTTACCTGACTGATGTCATTTTTATATATCCTTTCCAACCCCGGCTTATCAACCAACTGGGTGCCAACGAGTACCTCGGCATCCGCCCGCAGGACCTGCCTCTTCTTATCCTCGTCCCCGAAGAAAAACTCCGGGCCAAAGCCATGGCATTATATCCGGTCAGTTTTTTTTCGAAGGATGATTTTTACCTGCATTGCCTCCTCAGGGCTGTAGATTGCAATATCCTCCTTAGCAAACTACAGCCCTTGCAGGCGGGTGCGCGGCAGGAGTATTTCATTAGCCAGGCTGAACTGGTAATGCTCTATGCGCGCTATCCTTTTTTGATCCGAAATACCGAGGCGATCATGGAGCAGTGCGCATTGGAATTTGATTTCACGCTTGAAAAAAACCGGCGCTGTTTTACCGAAAGCCCGGAGGGGGATGCCAGGATGTTGCGCGAGCTCTGCTTTGCCGGAATGGAAGGACGTTATGCCCTTGACGACCCGGAAGCATTGAGTCGCATTGAAAAGGAACTGAATGTTATCAGCGATAAAAAATTCGTAGCTTATTTCCTTACTGCCTGGGATATTGTGCGCTATGCCAAACAGCAGGGCTATTACCATGCGGGTCGTGGCAGCGGCGCCAACAGCATCGTGGCCTATTGCCTCAGGATCACAGAAGTTGACCCGATAGAACTAGACTTGTATTTCGAACGATTTTTGAATATGCACAGGAGTTCACCCCCCGATTTTGATATTGATTTTTCGTGGAAAGACCGCGACGATATCATCAGTTATATTTTTAAAACCTATGGCGAAACCTATACTGCCATGCTCGGCTCGCATACTACCTTACATTACAGGGGAGCAGCCCGCGAAATAGGCAAAGTGTATGGACTGCCCAAAGAAGAAATTGATGCCTTCATAGATACCCGCGAAATTGAAGCGCGCATCAAGCCGGAGAAGAGCGCTACTGTGATGGATCTGTATAAATATAAGGTAGATTATTATGCCCGGAGGATCATCAAATTCCCAAGAAACCTGTCGGTACATGCCAGCGGTATCGTGGTGTCTGATATGCCTTTGCATTATTATACGGCTACCGATATGCCGCCCAAAGGTTTCCCGATTACACATTTTGATATGTACACTGCTGATAAGTTCAACCTGCACAAACTAGACATCCTCAGCCAGCGGGGACTGGGCCATATTAAAGACAGCATCCAGCTGATCAAGCAGAACCAGGGTGTGGATGTGGACATAAATGCCGTAAAAGAATTCACCCAAAACCCGCATCTCAACAGCCTACTAAAAGCGGGGGATACCATCGGGTGTTTTTATATAGAATCACCAGCCATGCGGCAGCTGTTGCGTAAGCTGCGCTGTGATACGTTCAAGTGCCTGGTAGCTGCCAGTTCCATCATCCGGCCCGGCGTATCGGAGAGCGGAATGATGCGCGCCTATATCCAGCGTCATCGCGACCCCGATAAATATAAACCCGTGCATCCCAAACTCGGTGAGATACTTGGCGAGACCTATGGAGTGATGGTGTACCAGGAAGATATTATAAAAGTAGCGCACCAGTTTGCCGGACTCAGCCTGGCCGGGGCAGATATTTTGCGTCGTGCCATGGCATGGAAATTCAGGGTGGATGATGGTTTTGAGAAAATGGAAAGAGAATATTTCGACAGTTGCCGGGCGCAGGGTTATCCTGATGACGTGAGCCGTGAAGTATGGCGGCAGATGGAAGGTTTTGCCGGGTTCTCATTCTGCAAAGCACACTCGGCCAGCTATGCCGTGGAGAGCTACCAGAGCCTGTACCTGAAGACCTATTTCCCGCTGGAATTTATGGTGGCTGTAATCAATAATTTCGGGGGATATTACAGCACCGAATTTTATGTGAATGAAGCAAGGCAGCGGGGTGGCATTATTCATGCACCTTGCGTTAACAGGAGTGAACACCTGACATCCATCAGTGGAAAAGATATTTTTCTTGGGTTTATTCATATCAAATCACTGGAAAGTGAACTGGCGGAACGCATTGTGCCAGAGCGGGAAGCAAATGGTCCTTACCGGAGCGTAAGCGATGTATATGAACGCCTCCAGCCCAAGCCTGAGCAACTCCTTATCCTCATCCGTATCGGGGCGCTGCGCGGGATGGGTCGCGATAAAAGACAGATGCTCTGGGATGCCTATATGATTACAGCAAAAAATGAGAAACAGAAAGAGAAAGAGAAACAGAAAGGTCCGTCGCTTTTTCCTGTTGTGATCAAAGACTTCAAACTACCACCACTCCGGCAATCATACCGCGAAGACGCTTACCAGGAAATAGAAGCCCTCGGGTTTCCGATCTGTACCCGGTTTGATCTTCTGGTTTCACCGTACCGCGGCGATATTATGGCCAATGATATGATCAACAATATGGGCCATACGGTTACCATGGTCGGCTATCTTACCAATACCAAGAGCGTCACCACATCCAAGGGAGCGGCCATGCAGTTCGGCTCCTTCCTGGATGCTGAGGGACAGACTTTTGAAACGGTTTCATTTCCGCAGGTATACCGCCAATATTATTATACCGGCAAGGGTATCTATGCCCTGAAAGGAAAGATCATCATGGAATATGATGTATGTACTTTAGACCTCATCAGTTGGGAGCGGATGGCGATCAGTTTTTCAAAAGATATACAAAATTCAACAACTCTCACCAACGATAATACTCCCGGACAAACAGTTGAGAAAATGAATCGGGAGCAATCCTCAATTCCTGAATCTGAAACAATATTAATGGTTGGATAAACCGGAAAATATAGGAAGAGGTCGCTGTTTCAACCTGTTGGTTAAATGATTTCGAAAGATTTTTTTGAGGGAAGCGGGAGAAATCCGGTATAAATTCCGAAAGATGGAAAGAATGGGCTTAATATAAACTGCTTTTAATCAATGCAATATACTATTTTTAAAAAATATTTTCACGATACGCAACATCATTCAGGAAATTTTATTCTTTTTGAAAAAAAATTCTTTGAAAGAAATATACATATCAGTAACTTTGTTAGCAACCAAAATGAGAAATAATTGCAGTCATGAAAGTGTATGATTTGAACACCAGTTTTGCTTTCGGTAAATATGAAGGAAAGTCATTAGATGAAGTCTTTCGTACCGATTCGGCGTATGTCCAGCAATGCATGATCAACGTAGAAGATTTTGCCATTGATGAAAGAGCTATTCAGAAACTATTTGAAAAATACCCGGATATAGATTTAAGCGATGAGTCCATCGATGCCAATCTTGAAAAACTGGATGTATTGGATAGCGGGAAGGATGATATTTTCATAGGAGA
The DNA here is from genome assembly GCA_013288555.1 of Bacteroidota bacterium. Lineage (GTDB taxonomy): Bacteria > Bacteroidota > Bacteroidia > CAILMK01 > CAILMK01 > JABDEJ01. The sequence goes on along the minus strand of JABDBQ010000011.1, from coordinate 12,902 downwards.
AGAGGGATACGATATGGAAGACTACGAGGACGTTGTAGATCCATTGGATAAAGAAGACAATTTTGAAGACATTGAAGACGACGATTTTTTTGAAAGTACATCATCTGAAGACGATTGGGACGATGATGATGATTTCAGATGAAAACGAAAAACAATATAATGGATAAAAAGGCCGCAAAAAACATGTGGCCTTTTTTATTGCTTTACTTTTGTGCATTATCGCCCGGATGGAAAAATTAAGTACCACAGAACTGGCCAAGCAATGGTCAGATATTTTCAAACCCGGGTTTGGATGGGTCTTATATCGTTTCCCGGGAAGTAACTCTATAAATTTTGCAGGTGGGAACATTGCTGAATTATCATTTAATAACGAGTCGGTTACAGGGTTTTTAATAGCCCCTTTTTTCAGATCTGAACAGAAATTCTGGTGTATTGAAAACAAGTTGCAATGTGAATTGAGCGATTCAGAATTTTCAAAACTGGCGCCATCTCTTGACTTTTCATATCAGGATCATCCAACTTCTAGTAGCAGTACAAAAGAAGGGTATGAGGCATTGGTCGAACGGGTACTTGAATACATTGCGTTAGGCAAAATGCAAAAAGCCGTGCCTGCAAGGATGAAACAAATAGATTTAAAACCCGGTTTTTCTCCTCTTAACTTGTTTCGTTCTTTATCAGAAGCATATCCCAATGCTTTTGTTTACCTGCTAAGTACGCCGCAAACAGGCACATGGATCGGATCTACTCCTGAAACTTTAGCGAGGATAAAGAACAATAAACTGAGCACGCTTTCACTTGCAGGCACCCGGAAATCTGGAACTACTAATCCCTTTACCTCTAAGGAAAATGAAGAGCAAGCCATTGTAACAGGTTATATTTATGATATTCTGCAACGCTATTGCACTGATATCGAATTGGATGGCCCTCGTACAATCAGTGCCGGTAATATTTTTCATCTGGCAACTTATTTTAACGGAATCCTGAGATCTGAATATCAGTCGGCCCATTTAAGGATCATCAAAGAACTTCATCCCACGCCGGCTGTATGCGGCATGCCATTGCACCCAGCACGGGAATTTCTTTTGCAGCATGAAAATTTTGACAGATCTTTTTACAGCGGCTTTCTGGGACCGGTTTCACCTTCCGCAGCCGATCTGTTCGTAAACCTCAGGTGTATGCAGGTCTTTCCTCATACGGCACTACTTTATGCCGGTGCCGGGGTAGTTCCGGGTTCTGTTCCTGAAAAAGAATGGCTTGAAACCGAAGAAAAGATGAATACCCTTCAAAGGTTTCTATAACATTCAGAGCTTTTATTACCTGATGATAATCTTATTGTTATAAACACCAGTCACGGTGGAAATCTGCATAATATAAACGCCTGGGACAAAGTTTTCGAGATTAATATCATAAGGATCTCCGGCTGTGATATTTATATTGCTATGCATAACCTGCCTTCCTGTTGCAGTTAACATTGTCAGATCTGCCTCGCCTGAAATCCGGTTTTTGATATAAACATGTCCCTGGGCAGGATTTGGATAAATATCAAACCTGTCGGGATTCATGGTTGATAATGCGAAACCAGAGGTATGAACATGTGCTTTGGGAAGTATTACTTTCCTGATCCTGTTGGTTTGTCCATCAGCCACGACAAGATAAGATGAATCGGGTGACAATGCCATGCTGCCTATGCCGTTAAAGAGGGCAGATTCATCTGAACCATCTTGAAATTTGCAAATAGTATCAGTAGGGTCGCCGGCAAGAACCGTAGGATTTGAAGCGCTCACAGGCTGGGTCATATCCAGGTAAGCGATATGGCAATTGTCTCCGATATACATATCTGTTCCCCTGATTACCAATGAGGTAGGTGCTTCAAAATTGGAACTCGTTGCAATAGAAGTTACCGTTCCTGTGCTTGAAACTTTTGAAATTCCGCTGCCAAGTGAAGTGACCCATATATTATTTGAATGATCTACATAAATCCCTGACGGCGCGCTTATAGAAGTTGTAATGGTTGATGTTGTTCCATAGTCGCTTTTGTGCAGGCTTACTTTACGTAAAGCATTGTTGTTCTGATCAGCTACAACAAGATAGCCTCCACTGGCATCTTTCACATAACCAATGCCAATTGGATTATTGAATAATGCTGTTGCACCTGATCCGTTTGTAAAGCCGCTGACACCCAAACCACCATTCTTTTTTCCGCCTCCGGCCACTGTACTCAGGTATTGCGCATTACCAATACTCACAAAAGAATCAATTTTCCGTATTGCGTTATTACCTGCATCACAAAGATATATCTGATCATCTGCCGAAGTTTTCCCCGGTGCGACGACAATTCCTGCAGGATAAAAAGTAATCCCGCCCAACTGTCCGACCGAAGCTCCGTCATTAAAACCGCCCTGCTGATATCCTTCTCTGAGCTGGTATTTTCCATTGTTGATCAGCACAATAAAATTGTTGCCCTGGTCGGTGATCCACAGATTCCCTTTGGTGTCGAACGCAACACCGTAAGGGGTAGTGAATTCTGTATTTATAGAATCTGCTGATGAATTGCTGTTGCTATATCCGGCTGTTCCGTTTCCATATAATGTTGTCACCTGTGCATGTATGGTTAAGCTCAGGGCAAAAAGAATGAATGTGAGTAATGTTTTTTTCATAAGGGATTTAATTCAGGTTGAGAATATTGCAAATGTAAAAGAAAACATATAAAAAAGAGTCCTCAGGAAATTAAATATCAATCTCTTTTAAGGCCGATTGTATTTTTCTTTCGAGGGCATTTACATCGGATGCCGTTTTTACCGTTTCGAAATCCTGGCCGGTAACCAGGCTGAAAAGTTCTTTGTACCGGTTTGATATCATCTCTACGACTTCATCACTCATTTCCGGCATTTTCTGGCCTTCCAGTCCCTGGAACCCATTCTCCATCAGCCATTCCCGCACAAATTCTTTTGAAAGTTGCTTTGGTGTGATTCCCTGTTTTACATGATCATCGTACCCATCAGCATAATAATACCTGGAAGAATCAGGGGTCAGTATTTCATCTATCAGGTATATGTTCCCGTCCTTTTTTCCGAATTCAAATTTGGTATCCGCAAGGATCAATCCGCGCTCTGAAGCATAGTTTGCCCCGGCCTCAAAAAGTTTGCAGGTATAGTTTTCGAGGGCGGCATAATCCTCGGCTGAAACCAATCCTCTTTTCAGAATCTCTTCTCTCGATATGTCTTCATCGTGCCCTTCATGCGCCTTGGTAGACGGCGTTATAATCGGTTCAGGAAATGCCTCATAGGGCTTCATGTTTTCAGGCATTGGCATGCCGCATAATATTCTTTTGCCGGATGAATATTCTCTCAATGCGTGTCCGCAAAGCCGGCCCCTGATCACCATTTCTACAGGAAAGGGTTCACATTTGTATCCGATAGATACCCTGCCGTCAGGCACTTTTAAAAGCCAGTTCGGGACATCATGGTGCGTCATTTCCAGGAAAAAAGCCGCGATAGTATTCAGGATGGCGCCCTTACCAGGTATCTCCCGTGGCAGGATATAATCAAAAGCTGAAATTCGGTCGGAAGCCACCATCACCATCAGGCGATAATCTATTTCATACACATCGCGTACCTTGCCGCGATAGAAATTTGTCTGCCCCGGCAGCTGAAAACTGGTTTGTTTGATGGATGTGGATTCTGTTGTCATCTTGTGTGCGAAGTTAGAAGTTTTATATTCATTGACCAAAGGCACCAATGATCAATAACCAATGATCAATTAACAAAACCTGTTGACATTCATTCAATATTTGACTTTACAAAAACAATGTTGAGACAATGCTTTAATTTTCATTTACAATTTCAAAGTAATAAGAAGGGAATCCCCCTTCCAACGGCCTGTCCCGACTTCTTCGGGAGGGCAGGGGGATTTGGTCCGAATCAAAAACCGCGCTTCCGGCATTCTGGCCTGATAAATTCTTAAAAACGCCATTTCCAGCAAACTGGCCTGATATTTGACAAATTTCATTTTTTTCATTTTTTAACTTATTTATTTTAAACTAATTACGCGTAACTCATTGACAAATAACAGGCGATAACAGAGAAATATCAATCCAGAATGCCCAAAAACGGCGGTTTATCTTTTTAATTTCTGTCATCTCGATCCCGAGTGCTCGGGAAGAGATCTGATTTTGTTCCCGAAAATTGTCTGAACCTTGATTCATATGATTAAATGATTAGCATGATTCTCTCGCGCCATCCACTTACGCCTTACGCCTTATCCCTTACGCCTGTTTTTACATACATATATAGCGAACTGCCCAAGTGGGTGGGTGCTCGTGAAAAATATTTTTTAACTTATATATATTCAATATGTTACAAGCGAAAATATTTTTCAAAATGTTTCATTTTTTTATCTTTCCCTCAGATGTCTCCCCCTTATATGATCCTAACCCATCCATCGCCGAGGGGACTCTGAGGAATACGCGAATGCAAGCACAATTCTTGTGAGTAGAACATCAGAGTCCACATTGATTTGTGGGTCAGCAACATGGTTCCGGGTGAGACTCTGATGGAAAGTTCAAATTTGAAACTTGAAACTTGGAATTTGGGAATTCGAGAATGAGAATAGGAAATAGAAAATAACGAACAATACAGTGGCTGGTTTCTCGAAGCCCTGACTAGATGCATTGTAGAGACAAAGGCACTGCCTTGTCTCCCCGAGAGAAATCATTTAGATTGATAAATATATATATGACAACTGCCTGATTGATTCCCTGGTATTCAAATTAATAATTTGATCCAGACAGGAGACAAGGCAATGACTTGTCTCTGCAGAAAAATGAAATTCCCTATTTAATCACCAATCCCAGAATGAAAAACAGAAGACAAAGAAATAAAGATAGTCCTCCTAGTAAAATTGCAACCCCGACCAGGGCAAGGGAAGTTCCACTGCCAATAAAAAAAAGTACAATCATGGCTAATGTCAATAAAAGAAAAACAGTGGCCAGTTTTGAATAAATATTTGATTCTACATTTGCATTTTTTGAAAAACCAGCTGCCGATGAAGATGGCTTCAGCATTGAAATTCTTATTGTTTTAATTTCATTAATCGGAAGATTTATAGCCGTTTCAATATGGTTTTTGAAAGCCTTGATTTGAGTCAATGATTCACTTTTAGATGTATTATTGAGAACGTCCTGTTTTGTAATACTGTCGTGCCCGGATTCGGATTGTAATTGATCATTAACTCGAATCCGTTTTTGTTTCTGAGATACAGAATCGTTTTCTCTCTTTAATTGCTGCTCTGAAAAAAGCTTATCAATCTGAATATGCTGAGGCTTTTGCGCGATTTTACAGGAACTCAGAATGCTTATCAGGAATAATAGGACAACATAAAATAAGCTTTTCATGGGTTTGGGTTTTTGAATTTTGTTTTTTTGAAAAGCTCCTGCTTCGGAATAATTTTACTTTAGCAATGAGACGATCCTGTCAACGCAAAGGTTAGGAATATAACCGAATCCCCGCAGGTCTTATTAACCTGTGGGGATCAATTCAGCAATAGAAGAGGAGAAAAAAATTTTATAACAGGTCAGGCTAATACCAGTTCCGGCAAGCGGATTTCCAGTAAGCTAACTTCCAGGCTGGCGAGGTCTTCCTGCATTCTTTTCAGGTATTCTGCCGTTTCAATTTTCATTAGAGGGATAAGCTCTTTGTAGTATTGTATACCATCCTGCAGATTTTTAATGAAGCTCGAAAAGAAATTGATCTGCTTGGGTGACAATGCCTTGAAATGCTTCTTGATCTCTTTGGCGATATAATCGATATATAATTTCAGTTCATTGAGAAACATATTCGGCCTATAGGTATTATTAAGCAGGTTGATGCGGCCATAGATATGATCTACCATTTGCTTTAAGGTAAACTTACCTGTAAAAAAAGGCAGGTTGGGCCCGGGACATACGGCGGTAAATTGTTTTAGCCTCGTTTTTATATGCCCATTGATATATGCCGGTGCAGCGAGGTCTTCACAAAGACATTCTTTGGCTGTAACAGTCTCATATTGTATATCATATTCTTCCTTCGGCAAATTGCCGGCCTCCAGTGCCTGGAGCTTATGATGAATGTACTGTTTGGAAGCGGTGCAAATCGGGTCTTTTGAAAATTCTGTATTTGAAACCAGGAATTTTTTCAGACAAGGACTACCTGGTTTGTTATGCGCAATGCGGTCTTTTCTTTGCAATTCACTTGCCGACATACTGAAATTATTGAACGGCACACCAAGTGGTGATGACTGGCTCAGGAACAACTGATCGGGTGTCGCATGCGCAAGAGCTTCAAGTGTTTCAGCATCAAGGTTGGTAGCCTCAGGAACTAACAAAAATGGTGTACCCCAGCCGGTGCTGTTTACTTCATAATGATCCAGAAGAAAACGATTTTCGTTGGCTGTGCCAATACCTCCCTGAACGGTAACTCGGACTTCAGGGATAAGACCATGAACATTAAGCCCTTTCTCCGTCCATGCTTTGGCGCATAGATCGCTTAGCTCAACAGAAAGTTGTTTGCGGTTGCTTTTAAATTCCTGCAAGATCGGTCCCAGCAGATATCCTTCGGTTGGGAATGCATGGCCCCCACAATTCAGTCCCGATTCTATGCGGAACTCGGAAACAAATATGCCTCTTTTGGCAAGGTATTGTCCCTGGATGCGTGCCGAACGGAAATCACTTACTTTGAGAATAACTCTTTTCTTCATTTCACCCTCTTCATCCGGAAAAAAGTCGTCCAGTTTATCTAAAAAGCCATACAACCTGGGATTAAAACCTGCCGACAATACAACCGACGAATTCAGCTTGCTTTTGGCAAAACCGCGCAAAGCCGCTACCGCAGCAGAATATTCCGGTGGCAGGAGCTCTCCTTTTTTGGTATGGGCGGGAGGATCAATTTTCGACATCACATTGACATCTATACTTCCCGGCTTTATGGCTTCACGAATGCTTTTTGAAAGCATCCGCTTTTCATTTTCATTTTTCGTTTCCCGGTATTTATGATACAGCATTTTAATGGATGACCGATCATCCAGCATATCAAGATATTTGGTCAGGTCACTTTCAGTATCCAGTGACTCATTTTTTAAAATATCAAACTGCCGGTTTACTTCATCATGCACCAGGTCGAGATAAGCCGTGATACGCCGCGCACGGAAATCATCGTCAAATTCTTTTATCGGCTCATAATCCAAACCAAATTCTTTGCTGTAATACTTGCGCATGTCTTCTATCAAAACATCATCAATGATAGAAATAACGCTCGAAATGCCGTATCTGGCTACTTTTATCGGACTGTCAATTGTAAAAGCCAGACCCATGACGGGTATATGAAATGAATGAATACTACTTCCCATTCTACAAATTTCCAGCAAATCAATTTCCTGTTACATGATTAAAATCATGTTTAATGAATAAATATGCCTCAAACAAAATGGAATAAGGCGAAATTGATGTATTTGCGGAAGACCATGAAAAAGAGGATTTAATTATATTTGCTCTATGCAGTTAAACTATAAAAATAAGATCAGGCTGTTAGTCATTGTTTCTGGATTATTACTAATATCAAAAACGAATGGGCAGAAATGTGAAACAGACCTCTATGGCTTCCAAATAGGGCAGTACCGCGAAACAGCATCCAATGAATTTGGCAAATCGTACAAGCACGATAAATTTGAAGACGGTTATGTTTATGAGGCATTTATTATAAAGCCTGATACTTCATTGTATATCGTATTTGAATACGCAGCAGAAGATACCGGAATAATCTGGTCCATTCAAATTACAGGAACTAATACTGCAACCGACCTGGGGTTCCACAATCTCAAACTCGGTGTTCCTGAGGCCCATATAATTTCCTTATTTGGCAAACCTACCGAAATAGTTGACATTGGAGAATATGGGAAACGATTGGATTACGACAGTTCAAATTATTCATTTGAAATAAATCCAAAAGGTGTTTTATCCAGTATTAAAATAAAAAACACATGGAGTTCAAAAGATCTTAAGCTCGGGTCAGATACTCCCTCTTTTAAAAAGATAGTTAAAGCTTTCACATCATCCTCAAATAAAGAAATCAGCGCCATGGTTGCCCCTGATTTAGAAATATATGAAGGTAAAAAAGCTATTTTTTTCAAAAGAAATATGGGTTCAGAAATTGAAAACGATAAATCAGGAGTTTTCAGGTTGATAAAAAAAATAAGCCGGAATCTTGAAAATATAAATACAAAAGATACAACTGTTTACGATGAAAACTTAAGGCTTTATGAAAACGGTGGGTCGTCTTATGTTATTAAAATATACAAAGGATCAGCGATAAAGGAAATTGTCCTTCGGTATATTAATGGCAGGTATAAGGTATGGGAAATTAAGACATAATATGTCGATTAACCACAGGAGACAAGGCATTGCCTTGTCTCCACATCAGACCTTAACTAATCAATCTGCTTAAACTGCTCATAGGCATTCACGATGCTCTTCACAAGCCTGTGGCGTATAACATCCTGTACGGTAAGTTCAATAATACTGATCCCCGGAATGTTTTTAAGAATATGTATGGCATTCAGCAATCCCGAACTGCCTTGTTTGGGCAGGTCTATCTGGGTAAGGTCTCCGGTGATGATAAACTTTGCATTCGGCCCCATCCGGGTTAAAAACATTTTAAGCTGCGAATGTGTGGCATTCTGTGCTTCGTCGAGGATCACCACGGCATTGTTAAGGGTACGTCCCCTCATGAACGCCAGGGGTGCCACTTCAATGGTACGCTGCTCAAAATACTGCTTCAGTTTCTCAGCCGGGATCATATCGTCCAATGCATCATAAACAGGGCGTAGATAAGGATCTATTTTTTCTTTAAGGTCACCAGGCAAAAATCCGAGGTTCTCCCCTGCTTCCACTGCCGGACGTGCAATGATGATCCTCTTTATCTCTTTTCGCTTTAAAGCCCTGACAGCTATAGCAACAGATGTATAGGTTTTACCTGTACCGGCAGGGCCAACGGCAAAGATCAGGTCATTCACATTTGCCGCTTCTACAAGTGCAATCTGGTTTGGCGTTTTGGCACGGATAACAGCACCGTCGTTCCCAACCAATAAAAATCCCGCGTCTTTCTGATCCGCATCCTCACTCACGGCCGGTGGCGGAATATCGCCCAGGAGGTCTACCAGTTTTTCCTCGGTAATGGTATTGTACCGGCTAAGGTATTTCAGGATGAGTTCTATTTTATCGCTCAAGCGTTCTATTTCCTCAGGATCGCCCTTGATAATGATCTCATTGCCCCTTGCTATGATCTTAAGCTTGGGAAATGCCTGTTGTAATAACTTGAAATTTTGATTGTTGATCCCGAGAAAACTTATCGGGTGTACATCGTCGAGATTAATCTTTGCTTCGCTCAAAATGGTTTATTTTATGAGAACCTCTAAAAATTTTGTTTTTATCACCTCATCCTTGCCTTCTCCCGAAGGAGAAGGAAATCGGTATGTTTTTATCGCCTCATCCTGAGTCCTTCTCCTAAAGGAGAAGATAATAGGTATGTTTTTAGATGTTCTCTCACTGGATAACATAAAAATAGGATAATTTTGTTTCAATCCTATGGCTTCACCTATCATTACACTCACCACTGACCTCGGCTACAAAGATTTCTATGTGCCTTCGGCAAAGGGTGTCATATGGAAGACGATGCCTGATGCAAATATAGTGGATATAACCCATCAAATAAAACCCTTCAGGCTGGATGAAGCATCTTTTATTTTGCGCGGTTGTTTTGAGGATTTCCCGCCCGGCACGGTACATATTATAAGCATTGATGCCAGCCGCGGATCTGATACCCGTTTTATCGCAGCAAAAGCCAAAGGCCATTTTTTCATATGTCATAACAATGGAATTATTACACTGGTAGTTGATGAAGAAGATATTGAAGCAGTTGTGGAACTACCCGCCACACTCGAAGACCTGATTTTTCCCCTAAAAAAAATATTTGCCCCTGCAGCTTTACTGATGGCAGAAACAGGTAATTTAAGCAAGCTTGGTAAGACAATGCCTGACTATGTGCGCAAGGCCAATATGCGACCTCTGATTGAGGAATCTATCATCAGGGGAACAGTGATTTATATCGACAATATCGGCAATGCCATTGTGAATATTGACAAGTCAAGTTTTGAAAGAGTCGCCAAAGGCAGAAATTTCAAAATCAGTTACAACCGTAATGAGTTTTTCGACAAGATCCACAGCCATTACAATGAAGTTCAGGATGGGGAAAGAGTGTGTTTGTTCAGTACAAATGGCCTGCTGGAAATTGCCATTAACAAAGGCAGTTGCACAAGTTTGCTGGGCATTAAAACCGGGCATCTGATATTGGTGGAGTTTGAGTGAGGAATTATTTGGGAATCCCGAAGAGGTCGGGACAAGTTTTGAGGATTTGAGGATTTGAGAATGGCGTTTGACAAAATATATTTATGAAGAAAAGAATCATTTTATGGGCGTTGATTTCTTCTGTCGGATGCATCATACTCATTCTTTGTGCTTCTAAATGGTACCTGATAAAGTCTCGATCAGAAATCAAACCATCCTATCGTAAAGAACTCGCCAATCTTGGTAATAAAGCCATTGCAAGCCTGGATGTGCCTGTCGGTGCTATTCTAGTTTATCATGATTCCATTATAGGCAGAGGATTTAATACGGTTAGACGAGATCATCTTGCCGGTGGGCATGCAGAGATCAATGCCATTTCTAATGCCCTGAATAAACTGGGATGGGATGGGTTCCGTAACCTGGACCATGAAGAACTGATGATGTACAGCACTTTCGAGCCCTGTACCATGTGCATGGGAGCCATGGAAGAATATCATATCAAACATGTTATTTTTATCAAATCGAAACCATTTAGCCAATGGACCATATCAGAACTCAAATACCTTAGATACGAGTGGCTGAAAAGAAAATCGGTGCATGATGATTTGCAGGACAGTTTGTTCAGATTATACCCGGGGTATAAGGAATGAGGGTCAATCAAAGCAAAGAACCATCTCCCAATCCATAGAATTTTTCTACTTTTGAGCCAATATCAATACCAGGCATGAAAAATCCGGAAACACAAACAAAATCATCGGCTCCGAAAGGAGATATTCTCGAACAGATCGAAACCTTTTTAGAGAAAAACAGGAATATTTTTCTACTCATTTCCATTGGCATTACATCGTTGCTGTGCTATCTTTTATTCGATGCACGGATGAGTTTTCAAACAGATGATTCTGAATATGTGCTCATGGCCAAAAACTTTTTAAGTCATGGTGATTATCCGTCTTATCATGGTACATTATACCCCGTGATGCTTGGATTGCTCATGAAAATATTCGGAATGAAAGTTGTGATTTTCAAGCTGTTTTCTTCCATTTTTTATTGTTGCCCAGATATTGTTTTTTTATATGGCTTTCAAAGGGAAAGTGCCTTACCTGGTTTTGTTCACAACGCTTATTTATCTTTCAATTAATTCCTATTTCCTCTATTTCGCAAGCCAGACCTATACCGAAGCCTTTACCCTATGCCTGCAGGCATTGGCTTTCATATTTTTCTTCAATCATATCAAGTTGCTAGGTGAAAATCCATCCTTGAAAAATACCTGGAAATCATGGCTGATGTTTGGATTCTTTTTGCTGGTTCTATCTATCACTAAAAATATTCTCATTGTTTCGGTGGGTTGCTTTGCCCTTTATTTCCTGATTTACAAAGAATGGATGAATGCTGTCTTGTCCATATTAAGCTTCGTCATTTTTAAACTGCCTTATGAATTGCTGACGCGCACCGTTTTACATGCCCAGACCACCAGCCAGCTCGACCAGGTGATGCTCAAGGATTTTTACAATCCTTCAGCAGGAAACGAGGATTTTCCTTCCGGATATATTGAAAGAATATTTGAGAATTTCAACATTTTCGTATCGGTTCAGGTGTATAAAGTATTGGGATTCAGGTCTGATAATACAAAAGTTGCTGCAGCCGATGAAGCGAACTGGTTGCTGACACTGATTTTTGCCGCCGCATTGATTTTTATATTCATTACCCTTTACCGTAAAAACAGGTACCTGGTTTTTGGTTTGTTGTATGCGATCGGTGTTTGGTTTGCCAGTTTCACTTCTCTCCAAACCATCTGGAGTGAACAATGGCGACTTATTTTGCCTTATGTTCCCTATGCACTGATCGCCTTACTGGGTGGACTTTGGTACCGCGCGAAAGATGCAAAGCAAACCGTATTTAAACCTGTATTAATTATTGTTTTAGTCCTTTTTATCTTGATCCAGTTTCCCCTTACTTCCAAAAAAATATCAGAAAACAGCTCAGGTCTGAAGCACTATCTCAAAGGCGATATGTCGTACAATGTACCGGACCAATACACTGATTTTGTTTCCATTTGCGATTCTATACAATATAAAGTACAACCGAATGCCATTATTGCAACCGGAAAACCGGGTGAGGCTTTTGTCTATTCAAGAGGTTTCAAATTTGAACGTGTCCCTATGCCAAAAGCGGATGAAAGCGCCGATAGTGTATTGGCTGATCTAAAAAAACAGGGGATAACGCATTTGTTTGCAGATGGGTTTTCAAGACAGGTAAATGCTGATATAAAAATCATTAGTAAGCAATACCCTCAAAAACTGGTGCCGGTATTGGAGACCGGATCACAGGAGCGTCCATTGGCAATTATTGAAATTAAATATTAACGACTCATTTCCAATTGAAGACCAGCTGAATCAGGTGAAATTTCCTGTCATTTCCTTATTCGAAGGAGCAGGTCAGCCAGACAGCAATTCTGCTTATTTTTGTATCAAAACCGATAATGCCTGTTATGGAATTTTCGAGTCTGAAGAAAAACCTGAAAAAGGACTTC
>JABDBQ010000010.1 GCA_013288555.1 Bacteroidota bacterium | reverse complement strand
ATAAAAAGAATTCTCCTTATTAAATGAGAGACAAAGATAATCAGAATTTCGTTCAAATATTACCGATTTGGGCATTAGGAACAGATTGAACGAACTTAGGTTTGTAAATTAAATGGTACTTTTGTTTTAAGAGGATTGGAAATCCTTCAGACAAAAAACAATATGAATACTAATTTGCTTTTTCCCATTTTAATTCCTGCTATTATCGCTATTATATCGTGGTTTATAATTGCATATTACAACAGGAAACTTGAAATTTTCAAGAAGTTACTTGATTTAAGAATACAATGCTTCTTTGAGACTCTTGAGCTATTTGAAATATTAGCGAAATTAGCCCAACCTAATATAGTCTGGCAAAATCATCCTTTGTGGCCCCGACATGAAGAATTAACTACTAATATCAGGATACATTTAAAGGCTTGTGGTAAAGAAGATGAAATAAAAAAATATGATGAATTTGGTGATGCTTTAGGAACAAAGAATTTAGTTTTAGCTAATAAAGCATTTGTTGAATTACAAAAACTATTTAAAAACAATCTTCGTAAAGAACTCGGATTAAAGAGCTTACAAAATTGAAAACTTTGATCATGTTAAGTGCAGTTAAATTGGAACCTCACCCTTTCCAAACTCACCAGATTTATCGGATTTTTTTCTGAATCAGGATTCTCAGGATTATAGAATTTTCAGGAATTCGTAAGTATGGCAATATAGACCAGGAATCCTGTTCATCCCCAAATTCTGCAAATCCTGATTCAGAGAATTTTAACCCTTTTCAAGCTCACTAAATTTATGGGATTGGCGTTCAAACCGCTAACCCCATTGCCGACCAGCCGGATCACTTTATCATAAAACAAAACCATAACCGGCGCATCATCCATTACAATATCCTGCATCTGCATGTAATCCTGGTTTCGTTTCTGGTCGTTAGGTTCTGTTAAAGCAGCTTCATAGAGCCTGTCAAATTCCGCATTTTTGAAATGGTAATAATTTGGTCCGTTGGGCGACCAGTTTTTAGAATAGAAAACCGATAAAAAATTCTCCGGATCAGCATAATCCGCCACCCATGATGCCCGGAAAAAGTTGGTTTTCGACTGGGTTTTCAGGTCACTCAAAGAACTGCCGGGTACATTTTCGATATTTGTTTTGACACCTATATCTTCCAGTTCTTTCTGGATAAATACGGCAAGGTCAAGATAATTGCTGGTTGTAGATAGCGTAATCGGCTCATTGGCTGTATAATGAATCTCTTTGAGTAATTCCCTGGCCTTTCCTGGATTGTACTCATAGTATTTTTTAGAACCGGGCAGGAGATAAGGCGGAACAAAGCCATATTCCCCGGCATCTACCGTATTGTTTTTCAGGTATCGGATCATTTTAACGCGGTCAATAGCATAATTCATGGCCTGTCTGAGTTTTTTATTGGTCAATGGTGTATGGTCTATGGCTTTATCCACCAGTATCCCGATAAACTCTGTATTCAGGTAGGGGATTTCTTCAAATTTGAATTTCCCTCTGAATTGTTGTCGCAATTTGCCATCGCTTGTTAATAAATTATCCTTAAAACTCGGGTCCAGCCCGATCATCATGCTTTGTTCGCCTTTGATAAAACTGAAAAACTCATCCTGTTTGCTGGGATTAAATGAAACCACAACGGCATCCAGGTAGGGCAGGGGATTCTCAAAATAATGGGGGTTGCTGTGCAATATAATTTTCTCACCTTCATAATAGTATTTCAAACAAAAGGGGCCGGTACCTATTACATGGTTGCGGAATTCCGATCCATAAAATTCCACAATTTCATGCGGAACAATGGAGCAGTACTTCAAAGTGAGCAATTGCAGAAAAGGCCGGTAGGGCTTTTCGAGTTTAATAATGAAAACAGTATCATTTGGGGCATAAAACCCATATTCATGTTTAATATTATCGTACAAAACTTTATCATGAAACACCCAGGCACCCGGCGAGGCGGTTTTGGAATTCAGAATGCGGTTAAAGCTGTATTTAATATCGGATGCGACCATTTTTCGGCCTTTTCCTCCGGCAAAATGGGCCTCATCCTGGAAATAAACATCGTTTCTGAGATGAAAAGTATAAGTTTTCCCATCCGGACTGATCTCCCAGCTTTTGGCAAGCGAAGCCTGGATATGAAGACTGTCGTCGAGTTCTACGAGAGTGTTGAAAACCTGGTTCACCAGCCAGATATTGGATTGGGTTTTGGCATAGGCAGGGTCGAGCGAATTGAAGCCCGCTGCAATATTCCAATAGAAAATATTCTTATCATTACGGTCCTTATTCCGGCATCCGCTGGTCAAAAAAAGAGCCGCCAAAAAAAAGATAATCAGACTCCTTGTCATAAGGCTAAATGTTGTAATTTAGCAGGTCTAAAAAAAAGTTCATCGCGGCAAATTAAGTCATTTTTCCAATGAAAGTTACGTATTTCGGTCACTCTTGTTTTTCTGTGGAGATTGGAGGGAAGGTGCTGCTTTTTGATCCTTTCATCCGTCCGAACGAGCTGGCCTCTCACGTTGATGTGGCTTCTTTACGTCCTGATTATATCCTCGTCAGTCACGGACATTGGGACCATATGGCGGATGTCGTTGAAATAGCAGGTAACTCAAATGCTACCTTGATCTGCAATTTTGAAATAGGGACCTGGTTTGGAGGGAAAGGGGTTAAAAATATTGTCCAGATGAATATCGGTGGAAAACATAGTTTTGAATGGGGAAATGTGAAATTAACGAGTGCCATTCATTCCAGCAGTTTGCCTGATAACAGCTATGGGGGTGTTGCCAGTGGATTCCTGATCAGTTCAGAAGAGGGTAATTTTTATTATTCAGGAGATACAGCGCTTACCATGGACATGGAGTTAATTGGTAAATACCATCATAATGATTTTGCCGTTCTGCCCATAGGGGATAATTTTACCATGGACATCAACAATGCCCTGATTTGTGCTGATATGATCAAATGCAACAGGATTATCGGGGTACATTATGATACTTTTCCCGTAATAGGAATTGACAAGGAAGCAGCGGTCGAAAAATTTGTTGCAGCAGGTAAGGAATTAATATTGATAAATATAGCAGCTTCTGTAGATATGGAAGTCCGCACGAAAATAACAGCACACTAAAACCATTTATGGGAAAAATTATAGCGATAGCCAACCAGAAAGGCGGCGTAGGAAAAACGACAACCACAATCAATCTCGCCGCATCTTTTGCTGCATTGGAATTCCGGACACTGATCATTGACGCAGATCCACAGGCGAACTCCACTTCAGGCCTGGGTTTTGATCCGAAAGAGGTACGCACCAGCATTTATGAGACCATTATAGATGATGTGGATGCGCATGAGGCGATTATAGAAACCGAAATTCCGTTTCTGCATATCATACCATCTCATATAGATCTGGTAGGTGCAGAAATTGAACTCATTAATATGACCGACCGCGAATGGATGATGAAAAGATCGGTCGAAAAAATAAAGGATGACTATGATTTTATCCTGATTGATTGTTCACCATCTCTCGGTATTATTACGGTAAATGCATTGACTGCTGCAGATTCGATTATCATACCGGTACAATGCGAATATTTTGCATTGGAAGGTTTGGGCAAATTGCTCAATACCATCAAAATCGTGCAGAACAATCTTAACCCTGCCCTGGAAATTGAAGGGATCCTGCTCACTATGTATGATTCAAGAGTAAGGTTATCGAACCAGGTAGTAGAAGAAGTAAGGACTCATTTCCAGAAGTTGGTATTCGATACCATTATCCAGCGCAATATCAGGCTGAGTGAGGCGCCAAGTTTCGGCCTTCCTGCGCTGCTTTATGATGCCAACTCCAAAGGATCCATAAACCATATTAACCTGGCCAAAGAAATATTAATCAAAAACGGATTGATGCCGGTAGACGAAGAAGTACAAACAGAGAAAACAATATAATGAGCAATACAAATAATAAAAGACCGGCACTGGGCAAAGGATTAACAGCCCTGTTGTCTGACAACAAAACCGATATCACGGGTAAAAATTCACCCTCACTCAACAGCATCGCGGATATAAAAATCAGTGAAATTGAGGCCAACCCATTCCAGCCCAGGCTTGAATTTGAAGAAGGAGCGCTGGATGAACTGACCGAATCCATAAAAACGCATGGCATTATCCAGCCTATTACCGTAAGGAAAGTAGGTAACGGGAAATACGAGATCATTTCCGGTGAAAGAAGGACTAGGGCATCTATCAGGGCGGGATTAAAAACCATACCGGCTTATGTGCGTGTGGCCAATGACCAGAGTATGCTGGAAATGGCGCTGATCGAAAACATTCACCGGGAAAACCTGAATGCGATAGAAATTGCCCTGAGTTACAAACGCCTGCTGGAAGAATGCAAACTAAACCAGGAAGAACTGGCCGACAGGGTAGGAAAGAACCGCTCTACGGTGACCAACTACCTGCGCTTATTGAAACTGCCTGAAGAAATACAAATCGCATTGCGCGATGCCCAGATCACCATGGGCCATGCAAGGGCCTTGATCAATATTAATGACAGCAATCTGCAGTTGGAGATGCTTTATGAAGTCATAGACCATGACCTGAATGTAAGGCAGATAGAGCAGTTGGTAAAAGCCAGAACCTCATCACAGGTCACCACGCGTAAAAAAACAGAACCCGTAGCCATTCCAGAATCCGTTAAAGAATGGGAAAAGCGTTTTTCAGGACTCATTGAGCGTGCGATCAAGATCCGTCAAAAGAACAAAGGCAACGGCGAACTCATCATTCCTTTCAAAAACGAAGAAGAATTATCGAAGCTGGCGAGCATGTTGGAGAAGAATTAAGGTTTGGGAGGGCTAAAGGCTGTGGGCTTGGGGATTTGTAGACTGGAGGAATAGGAAGAAGTAGTCATAGAAAAAGCTCGGGGTAAGTCAGTGTATTCATTCAATAGTTAGTTTTGTGCAAAGGTTTTAACAAGAAATAATGCAACTTAGATTTTTCATTGTTATATTTGCAATTGTATCTTTATTAGCTTGTTCTAAGCGGGATATAATGTTTAGGAAGGAATGTGATACCGTAGTAAACAATTCGAATTTCAATCCAAAAATCTTGTATTTCAGGTGGGAAAATGATCAGATGATCGTTACATTAAGATTGGGTTCACCTATTAATAGAGATGCAAATTTTATTTTTGACACAGGAGGGATGACTATTTTATCCAAGGAGTTTTGTGACGAAAATCATATTCCATACACGCAGAATTTTTACAATAAAGGCTTCAGTACTGGATTTGGGAAATACTCTGAATCTGAAACCAGACAATACATTGCAAATAATATTAATTTTAATTTGGATGGTTTAAAGATAACTAAGCCCAATATGATGGTAATGGATTTAAAAGCTGATTCTATTTATTCATGTATACCAATATGCGGTTTAATAGGAAGCGATTTCCTTTCTAAATTCGGTTTTTATGTTGATTTCCAAAAGCAGAAAATTATCTTATATGATAATCATTGGAATCGAGATTCAATTGATAATTTCGACTATCAGTTATTTTTTGAATCTACGCCAAATCAAAAATGTCCAGAGGTATTTCTTAAAATAAACGGAGTTAAAAATTATTTCCTTTGGGATTTAGGCGCTTCTGAAGATATAATGGTGGAATATGGAAAAAATGATAAGAATGCATTTGATAAATTCCGAAAATCACATTCCGAAATAGTATCCTATATAACAGCGAAGAATGTTTTTATTGATTTTCAAGGAGCTCCAGCCCTTCAGGATAGCTTTTTATATTATCTAAAAACAGATTCAATATTTTACGACCAGGAGGCAATTCATTGTACAGGTGCAGATGTTAATTATAGGTATAGTCCAAAATTTATATTTAATGACGGATTGATCGGCATTGATTTTATGAAACAATTTAATATGTATATAAATTGGAAAGAGAGTATTATTTACCTTAAGAAAAATGAAAAATATAAATTGAATGATTCAGCAAATCAATCTTTTAATGATTTTGGCATATATTATAATTTTGAAAAAAAGCAGATGTATGTTGCTTATGTTAAACTCACTTCAAAATTATACAAGATAGGGTTAAGACCTGGAAGTATAATTGTATCAGCTGATAATCAAGATATTCAAAAGTTAAGCACAATCATTAATAAATGTAATGTAGATTCTATCATCGAAAATATAATAATGAAAAGTAAGGCCATAGGAGTATTGAATGAGAAAAATTATAAAAAAGATATCTTTAATATTAAATAAGAAGTCATAGTTAATTGATGATTTAATCTATATACCTTGTAGTAAATAGAAAGCGGATGGAGACACGAACAACATAGGGTTATCTAGGTGCTGAATTTAAAGCCATTCCAACATTAAATCTCACATATATTGGGCCGCCTACTACTCCAGGAGTGATTCCAACTTCTGAACCGAAACTAAAGCCAAAAGTTCTCAAGGAATTAAAGTTTACCCCCAAACGTAGACCACTTGAATTATTATTTGTATATTTATTCAAATTATAGACACCATTGGGAATACTGGAGTAGGATGAAACATAAGTAGTATTTGAGTATGTTCCGTTTGTGGGCAATAGAAAATCAAAATAAACTTTAAATTTATTTGACCTATCTTTATGTTCGGGCATCGGATAGTCAGGGTCTTTATAAGAAACAAGGTAATCTTGAATTAATGTTAAATCTAGTCCAATAAAGGTAGCGAAAGCCGAAAAATTAATATCTGATGAAAGTGTTTGAAAGTTGTATTTTTTCTGACTCGGATCATTTATATTGTAGCCACCAAATGAAGGCCCGTATCCGCCGATTATCGAATTTGTATAATTAAGGCCTCCTTCAATACCAAGTTTTATGATATGCTTAATGGGAACTCTGAAAAAGTATGTCGTTGTATAATTACCGTTAGAAAGCGACGCAACAGGGATGGCTTGTGGGCCTGTAAGTGATTTATTAATGAAGTAAAAGGCGGCGGCAGCATTGCCTTCTTCATATGGTTTAAGGGGAATCGTTAAGTCATAATGCTGATTTAGAAATGTATTGCTATAACCTACAGCGCCATTGCAGAATAAAGAAAGGCGGGGAGCCAAATCATAAGCTACTGCAGCGCAAATGTTAAAAGATAATCCTGCCCATGGCCCGATATACAATGAAGCAGGGAATATCTCAAAATTCAATTTACGAACACTTTCTGGATCATTTCTGTCTACAGTATATTGAATTTTATTGCTACCTTCGGAATTAATAGAATTCTTAAATTGAGCGTATAACTTACTCTTGAAACAAAATAGTGATATCAGGATAATAATAGTTAGTTTTTTCATTTTAATACTATAAAGCGAACAAATGTAGATGTTTTGAATTAATATTAAATGCTTGATATCCTTCCACTCTTCGTATTTGTAATCCCGAACTATCTTGTATCACGATCTGTAATCCTATTTGCAGATTAGAATAAAAATTCAATAACTTGCATTTGCAATAGAATCAAATCAATAGTGAAACCAGCATTTAAGATATTCATTTTCTTAGTCATCTCAGCCACTCCTTATTTTCTTTTCGCTCAGCAGCCAAAGCTATCGACGATAAAACAAATAAGAGTGCAGGACCCTGTAACAGGTATTGCCGATTCTGCAGGGACTAACCATGTGTTTTATATGAAAGGACTTGTAACAAGCCCTTCTTTTTATTATTTTTTCTATGGTATTTTCTCGGTTATGGATACAACCGGTTCAATTTTTGTCTTTTCTTCAAGTCTTCCTGTCAATTCATCATATCCTGTCCCCGGAGATAGTGTTTTTGTTAAGGGCATATTAATCCAGCAATTTGGTGCTGATATCATTGAAACGGATTCGATCAGTTTTTTTTCGCACCAGAATATTACTTTGGTTCCCAAAACAGTAAAAGCATTGTCCGAATCCCTCGAGGCCCATCTGTTGAAAATTAATCATGTTAGATTGATAAATATTTACCAATGGCGCGATGGGTCTGCATATAATGTATACCCCATCCTACAAGCTGTTGATTCAAGCGGTATAGATACATTTAAAATATACCTTGCGAAAGGGACTTATCGAAACGTACCACCCACAAGCTGGTTTAACGTCACAGGTATCGAATTTCAGAATAAGGAATTCCAGCCTTATATTGGGGGCTATTCACTAATTGTCAGGGATTCAAATGACCTGCAGATGCAGTATATTAAATCATATAAAATTCGGGATATGAAGAAATTCGATCTCATAACCGGCGTTGCTGATTCTGTAAATGCACCATGTATTTTAAAAGGAGTTGCTACCTCCGCTAACATGAATACGAACGGATATTCATTTATTGATTTTGCCATACAGGATTCCACCGGCTCTATTATAATATCAGGCGGCGAGAATTCGATTTCTACCGGTGTTGGAGATAGTGTAGAAGTACAGGGGATTATTGAGCAAAGCGGAGGGTTGACCTATTTGGCGGGCTATGAAGCGCATCTTTTGTCCAGTGGGGTTCATCCGGTTTCTCCCAGGATTGTGAATGACCTCAATGAAAATGATGAATCTGAGCTCGTGACAATGCCTTATTGTTATGTACCAGATACGATAACCTTTAATAAAATTCATTATAATTTTATTCAACGGGACAATGGGGGTGAACTGGAATTTGCTTATAAATTTTATGCTTTCAGAGGTAAGGATTCTTTCGCGGTGGAATTGCTTAATTCTTCTTTTTATCATAGTACGACAACTTTAGAACCAGGCTATTATGATATTACCGGCATTGAAGACCAACAGGATCATACTTTACCTTATTTTTATGATTATGTACTCCGGCCGCGTAGCGAAAACGATTTTACGCACAGATCGGGAATAGATCCTGCTTATGGTTTAAATCTTAAATTCAATATTTTCCCAAATCCTGCAAAAAACTTCCTGGTAGTTAATGGTTCTGAAAAAATAGATCTTATTGAGTTAGCTGATATAGTGGGCAAAACGATTGAAAGACAGGTTATTGGTTCTGAAAATGGCAGACTTGACTTAAGTAATTTAAGGGCTGGTATTTATATGTTGAAAATCCATAGCGGCATCAATACCGCATGTGAGAAAATTGTTAAGGAATAGGATAAAGTTGATAAAAAGCTAAAAAGATCCTTTACGAATTCCCCCTTTGGAAAGGGGGATTCCTGTATTCGAAAGTGGTGCTATTAATTAAAGTTTGGTTTCATCAAGTTTATCATTGATGCCTTACATTGATCATTTTATCAAAGCATACTTTAATCCCAAAATAAAATTAGCGGATTGGTTGTTATATGGTGCGTTATCAGCCGGATAAATAATCCTGGTCAATCCAAAATTGAACCTCAGTTCCCAGTCTAATATCAGCTTTTTTAAAAGGGGAATATCAAAACCAAATCCCGCAGAGGCACCCATATCGTATGGTTTAAAATTACTGATTCTGGAATTAAAATAATGCATTCCTCCGCTGCCGACCGGGTCTGCAACAAGATAATGCGCTTCAGCCAAGTATGCAAAATACGGCCCTCCGTTTACAAAGAATTTGGCATTGTCTCCCCATTCAAATTTAGTAAGCACAGGCACTACAAGATAATTCAGGTCTATGCCAACAGGATAAGAAAAACTGTTCCAGGTTGGCTGGTCAAGCACAGGAGGCACTTCATAACCACCAAAACCGGAAAAATTCATTTTTTCAAACGATAACCCTGTTTTTATCGAAAAAATACTGTCAATTTTATATTCAGTGGTGATGGCACAGATATAGTTAAAATCAGGAATTGGGTTTTGCTCAACCAACGAGAACAGAAGATCGCAATTTGGTCCGCCTTCTATGCCCAGTTCCCATTGGTTTTTCTGGGCTTTCATTTGGAGTGAAAGGAATAACAGGGTTGATAATATGAGGACCTTTTTCATAACTCAAATCAAATATAAATAATTTTATTGAAGATAGGGTTTTGTACAAGTATAATGTTCAATAACAACTTGAATCCCCCTGCCCCCTTTCTAAAGGGGGATTCCCGAAAATCGAAAGTGGAACAATTAATTCCAGTGGGCGTTTATCGACTTTGAAAATAACGGTAATTCATTCATCCTTCTACCTCCATCACAAGATCATCCTGCTCCAGGAGATCTCCGTCTTTAAGGTATATTTTTTTGATAGTACAATCTTTAAGGGCTAGCACTGTGTTTTCCATTTTCATGGCTTCTATGGCAAAGAGCTGTGTGTTTTTCTTCACCTTATCACCTTCTTTTACAAGTATTTTGGATATCCTGCCTTGCAGTGGTGAGCCTATTTCATTTTCGAGGCTTGCTTTTTTTCGCTGGGGTTTCAGGAACTTGTAGTTTTTATCTTTTACCACTACCGGTCTGGTTTGACCATTCAACCTGAAATAAACCGTTCTTGTTCCTTCTATTTCGTCTATTTCATGCATCAGGTATACAAGAATATTTTTACCGGGCGCCAGTTCTATAATGATCTCCTCATTATGCTTTAATTTATAAAAAAATGCAGGAGTAGGCAGGTAATGCACGTCGCCATACTCTTTAAGATGGGCGGCATATTCTTCAAAAACTTTGGGGTAAAATTTATATGACAGGAAGTCCTGGAAATCATGAGCGCCATCAAATTTTTTCTGAAATTCTGCAAATTCTGTTTCAAAATCCACCGGTGCCAGGTGGGCGTTCGGCCTATCGGTAAAGGGTTGCTGATTTTTGAGGATCATTTTAGAAAGTTCGGGTGGAAATCCACCCGGGTTTTGACCAAGATCTCCCCTGAAAAGCTCAATAACTGAATCCGGGAACGATATTTCATTGCCCTTCTGCATGATATCATCACGGGTATATCCATTGGCTGTCATAAAAAGCGCCATGTCGCCCACCACTTTTGATGAAGGCGTCACCTTAACGATATCACCAAACATCTCATTCACCACCACATAGTTTTCTTTAATGGTTTCAAATTTGTCATCCAGTCCGAGAGAACGCGCCTGTGGAAGGAGGTTGGAATATTGACCTCCCGGTATTTCATGGTCATATACTTCGGCTGTACCTGCTTTGAGTTCTGATTCAAAAGGATAATAATACTCCCGGATGATTTCCCAGTAGTTGGAAAATTCATTTAAGGCATGGATATCCATCCGCGGATCGCGTTCCTGGCCTTTTAATATCGCAGCCATGGAATTGAAATTGGGCTGTGAGGTAAGTCCCGACATAGAGGCCAATGCCACATCCACAATATCAACCCCTGCATCTATTGCTTTCAGGTAGGTTGCAGATTGAATGCCTGCCGTATCATGCGTATGCAGATGAATAGGGATATCAATCACTTTTTTCAATTCTGAAACCAGTATTTCAGCCTGGTAGGGTTTTAATAGGCCCGACATATCTTTGATTCCCAGGATATGTGTACCGGCATCTTCAAGGTTTCGGGCAAGATCAAGGTAATAATTCAGGTTAAATTTCTTGTTTCTTTCCGGGTCCAGAAAATCACCGGTATAGCAGATACAGGCTTCAGATAAGGCTTCAGTACGTTCATTAACGGCTTTTATGCTCACCCGCATCCCTTCAATCCAGTTGAGCGAGTCAAAAATCCGGAATATGTCAATGCCGCTTTTCCAGGATTCCTCAATAAATTTTTCGATCAGGTTATCCGGGTAGGCTTTGTATCCTACCGCATTGGCACCCCTGATGAGCATCTGGAAAAGGATATTCGGTATCCTTTCCCGAAGCAGCTTTAGTCGCAACCAGGGACTTTCTTTAAGGAATCGCAGGGCCACATCAAAAGTAGCGCCTCCCCACAATTCAAGAGAAAATACGTTTGGATTGCGCTTGGCATAAGCTTCTGCCGCCCTCAGGATGTCAATAGTTCTTACACGAGTGGCCAGAAGGCTCTGGTGGGCGTCACGCATGGTGCAATCTGTAATAAGTACTGGTTTCTGATCTTTGATCCATGAAACGAATTTCTCACGTCCCATCTGGTTTAACCGGTCTTTTGATCCTTCCGGGAACACTGCATAGGGATTAAAATCAGGCACTACCGGGTTCCTGAATTTTTTATCCTCAATTTCTTTCTTCACATCAGGGTTGCCATTCACAATGATCTCGCCAAGATATTTTAAAGCGCTGGTACCCCTGTCAAATCTTTTTTCAAAATTGAAGAGGTTAGGATGATTATCGATGAAATCTACAGTGGCTTTGCCCTTAAGGAAAACAGGATTTGATAATACATTTTCAAGAAAATTGACATTCGTTTTTACGCCCCTGATCCTGAATTCTTTCAGAACGCGAATCAGTCGCTCTGCAGATTCATCCATGCTGCGCCCAAGGGAAGTAATTTTGACAAGCAGCGAATCAAAAAAAGGTGAGATCACAGCACTGGGATAGGCGTTTCCTTCATCAAGCCTGATACCCGGTCCACCGGCATTACGATAAGCGATGATGGTCCCAAAGTCCGGTTTAAACCCATTCGCAGCATCTTCGGTTGTGATACGGCACTGAATAGCAACACCCTGGCATGTTATGTCTGCCTGTGATTTAATTTTTATTTCTTCAGAATCGAGCCTGGAACCCTGTGCTATAAGGATCTGGCATTTGACAATATCAAATCCGGTAACGGCTTCTGTAACGGTATGTTCTACCTGGATCCTGGGATTTACTTCAATAAAATAAATGGCGCCTTGCTGGTCAATGAGGAACTCTACCGTACAGGCATTGTTCATATTCACCTCTTTGCAGATAGTCAATGCATATTCATACAGTTTGTCTTTCGTTTCCTGCTTCAGATCAACTGCAGGGGCTACCTCCACAACTTTCTGAAAACGACGCTGTACCGAACAATCTCTTTCAAACAAATGAACCAGGTTGCCATAATTATCTCCCAATATCTGTACTTCGACATGCTTTGGAGACTGAATGTATTTTTCGAGAAAGACTTCTTCATTGCCAAAAGCAACCTTGGCTTCCACTTTGGCCTCCCCGATTAATTTTTTAAGCGAATCAGCGTCATGAACCACCCGCATTCCCCTTCCGCCGCCGCCGGCTGCTGCTTTTATAATGACAGGGTAGCCAATTGCATCAGCTTCCTTAACCGCAATATCAGTGGTTGTAAGAGAAACTTTGCTATCTTCAATACAGGGAACATTTACTTTTTTGGCTACCTTTTTTGCACGGATCTTATCCCCAAGCATGCGCATGGCTTCAGGCGTAGGACCAATAAAGACCAATCCGGCATCACGGCATTTCTCGGCAAAATCATCGTTTTCACTCAATAGGCCGTAGCCCGGATGAATGGCGTCAACATGTTCGCGCAGGGCGACATTGATGATCTCGTTCATATCGAGATAAGGCTTCAGCGGTTCAGATTCTGATCCGATCTGGTATGATTCATCTGCTTTATACCGATGCAGTGAATACCGGTCTTCGTATGTATAAATAGCAACAGTTCTGATGTTTAGCTCCGTTGCTGCACGAAAAATTCTTATGGCGATTTCACCACGGTTGGCGACCAGGATTTTATTGAACATGACTTCAATTTTATTTCATAGCAAAAATGCTAAGAATTAAGTTAATATGTTAACAAAATATGAAGGATTGTGAGAGAGGAAATTATTCATGGATTTATTTCTGTTTTTTTTACTTAGAAAAATTATCAGGTAAATATCCCTATGTTGAGAAACCTAGCGTTTGTAACTTGCGGGCTTGAAATATATAGTCCGAAACATTATTATGTTCACGAGGAAAATAAAAAGGCGTTTGAATTTTAACCTATATGTAAGAAAGATAATAATCTGTGGCGCAGTTTTGTTTTTAATATTGGTTTCGTCACCTATTGCAAACGCCCAGTTTAAAAATCCAAAAAAAGATTCTGTAGCCACAGCATCTGCCAGAGATTCTTCTAAAACGGATACCGCCGCTCCAAAACACAAACATCTTTCTGAACCTGATAAAGCTGCCCTAAAATCTGCAATTATACCAGGTTGGGGACAAGCAACGCATCATGATACATGGTGGCATGTGCCGATTATATACGCAGGATTCGCTGTTATGGGCTATATTATCTGGTGGAACGATACCAATTATATTAATTATAGAAATGCCGCCAGATTGAGGTTTGCTACCATACTGGATACCAACAACCATCATTACGATGTTTATGATCCACGAAATCCCTACAAGGGAGTAAACAAAATTTTAGACCCCAATGATATTGTTGCTAACCGTGAATATTACCGCCGAAACAGGGATCTAACCATCATTATTGCTTCCGTATGGTATGTAGCGAATATCCTGGATGCCTATGTGTTCACACATCTCAGGGAATTTGATATCAGCAATGATTTGTCGATGCGGATAGAGCCTATAAATTTGTCTATGTTAGGAAACCAGCCTGTTGTAACTTGCGGGCTTAAATTTAATATCAGGTAGCTTGAAAATTATATTGTTTGGATATGGCAAAATGGGCCATATCATAGAAGAAGTAGCCCTTTCAAGAGGACATGAGATCGTCATGAAAATTGATGTGGAAAATCGTGATACCATCAAACCCGGCGACCTGAAAACCGGGGATGTTGCCATTGAATTTACCGCTCCTGCATCTGCCATTGCAAATATCAGTCTTTGCCTTGAGGCAGGAGTACCCGTTGTAGTGGGTACTACGGGTTGGTATGAACAACTCGATTCCGTGAAACAGCTGGCCGACGAAAAAGATGGAAGCCTTGTTTATGCCAGCAACTATAGTGTGGGTGTGAATATGCTTTTTGCCATGAACAAAATCCTTGCAAAATGGATGAATTCTTATCCTGATTATAATGTGGAAGTAGAAGAAGTACACCATACACAGAAGCTTGATTCTCCCAGCGGAACGGCCATAACGCTTGCTGATGGAATTATTGAGAATATTGATAGGAAAAAAGGGTGGCAAAAACAGGACATCAACCTGCCAAAAGCAATAGATAATGAACTATTAAAAATTGTATTCGACCGCAAAGACGGGGTCCCGGGAATACATAAAGTGAAATATACTTCTGAAATTGATGAGATTCAGATCTCTCATGAAGCCTTCAATCGCAAGGGTTTTGCTTTTGGTGCAGTTATTGCCAGCGAGTTCATCAAAGATAAAAAAGGCGTTTATACTGCCAGTGACATATTTGGATTTTAAACTAAACATAAAAACTTAATGCATTTTCTAATTTACCTGGTTCTGTTTTATATCGTCAATGGCCTTGCTTTTTTCAAGGCATTTCAAAAAGCCGGCAAAAAAGGCTGGGAAGCTTTCATTCCTGTTTATAATGAGATTACCATTCTCAAAATCATAGAAAGGCCCATCTGGTGGGTGATTTTTATTTTTTTCCCCGGACTCAATCTTCTTTTCGCTTTTGTGGTATTGGTAGAACTGGCCAAATGTTTCGGCAAATTCAAACTATGGGAACAGGCCTGTGCCGTACTCGTTGGCTTTATCTATTTTCCATATTTAGGTTTTTCTGAAAACGAAAAGTTTTTTGGTGCAGAATATGGTCGCACAGCTTTTAAACGTACTGTTGGCCGCGAATGGACGGATGCGATCATCTTTGCCCTTATAGCTGCTACAGTAATCCGCTCTTTTTATATCGAGGCATACACTATACCGACTCCTTCATTAGAAGAAACACTGATGGTGGATGATTATCTTTTTGTTTCCAAAATTAATTATGGCGCTCGCATACCGATGACCCCACTTGCATTTCCATTGGCTCATAATGTGATGCCAATCATAGGCGGACAATCGTATATAGAGTGGCCGCATATACCTTATTATAGGCTTCCGGGTTTCCAGAAAATCAAAAATGGAGATATTGTGGTTTTTAATTATCCCGCAGAAAACCTGGGAAGACCAGTTGATAAAAAAGACAATTATATCAAGCGCTGCATTGCCATACCGGGTGATACATTGAGAATTGTAGACCGCAGGACACTAATAAACGGTAAAGAATTGCCAAAACCTATAACAGCACAAGAACAATACCTCGTAATTTGGTCTGATAAAGAAAAGTTTGATGATCTGTTAAACGAATTGGATGAATATGAGCGCACCCTGAAAATGCCGAAAAATGGTCAACTTGCGGAATTCAAGACCATAGGAATAGATGCCAGCCAGGCGATACAAGACATCAGGGGAAGAGATATTGATCCGATGACCAATACTGTAAGAACACCGAATGCACTAAAGATTTTGATGACTTCCAAAACAGCCACAGAATTAAGAACATGGTCAGGGATTAAGGATGTAAAAATCATGACAGATCCTATGGGAAGCAATTCTGATCCCAACAAGTTATTCCCTGATTTTCCTGGAATGCAATGGAGCAAAGACAATTACGGCCCTTTATATTTACCCAAAAAAGGTGATCATATCCCGATGACGGTAAGGAATTATTATGTTTATCAAAAGGCCATAAGGGATTATGAAGACAACCCTTCTCTGACGTTGGTTGGCAACCAGGTAATGCTTGACGGGCAGCCGATTAAAGAATACGTCATGAAAATGGACTATTATTTCATGATGGGCGATAACCGCGACAATTCTGAAGACAGTCGCTACTGGGGATTTGTTCCTGAAGATCATGTCGTAGGTAAACCGCTCATTATCTGGTTATCACTGGACCATGATGTTCCATGGTATAAACTGGTTCGCTGGAACAGGATGTTTAAGACTATATAAAAACATAAATTGCCAGGATTGGCTATGAATGACAATTAGGAAACAATATGCTATTTCTAATTTTTCTGGTTGGTATTTATTTCGTAAGAGGTGTACTTCTCTTTAGAATTTATCAAAAGGCGTCGGAAAATACTTGGAAGGCTTTTATTCCAATCTATGGGGAAATTACTCTGCTAAAGATAGTTGGCAAACCTGCCTGGTGGATAATATTCTTATTTATCCCTGGACTAAATTATTTTTTTGGTGTCGTGGTTGCCGTTGAACTTCTGAAATGTTTTGGGAGGTTAAAATTCGGTCAGCATGTTTTAGGCGTTCTATTTTCATTTATTTATATCCCTTACTTAGGATTCTCAACAAATGAAAATTTTTATGGATCTGAATATGCAAAAATTAATAATAATCGGTCACCTGCTTTGGATTGGATTGGTACTTTTTTAAGTGTGGTATTGATCATTGTATTTATTAGGTCTTTTGTGTTTGAATTCTTTACTATTCCGACTCCATCAAGTGAAGAAACATTAATGGTTGATGACTACGTTATGGTCTCGAAACTATCATATGGGCCTAGAATTCCGATGACCCCAATTGGTTTTCCATTTACCCATAACATGATGCCATATTTTGGCGGGCCATCTTATGTAACATGGTTGCAACTCCCATATTTCAGGTTTCCGGGATTTCAAAAAATACATAACAATGACCTGGTAGTATTTAATTTCCCTGCTGAAAATCTTGGCAGACCAGTAGACCGAAAGGATTATTATATCAAGAGATGTGTTGCCGCCCCTGGAGATTCAATTCAAATTATAGAAAGATCAATATTTGTCAATGGTAAAATTTTGCCCGACCCAGCTAATATTGAAGAAGGGTATCGAGTATTGTGGTCAGATACAACTCTATATAATGATCTTTATAATGAACTTGAATCTTTTCAAGTTTCACACAAATACCTGATTGGCGGACAACTTATGAAATTTAAAGATTTGGGGATTGATGCCAGCGAAAGGATACAGGATATACGTGGTCCAGAAATAGATCCTAAGACGGGAGCAAGGATTGGTATGAAAATTCTGATGACTCCCAATGCCGCCAAACAACTAAAAACATGGTCGGAAATTAAAGATGTTCAAGTCATGACAGAACCTAAAGAAGATAGTGTGGACGGAAAGGTATTTCCTGATTTTCCTGGAATGCAATGGAGCAAAGACAATTACGGCCCTTTATATATTCCAAAAAAAGGCGATCATATCCCAATGACTGTAAGCAATTATTATGTTTATCAAAAAGCCATAAGGGATTATGAAAACAATCCTTCTCTGACATTGGTTGGCAACCAGGTAATGCTTGACGGGCAGCCGATTAAAGAATACGTTATGAAAATGGATTATTATTTCATGATGGGCGATAACCGTGACAATTCTGAAGACAGTCGCTACTGGGGATTTGTTCCAGAGGACCATGTTGTGGGTAAGCCGCTTATTATCTGGCTATCATTGGATCATGATGTTCCCTGGTATAAACTGGTTCGCTGGAACAGGATGTTTAAGGTTATTTAATTTAGTCGTAAGGCTTAAGGCGAAAGGCATTAGTATTGGACTTACCCCTTATCACTTACTCCTGATCCCTGACATACAATATTGTTTTATTTTTTCCGTTGAAAACGGCAAGAACTAAAATCAAGTCGTATGGTATTTATCATCTATCTGGCCTTATTCTATATTGTGAATGGCCTCGCATTTTACAAGGTTTTCCAGAAAGCAGGTAAAAAAGGATGGGAAGCTTTTGTCCCTGTTTATAATGAAATTACCATCCTCAGGATAATAGAAAAACCTCTTTGGTGGATTATTTTTATTTTCCTGCCGGGGCTTAACCTTCTTTTTGCCTTTGTGATTCTTGTAGAAATGGCCAAATGCTTTGGTAAGTTCAGCCTGGCAGAGCAGGGACTTGCAGTAATCGGTGGGTTTTTATACTTTCCTTATTTAGGCTTTTCAAAGAACGAGAAATTTTATGGTCCAGATTATGCTCGGACGGCCTATGTAAGAACATTGGGTCGTGAGTGGGTTGATGCAGTAATATTTGCAATGATTGCGGCAACGGTCATTAGATCTGGCTGCATTGAAGCTTATACGATACCAACTCCATCCATGGAGGAAACTTTAAAGGTGGATGATTATTTAATGGTTTCTAAAATCAATTTTGGAGCCAGGATTCCAATGACCCCATTGGCTTTGCCATTGGTTCATAACACAATGCCGCTTATAGGCGGACAATCATTTTTAGACTGGCCATCATTACCCTATTACCGATTGCCTGGATTGGAAAAAATCAAAAATGGAGATATAGTAGTATTCAACGCTCCTGCCGAAAATCCCGGATATCCGGTCGATAAAAAAGAAAACCTGATTAAAAGATGTATTGCCATTCCGGGTGATAGTTTGCAGATTGTGAACCGGGAAACATTTATAAATGGAAAGATATTGGGCAATCCTCCAAATGGGCAACAATTATACCGCGTAATATGGTCTAATAAAGAAGAATACAATGATCTGTGTGATGAAATTGCTGAATATCAGCATTCCAAACATATGAGGAGAAATGGCCTGCTGGCAAAGTTCAGGAAGCTGGGCATTGATGCGAATGATTCTGTCCTTGATTTCAGAAGTATTGATTCAGACCCTGCAACCGGTGAAGTGGATGCCATTAGAATTCTGATGACAGCCAATGCGGCCAAAGAATTAAAAACATGGCCGGGTATTAAGGATGTTCAGATTATTACTGACCCAAAGACCATAACACCTACTGCAGGTTTATTTCCGGGATATCCGGGAATAGACTGGAGCAAAGATTTTTATGGCCCGATTTATATTCCCCGCAAAGGTGATCATATTCGTATGACAGTCAGAAATTATTATACATATCAAAAAGCCATCAGGGAATATGAACAAAATCCATCACTGACTCTTGTTGGAAATCAGGTATTGCTGAATGGCAAACCCATTAAAGAATATGTCATGAAAATGGATTATTATTTCATGATGGGCGATAACCGGGATAATTCTTTAGATAGTCGATACTGGGGTTTTGTTCCTGAAGATCATATCGTTGGCAAACCACTTATTATCTGGTTATCACTCGATCATGATGTGCCATGGTACAAGACCATCAGGTGGGATAGGATGTTCAGGATTATTTAATTGTAGTCAGTAGTTAGTAATCAGTAAATAGTAGTTAGTAGTTAGTAATCATTTGTTATGACTACTTGGAAATTGATTTGATAAATCCACTAATAACTTTGGAAATTTCTGAGCTTTGTTCAATTAATAAATTACGTTTTTCTAAACTAATATAGTTCAACTCTTCTGCAACATATAACATTGATCTAACTTCACTACAGGAGCCAAGTGAAAAATATAAAAATCGGCGAAAATCTGCATTACTACCTCTATCAAACCCTTCCGCAATATTATTTGATATGGAAATTGCGGCCCTTGTTATCTGGTCTCTGAATCCGAAGTCTTTTAAAGGTCCAAATGTTAAATAAATTTCCTTAGCCAAATCCTTTGCTTTTTGCTAGGCAATTATATCTTCAAATTTTTGAATTACCATGTGCTAATTCATTTGGATTTTAACTGACCACTAATTACTAACTACTTACAACTAATTAACTTAAAAATCCCAGACCGGGTTTCTTTTGCGTGCGCGGACATATTTGCCAATGTTGATGACAAAGGCCACAATAAGGTAAATAAATATGGGTGAGCCAAAACCGAGGAAAGTAATATAAATAAAAAACATCCTGATTTTAGAAGTCGCAATACCCATACGCTCACCAATGAGCGATAAAACGCCGAACATTCTCAGTTCGCAGAAGCCTTTAATTTTATCGATTACTAACATAAATCAGTTACAAATATATAATAATTTACCAGCAAAAGGCAAGTTTCAGGCCAAAAAGCCCGTTAATTGAATATTGTTTTTGGTTAAACCAGAGTCTTCTGTTTTTAGTATCGCTGCCCCGATACCACAAGTTAAACATAATTGTTTGCTGCAGTGTTCATTCCTGAGATGAATGAGCGCCTGCGAATCATAAGCATTTTTATTTTGAAAACCCAGGTTAACACTAGATTTGGTGATAGTATTCAATTCCTTCGGGCAGTTTTCGAGGAGATTCATGGCTACATCTTTATATTTTGGCTCGTTTTTTATATGGCCATAGCTGAATAGTAAAGGTGCTACCGTATTGATTAGCAGGTTATAAATGCTGTCTTTCCCTAACGCGCCTGAAGATTTTGATGCTGCGGGCGTATCAAAAGTATAATGCGTTTTCCAGTAATCGCTGGCTTTAACATCAAAGAATGAAATGGCTTTTTTGATATCATTCACTTCCAGTATTTTAGAAAACAAATGTTCTGATTTATGAATTAAGGCGGCAAATTGCGAAATCCTGATCGTAGGGAAATTGCCAGGTCTTAATCTTAAAAATTTCCATTCTGATTTTCGGTTTGGAGTAAAATTATACTTTCCTGCCAGGAACCGGTATTCCTTTCTAAGGGCTTCAGGATAAGGATCAGTGTATACTTCCTGTAAAAAGCCTGCCTGCCCAAAAAGCATGGCTTCAATTTGCGGGAAATTGTTTTTGTGCCTGGCTAATATCTTGTGAGGAATAATTCGGGTCAGTTTTTCAAAGGGTTCTGCATTTACTTTGAAACCGAAATTTCTTCCTGTGAGTTGGTATGCAGTTTCTGCCCAGTCATTCTTGTTTTGATGCAGTAGCTTTTTAATATAATCCGTTTTGTATTCGAGCCGTTCGGCGAGCATCCTGTCAAGCCATCCTGTTACAATAATATCATTTACACCTTTAATGAATGGCTCACAAGGAATGATATTATGCTGTTTTTTCAGGATTTCGAATTTCGCATGTGTATTTGAGTGAATCCGGTGTTTGAGAGCCAGTAAAGGCCTGTTTTCAGGTATGGCGGTAGGGGTATCATGATCAAATACAACATGAAGAATCACATTTTCATAGGCCGGATCACTGGAATGATTGTGCGCTGTCCAGTCTGATGTTTTCAGATGCAATTCAATATTACCCGCCCAGTGGGTACCACCGATAATGACCTGGGCATTTAAAAAATCTGGCCCTGAATGGGTATTGTATTCCCCGGAATTAATGATTTTAATTTCCTTTCCATCAATTGTTTCCAGGTACCTGGCATCGAAATTTTTATATTTCCAGATGAAGTGTAGAAAATCTTCAGTCATTTCGAGGATTTTAAAATGAAGATTGCGAAGATATAAAATTGAAGCTGGAATTTAAAGTCTTATAGTATCAATAAATGTAAAAACGCACCAGTTCTGAACAAATTCATCTCCCAATTTTACACCATCAAAGCGCTCATCTGTCTCTGCATATCAGCCGCTTTCCTTCCAGCGGCTTCAGCAAAATTTTCAGTTGTATCTGAAAAAATAATATCGCGGGATGAATTTACAAGCATTCCAATTTCCTGATTTGCACCATATTTATACGTCAATTCAAGGCTGCCACCCTGTGCGCCGATACCGGGGACCAATAGAAAATGATCAGGAATAATTTGCCTGATTTCTTCAAGCATTTCAGCCCTTGTGGCTCCGGTTACAAACATCATATTATCAGGATTGCCCCAGCTCGCACATTTGCGGATTACTTCTTCATATACTTTTTTCCCATTTGCTGTATTAATAAACTGGAAATCCATAGCTCCGGGGTTTGATGTAAGCCCCAATAATATGGCCCATTTATGCTCATATTCTAAAAACGGCCTTATAGTGTCTTCACCCATATAAGGCGAAAGTGTTACTGCATCAAATGGCAGTGTTTCAAAAAAAGTTCTGGCATAATGATTTGCTGTATTCCCGATATCGCCTCTCTTGGCATCAGCAATAGTAAAAACCCCTTTTGGTATCGCGTGTAAGGTTTTTTCCATGCTTTCCCAACCTTTAACTCCTCTCGATTCATAGAAAGCAGTATTGATTTTATAGGCTACACAGTGGGAATGAGTGGCTTCAATTATCTTACGGTTAAATTCAAAAACCGGGTCATTTACATCCAATAAATGCTTGGGAATCTTATTAATATCGCTGTCGAGCCCTACGCAGAGAAAGGAGCGTTTTTTAAATATTTCTGAAACTATTTCTTTTTTTTTCATAATGTCAGGGTGGCAGAATAATAGGAATACTTGTTACTTTATTACTTTTGTTCAGGTCTCTGTCCAGTAAAATAAAATCAAACCTGATGGTATTTACACCCGATTTGGTTCCCGAGCCCAGGTCAATATCATATTCAATAGTACCTGTTATGGCTTTGATTTTTCCGGTAGGAGTTATGATCGGAATACGACCATTATAATTAATAGTGTCGGTGCCAAACGGATAACTATGCCCGACATGAATGAAGCTGTCTTTTATATCTTCATAATATCCGACCCAGAGATTATAGTAATAAGGAGATGCCGGTCTATAGCTCCCTGTCGTATCACTAGGACCCAGCCCAATGTTCCCGTTGCCGTCAGTGAATGAAATAATAAGTTTCAATTTGTAATCGACCAAACCCGTTGAATCAATTGTTTTGGCAATTGTGGCTGAACTAAAGGTAATAACCGGAGTATTTGGGAAGTTCACTTCAATCTTTGTGCATCCTGAAAAAAACAGGGAAATGACTGAAATCAACGAAATACTTAAAAAGTAAGGTAATTTTGACCCTGTTTTCATACCCGGTTCCGAATGACTTTATTAACGCCTTTGAACAATAAAATATTTTCTGTCAACAAAGATAGTTTTGATTCGCTTACGATTGAAATTTTTCAATTTCAGGCAACATTCAATCCTGTTTACAAACAATACCTGGAGTATTTGGATATTAATATCCCGGAAGTAAAAAAAGTTGCACAAATTCCTTTCCTGCCTATTGAACTATTTAAAAATCACAAAATCATATGCGGATCTTCTGAGCCGGAAATGATATTTGAAAGCAGTGGAACAACCGCAACTATACCTTCAAGGCACTTTATTACAGAAATTAAATTGTATCACACAAGCATAGATAAAGGATTCAGGCATTTTTTTGGAGATCCTTCTGATTACATTTTCCTGGCTTTATTGCCATCGTACCTTGAAAGAAAAAATTCATCGCTGGTATATATGGCGAAATATCTAATGGACTTGAGCGGGCAAAGTGAAAATGGATTTTATCTTTATGATCATGCTGATCTTTTAGCTAAAATGGATCAATTACTCAAGAGCAGAAAAAAAATATTTTTCATTGGAGTAAGTTTTGCCTTGCTCGATTTTGCAGAGAAATACCATCCCGATCTTTCGAATGCAATTATCATGGAAACGGGCGGTATGAAGGGGCAAAGAAAAGAATTAACCCGGCCGGAATTGCATGAAACTTTAAATAAAGCATTTCATTCACAATCAATTATGTCAGAATATGGAATGGCAGAGCTTTTATCGCAGGCTTATTCAAAAAAAGATGGCATCTTTGAAACACCTCCCTGGATGCGTTTTATGGTTCGGGATATCAACGATCCTTTTGCATATCTTGAGGACGGGCAAACAGGAGGTTTGAATATTATTGACCTTGCCAATGTCAACTCCTGCAGCTTTATTGCAACACAGGATCTTGGCAGAATTATGGGTGATGGCAAAACTGAGATTCTGGGCAGGTTTGACAATGCAGATATCCGGGGATGCAGTCTGATGTATGAATAAGAAGTCTATTTGATAGAAATCATTTTACTCAGGTTACATCTTTGCGTTCTTTGCGAAAATCTTTGCGTTCTTTGCGTGAGATTTCTTTTCATACTCTAAGGTTCGGGGCAATGAGCAGAACCGCAAAGTGCGCAGACAACACTCCAATGAATTTACCCAAACGTTTCTCAGCCGGATTAATTGAAAAAATAGGACAGACCGATTTTGATTCCTATGAACAGGAATTGGCATTGCCTGCTCCTGTTTCGATCAGGATTCACCCACAAAAAGGAGCTGAACTTTTTAATGAAGAAGAAATTATCCCCTGGTGCAGTTACGGACGCTATCTTAAAAAACGACCTGCATTTGTATGGGATCCACTTTATCATGCCGGTGCTTATTATGCCCAGGATGCATCTTCGATGTTTTTTGCCAAGGCAATCGACTTTTCCAACGACCTGAAGATACTGGATCTATGTGCGGCTCCGGGTGGTAAAAGCTCATTACTCCTTTCTTATATGTCTGAAAACAGTCTGCTCGTGAGCAATGAACTTGTAGGTAAGCGTGCAGCCATATTATATGAAAATCTCGTGAAATGGGGTGGCGCCAATAATGTGATTACCAACAACAGGGTAAAGGATTTTGAAGGTTATAAAGGATATTTTGATGTGGTCATGATTGATGCGCCCTGTTCTGGAGAAGGCATGTTCCGCAAGGACCGTGAAGCTGTGGAGCAATGGAGTGAAGGTCTTGTAAACCAATGCAGTATGGTTCAAAAGGAAATTCTTACCAATGCTGTTGAACTCATTAAAACAGGGGGATTATTGATCTATTCTACCTGTACCTATGAATCGAAAGAAAACGAAGAGAATATCAGCTGGTTGTATAATAATTACGGGCAAAAATTAGAACCTGCTGAACTTGCAGTTAATCCAGAATGGGGTATCGAAACCGTGGAAATTGATACAGGTAGTAAACAAAAACAACCAGGATATTACTGCTATCCCCATAAACTGAAAGGGGAAGGACAATTTGTGGCAGTTATGCGCATCACGCAAAACCCTACCTATAAAAATAATGGACGCGGCCTTGGAAAGTCGGTAAGGGCATTGAACAAAACAGAACTGGAAGCGATTTCAGGATATTCAGAAAAAAAGGATGACTATGCTTACCTGATGCGGGATGGAGACCTTGTTTTCGCTGTGCCCGAAGCGCTGGCACATGATATTTGTGATTTTATTGACAGGTTTAACATAAAAAAAGCAGGCACTTTGGTGGGGAAACTTATACGAAACAGCCTGATACCTGATCATGAGCTTGTGATGAGCGGGATGGCTTCCGGAAAAATGCAAAGGGTTACGCTCAACCTGGAACAGGCCCTGGATTATATGCAACGCAAAAATATTGATGTTCCGGAAAATATTCCAAATGGCTGGTTTATATTAACTTATAGCGGTATCGATATCGGACTTGCCAAAAACCTGGGAAGCCGGATCAACAATCATTACCCTGCCGAATGGCGCATCAGAAAAGAACCAAGTGCGGCTTGGGAGGCTGAGAATTATTGAAATATAAGTGAGTGCCGGAATAATTATAAAATATGAATAGACTGCTAAAAATCATTTTGCAGATTTCATATTTTTAATAATTTTGGCAAAAATCTAATAAGCGTATTATGAAAACCTTGAAAAAAGTACTTCTGATATTGGGCATTCTTATTTTGCTAATTGTTATAGTCGGTTTTTGCCTGCCATCCAAAGTACATGTTGAGCGATCTATAATCATAAAGGCTCCTGTGAACATGGCTTATGAACAGGTAAATACGTTAAAAAACTGGGAAAACTGGAGCCCATGGCACAAAATTGATCCAAAAATGGGATTAACATACGCTGGGCCTGCTTCAGGTAAAGGTGCCAGTTACTCATGGACCAGTACCAATGGAAGTGTTGGAAATGGAACGCTTACTATTACAGATAACATGCCCGATAGTTTTGTGAATACAGATATGGATTTTAAAGAACATGGAAAAGGAACAGCAGGTTTTACATTTTTGAAAACTCCGGATGGAACTAAAGTTACCTGGGCAATGAACTCAGATATGGGTATGAACCCAATAGCACATTATTTTGGAATGATGATGGATAAAATGATTGGTTCTGAATTTGAAAAAGGATTAAATAATATGAAAGATATAGTTGAAAAAATGCCACAAACAAATATGAACGATATCAAAGTTGAAGAATTGACAACTACTCCAATGAATGCATTGACCATAAATGTGAAATGCACTGCCGCTGAAATCAGCAAAAAATATGGGGAAACCTATGGCAGGCTAATGGATTATGTAAAAAAATCAGGGTTGAATATGGCAGGTTCAGCATTTGCAATTTATAATTCATTTTCTCCTGCCAATGTGGATATGGATCCCGGAATTCCGACAGATAAATTAGGAAAATCAGAAGGTGAAATCAAAGCCGTAGAAATGAAAGCCCAAAAAGCGATTAAAGTGAAATATACCGGCCCATATCCAAAATTGAAGAGCGTATATGCAGTTTTAGATCAATATGTTAAAGACCATAATATGCAGATGAACGGTCCTACCTGGGAAGTTTATATTAATGATCCAATGACCGAAAAAGACAGTACAAAGCTTATAACTGAAGTGTATTACCCGGTGAAATAGGATATCTGGCGTAAGTGATAAGTGGTGAGGCGTAAGCAAGATGCCTTTTTTTGGATTTGTCACCAATAAGTTCCTGGAAAAAAAGTGTTATTTCATATTAACAAACTGAAGTGGGATTCCAAAATCGCTTTTTCTCATTTCTGAAATCACAGCTTGCAGATCATCAATTTTTTTGGCACTTACCCTTACCTGGTCTTCCATAATGGAAGGATCCACTTTTAGTTTCAGGTCTTTGATTGACTTAACGATTTTTTTGGCTACTTCTTTATCAATGCCTTCTATGAGTTTGATGTCTTTTTTCACCATACTGCCTGCGGCATATTGTTCTTTTCCCAGGTCAAGAGATTTTGGATCAATGCCTTGTTTGGCCAGGCGTTGCATCAGTACATCTTCAATAGCCTTGATCTTCATGTCGTTTTCAGTAATGATGTGAAGGCTTTTTCCTTTTTTATCAAGATCAATCGAAGTTTTGGAATCCCTGAAATCATATCGGTTCACAATTTCCTTGCGGGCATTATTGATAGCATTATCAAGTGTCTGATCATCAATTTTGTTTACAATATCAAATGATGGCATTTCTTGGTATTTTTAGTTGCGGTTCAAAGTTATAAAATTACGAGGTAATATATGAAATAAGGATGCCGGCAAGAGAGCGGAAAAAAAATTTATGAAAATTTCATTGTTGCTGTTCAAAAAGTTTGTTGTAATTTTATTCCGTAATACACTAAAAAAAGTATGCTGATTATGAAGCGATTATGTTTATTTGCCGCAGGTTTTTTTTATTTTGTGCTTGTTTCGGCTCAGAATAACTCACCATTCTATGCCGCCAAAGTAACGAAAGACGGAAAATACGGATTGGTTGGTATTGATGGAAAAATATTTGTACCGGTTCAGTATGATAATATTGATGTCTATACGGAAGGTATGGCCATGGTGCAAAAAGACAACATGTATGGCTTTGTAAATCAGGGAGGGCAGCTAGTTATTCCTACACAATACGAAGAGGCTTATAATTTTTACGAAGGCATAGCCTGCGTTAGGAAGGATGGTAAATATGGTTTTATTGATAAATCAGGAACGCTTGTTGTTCCTGCTCAGTTTGACAAGGTAGATAATTTCAGTAATCCACTAAAAACAGTTGAAGTAGGCACCAAATGGGGTTTTGCAGATAAGTCTGGCGAAATGGTTGTTCCTGCTAAATATGAGTTTGTAAAAAGCTATACTGAAGGTCTTTCCGCGGTGAATAACGGGGGAAAGATTATTGGTGAAAATACAGTTCAGGGTGGCAAATGGGGATATATTGATAATTCCGGCAAGATGGTGATCCCTGAACAATTTGATGATGCCTGGCCTTTTAGTTCAGATGGTTTTGCTATTGTAAAAAAACAAGGCAAGTGGGGTTATATCAATAAAGCGGGGAAAATGGTTATTCCTGCAACCTATTTAGCATGCGCCAGTTTTAATGGCGATTTTGCCGCCGTGCAAAAGGAAGGCGGTTTTGGTTTGATCAATAGGGCTGGAAAATTATTAACCACACAGGCATTCACCACCCTTGGTGATAACTTTTATGATGATATGATGAATGCCCAGTTTGGGAAAAAATGGGGTTTTATAGACAAAACCGGAAAGCTTGTTATTGCTGCTGCTTATGATGAAGTATCGCATTTTAGTAATGGGCTGGCTATGGTACGCAAGGGTGGTAGAACCGGCTATATCGACAAAACCGGAAAAATGGTTATTCAACCGGTTTACATGGAAGCTACTCCATTTAATGACAAAGGATTAGCGGCGGTAAGCATTGGCCAGAAAGCAGCTACAGCACCACAAGGTGGACAACCGGCACAGCCTGAACGCAAATGGGGGATAATAGATAAAACAGGAAACAAAATCGTCGATAATATATATGACCAGATAAGCCCGGGCAGTACCAAAGGATTGACTATGGTTGTTAAAGATGGATCATATGGTTTTATTGATGCAACAGGTAAAGAAGTTATCCCTCCCAAATATGATGAAGCACGTGATTTTAGTGATGATGGACTTGCAGCAGTTAGTGTTTCAGATAAATGGGGTTTTATTAATACGACCGGAACTATGGTTATTAAACCTCAGTTTGATGAAGTTGCTGATTTCTATGCCGGCCTGGCTCCGGTAAGTAAAAATTCAAAATGGGGATTTATTGACAAAACCGGGAAAATGGTTGTTGCACCACAATTTGACCAGGCAAACCAGTTTATTAACATGAACAAATCTGCTTCTGCACCTGGCAGCAAAACGAATTCAAACGACGACAGTGATGATGATTAACAGCTAGTTGCGGGCTG
This sequence comes from Bacteroidota bacterium, assembly GCA_013288555.1. Lineage (GTDB taxonomy): Bacteria > Bacteroidota > Bacteroidia > CAILMK01 > CAILMK01 > JABDEJ01. The sequence continues at coordinate 41,185 of JABDBQ010000010.1, read as the reverse complement.
CTAAGGTTTTTTACCCTGGTAGCTTACAAATGCTATTTTGTTGCCTTTTTTGTTGATTACAATCCTATAGAAATTCTTGAATTCTGTATTTGTAAAGTCTGCAACCTCAATCCATTCTTTGTCTTTACCGATCCGGTATTTATAAAGTTTTCCATTTTTGCCCATAAATAAGGTGTTCTTAGCACCAAGCGCAAAATCCTCACAATTGGGGAGCGTTGCTACCAAAGGGATAACCTGATTTTTAAATAACAGGCAAATTGAATTGATACTGTCTTTTTTGTTGGCGGGTTTCTGGATAAAGAGCACAAACTTGTTTTGAATAATCTGGAGAGAGCGACCAACATTTTTTATCATGGTAAGGTTGGGTGAACCAGGGGTTGTGTCGGTTATTTCAAGTTTCATTGGTTCAGGCACATTTGCAGTAATAATCTTGTTTTTCATCCAGCAATAATATCCGATAGAATCATGCCCTTTCAATAAATGTTTTGATGCCCTTCCTTCAAGAGGGAATCCCCATAGTTGCTGCGAAGAATCTTTCATCACTCTCACCACACTTATATAATTACCGTCCGGGGTCAGTTTTGGAGAATATTCATCCTCAGGAGTATCGGTAAACTGTACAGTCATTTTTGAACCAATATCATACTTATATATATCTGCCTGTTTGTTCCGATAGGAAACATAATAGATAAATTTCCCATCAGGGGTAAAATAGGGCTGGTTATTATATCCTTTCCAGTCAGATATTTTTTGGGCGTTGGTAAAGGCAAAGTTTCCATGCTTGGTATTCATATCCAGTAGGTAAATATCAGTTGTTGGAACCTGGGCAAAGCATTTGAATATGAAAATATTAAAAATAAGTAGCGGCACAAAGTTTTTTGTCATACTGTTTATATTAAGGTGTAAACATAGGGATTTTTAAGATTATTGATCACTGATAATTGATCATTGTATAAATTGCAGCCATGCGAGCTATTATTCAGCGGGTTAATTATGCGAGTGTTAAGGCAGATGGAAAAGAGATATCATCAATAGCAAAAGGTTTTCTGGTTTTTGCAGGATGGGAAGAAATGGATACCACAGAAGACCTGGAGTGGATAAGCGGAAAAATTGCCAGGCTGCGTATTTTTAATGATGAAAATGACTTAATGAATTTATCTATTCAGGAATCGTCAGGAGATATTTTACTTGTGAGCCAGTTCACATTGTTTGCTTCTACCAAAAAAGGAAATCGTCCTTCATTTATCCGTTCTGCCAAACCCGATATTGCTATACCACTCTATGAAAAATTTATTCTATGCCTTGAAAAAGATGTGGGTAAGCCTATAAAAAAAGGAATATTCGGAGCGGATATGAAAATAAGCCTTGAAAATGACGGACCGGTTACCATTCAGATTGATTCGAAAAATAAGGAGTAAGGGATAAGTCATAAGGGGTAAGTCGATTATGGGATGGAAGGAAAAAACAGAGTTATTTATCTTTGATTTTGTAAACTAAAAAGTTGATTTTAACGTATATTAATGCGACGGGAAGAGTTTAGCAATACCATTTATGACTATTAAAGAAGCACAACAGGAAGTTGATTCCTGGATAAAAACTATTGGGGTAAGATATTTTTCTGAACTTACCAATACCGCAATTCTAATGGAAGAAGTGGGTGAGTTGGCCCGGATTATGTCAAGAAAATTTGGAGATCAGAGTTTTAAAGAGGGAGAAATTGATAATATGGAAGATGAAATGGCTGATGTGCTTTGGGTGCTTATTTGCCTGGCAAATCAGACTGGAGTTGACCTTGAAAAAGCTTTTTCTGATAATATGAAGAAGAAAACAATAAGAGATCAAAACAGGCACAAAGAAAATTCAAAGTTATAACACCTAAATTTAGAGGCGTTTAAATTTGGAATGTTATAGAAAGATTGTATAATTTTGTAAACAAATTGGGGAGAAAATTGTCTTATGGCGCAAATAGCGATAAAGTTCTATAATAAAGAGGGTAAGGATTTCCTGAGCGAACTCAGATCCAGGGTTGATCAATATTTTAAAAGCAATAATGAATCAACAAATTCAAATTTCAATATGGTTTTGAAAACCGTAACGATATTTACGGTCTATTTCGGGTCATATGCGCTTATCCTTTCTAATTTGCTCCCAATCTGGGGTATGTGGTTTTTTTGTGCAGTGATGGGCGTAGCCACAGCCGGTATAGGTTTTTCTATTGCTCATGACGCGCTCCATGGTGCATATTCAAGTCACAAATGGGTCAATAAATTGCTCGGCCTCTCGATGGACCTTATAGGCGGTAGTGGCTATATGTGGAAAATAACGCATAACGGAATCCATCACACTTATACAAATATCCACGAAGTAGATGAAGATCTTGAAGTTACTAGCATGATGCGTCTTTCGCCAAGACAGGATTATAAGAAAATACATCGTTTCCAGCAGTATTATTTTATGGCTGTATACAGTCTGGCCAGTTTTTTCTGGGTGTTCTTAAAAGATTATGTTCGTTTTGCACGCAAAGGGATGGTAGGGACTAAAAGCGGAAAACATCCGGCTAAAGAATTGTTTACTACGCTCATCGGAAAAGTTATCTATTATAGTTATCTTATTGTGATACCATTGCTGGTTGTTCATGTTACATGGTGGCAGTTTATTATTGGTTTTATGACGATGCATCTTGTAGCGGGAGCTATACTCGGCATTGTTTTTCAGTTGGCGCACGTTGTGGAAGAAACCGAGCATCTTATCCCTGATGAAGTGGGGCAAATGGAAAATGCCTGGATCATTCACCAGATGCGTACAACGGCCAATTTTGGTCCTAAAAACAAACTCCTCACCTGGTTTGTAGGCGGACTTAATTTCCAGGTAGAACATCATCTTTTTCCGAATATCTGTAGTATTCATTATCCGGAGATAAGCCCGATCGTGGAAAGTGTCGCCAAAGAATATGGGGTTCCTTATCACAGCCATAGTAGTTTCAGGTCGGCTGTTGGTTCTCATGTTAGGGTATTGAGAAAGCTGGGAAGGAACTACAATTCGTAGTTATTGATTCTTAATCTGTTATTTCATTTCTAAGGGTAAGTTATATTTTTCCTTGGTTATTGAATATTGAGCATCAATCATTGTCCCTATCTTTGGGGCGATATAAAAATCAATTATGACAAATTTTGGCTTTGTAACCTGGAATGTGAGCCCTGATATTTTCCACCTTGGATTTCTTACCGTCAGATGGTATGGGCTTCTCTTTGCCATGGCTTTCCTCGTAGGATACAAGATCATGGAGCATGTTTATAAAACTGAAAATATTCCCGTGAAAGATGTTGACCGACTATCATTGCATATGATTTTTGGCGTGGTCATAGGGGCAAGGCTCGGACATGTTCTTTTTTATCAGCCGGATTGGTATTTTGCACATCCATTAGATATTTTGAAGATATGGGAAGGAGGCCTTGCTTCACATGGAGCGTCGGTGGGCATATTGATTGCTATGTATATTTATAGTCGAAAAGGTCCCGTGCGGTCTTATTCCTGGATACTGGACAGGATCATTCTCACGGTACCCATTGGCGGATTTTTTGTCAGGATGGGTAACCTGATGAACTCAGAAATCTATGGACACGTTACCAATCTGCCATGGGGATTTAAATTTCCAAATGATTCACAGAATGCAGGGATGCCATTGCAACTCTTGCAACCGCATCATCCTACCCAGATATATGAAGGTTTGCTATACCTTGCCCTTTTTATTTTCCTTATCATATTATATAATCGCAAACATGCGACCTTAAAGCCAGGCATCTTGTTCGGCACTTTCCTGATTTTGCTTTTTAGCATCCGGTTTTTTGTTGAGTTTTTTAAAGAAGTTCAGGTGCCGTTTGAAGTGGATATGGTTGCAAAATACGGTCTAAATATGGGACAAGTGCTTAGCATTCCTTTCATTCTAGCCGGTATTATTATCCTGGTTCGTTCTTTAAAAGGAAATGGTGTATCAGATCCCGATCCTAAAAAGCTGAACCAAACTGTTAAGCCGGCGGAGCAACAGGATTTGTAGAATGGATGAAATCTATCTTGTACTTATCAAAATCAGTATCAGCGCGATTAATGCCGGTAAAGCCTGTATTAAAAATATCTTCGGCGTCACGGTAATTGCCCCGTAAATACCGGCGATCAAAACACAAACGAGGAAGAATATCCCTACATTATTTGCCCAGGTTGTATCTTGTATCCATAAAGACCATAACAGTCCGGCAGCAAGGAAACCGTTATACAATCCCTGGTTTCCTGCGAGGGTTTTAGTGGTTTCAAATGACTCTTTGGAATAATTTTTAAACACTTTAGGACCCCTGGTTTTCCAGGCAAACATCTCAAGGTAAAGGAAGTAGGTATGCAGGATAATAATAAGAATGACAAGGCATTTGATAGCTAAGAGCATAAGTTTTGTTTTTTATGGGTTTCATTCAATAGCTTCCAGAAAAGCTACTGACTTTTTAATGTCCAGGTGCAAATATCGATCTGTTTCCAAAAACGAAACTGATTCCCGGTACTCCACAATCATTTTTTCAAGCAGGGGAGAAGTGGTTATTGGCTTTCTGAAATGTACCGCCTGGGCTGCTGTCATCCATTCTATGGCCAGGATGTTTTTAACATTTTCAACGATTCTATAGCATTTGGTTGCCGCATTGGCACCCATACTCACATGGTCTTCCTGTCCATTACTTGAAGGGATAGAATCCACCGAGGCAGGTGTGCAAAGTTGTTTGTTTTCACTTACCAGGGCCGCCGCCGCATATTGTGGAATCATTAATCCATTGTTTAATCCCGGATTTGCAACTAAAAATTCAGGCAATCCCCGCTGACCGCTCAGTAACTGGTAGGTGCGCCGCTCTGATATATTTCCTAATTCTGCCAATGCCATTGCAAGGTAATCAAGTCCTAAAGCCAGTGGCTGCCCATGAAAATTGCCTCCGGACAATATCAGGTCTTCATCAGGGAAAATATTGGGATTGTCGGTTACAGAATTGATTTCAGTTTCAAAGATATCAACAACATGTGCTATAGCATCTTTACTTGCGCCGTGTACCTGTGGAACACATCTGAATGAGTAGGGATCCTGAACTTGAGGCTTGGGCATTTCCGCTATCTGGCTTCCTTTTAGGATTTCCAGGATCTCAGCTGCGGTTTTTGATTGGCCCCTGAATGGCCTGATTTTATGAATAAATGGAAGAAAAGGATCTAATTTGCATGAAAACGCATCGATGGATAAGGCAGCTGCCCTATCTGCAAGATGACTATATTTCAAGGCCTGAATCAGGTTCCAGCATCCATATGCGCTCATAAACTGAGTGCCGTTCAGCAAGGCAAGCCCTTCTTTTGCACCCAGTTCGATGGGTATTATTCCATTTTTATGATAAAGTTCAGATGTGCTTTTGATCTCTCCTTTAATGGATAATTCGCCCTTGCCAATAATAGGTAAGCTCAGATGAGCCAATGGAACAAGGTCTCCTGAAGCGCCAAGCGAGCCTTTTTGATATACAACCGGCAGCCAGTTGTAGTTATAAAAATCAACCAGTCTTTGTACTGTTTCAAGCCTGACTCCCGAATGCCCATAGGCAAGCGATTGTACTTTAAGGATCAGCATCAATCTCACAATATCATCAGGAACACGTTCTCCGACACCACAGGCATGTGATATAACCAGGTTTTTCTGGAGTTGTCTTAGCTCGTCAGCGGGTATTTTGATATTACACATGGCACCAAATCCGGTATTGATCCCATAAATGGATTCGTCAGAATTTGCCAGTCTGTTTTCGAGATAAGTTCTGCAGGTATTTATGCGTGTGATACTTTCGGGGGATAAAGCAATTTTCTTTTTCTGAGAGATGATATCGCCCAATTGTTTCAGGCTTAGATGATCAGGACTGATATAATGTATCGTTTCCAATATTATTGTTCTTTATTCAAAAGGCTCGCAAGTGCAGCCCAGTTTGTATTCTGTTTTTCCCCGGATATGATGTTTTTGACTGATATTTCGCCACCGTTTTCACCTGAAGCCAACGATATCACGTAATTAATTCCTTTTTTCTCCGCATAGCCATATTGCTTGCCGGATTTCTCTACTGAAGGGTACATTTCAACGGCTATATTTTCACCCCTTAAATATGCCAGAAGTGCAAATCCTGATTTTTCTTTTTCGCTTCCTTCATTCAGGATCAATGCCTTGACTTTGTTTTTATGATTTTGCGGTAGCCTGTTCATCTGTTTTAGAACATCATAGATACGCTCTGCACCAAATGAAATCCCAACGCCTGGCATGTTCGGCAAGCCAAACCCTGCGGTGAGTTCATCATAGCGCCCGCCGCTGGCAATACTGCCGATCTGCACTTCGTTCAGCACCACTTCAAAAATGGTAGAAGTATAATAATCAAGTCCACGGGCCAGTTTCAGGTCCAGTTCTAATATCGCTTTCTTTGGAGCAACTGTTTCGAGGAAAGAAAGCAATTCGCGTAATTCTGCAATTCCTTTTTTACCTGTTTTGCTGTTTACAAACCAGGTATCAAGGGTTTTAAGTTTATCTTCAATGGTTCCTGCAAGTCTGAACAGATGTTGCACCTGGTGGATCTGGGTTTCGCTAAAACCACGTGAACCCAGTTCCTGGACGACACCATTTTCGCCGATCTTATCCCATTTATCTATTGCGATGGCAAACTGACCGAATTTATCTGTAAATCCCCAGGCTTCAGCAAGACCACTCAGGATTTTCCGGTTATTTATTTTTATGGTAAAATCAGGCAATCCCAATGCTCCCAGCACCTCATCAAAAATAAGAATGCACTCCGCATCATACATCATGGAATAGCTGCCGATCACGTCGCCGTCGCACTGATAAAATTCACGGTAGCGCCCTTTCTGGGGACGATCGGCGCGCCATACCTTATCGATCTGGTATCTTTTGAAAGGAAAGGTCAGTTGATGTGCATTCATGGCCACATAGCGTGCCAGCGGAACCGTCAGGTCATAGCGAAGGCCTTTCTCCGTAATGCCCGGGGTGATTTTTTTATAATCTTTACTGCTCAGGGCAGCGGCATCAATGTCATCCAGGTAAGGGCCTGAATTCAGCACTTTAAAAAGCAGTTTATCGCCTTCTTCACCATATTTTCCTGTAAGTACGCTCAGGTTTTCAATGGCAGGGGTTTCCAGAGGGCCAAAGCCGTATTTCTGATAAACCTGCCGTATGGTACTGAAGATATGCTCACGGGCATACAATTCATCCGCACCAAAATCTCTCATGCCCCGGGCCAGGCCGGGTTTTTGTATATCGCTCATCTTAGGGCAAAGGTAATAGTAAGAGGTGAGAAGTAAGAAGTGAGATGTAATTTGAAACTTGAAATTGGGAATTAAACAATGAGACAATGTTGAAATTATCAAATGAGGAGAAAGTAGGGATTCCCCCTTTCCAAAGTGCCTGTCCCGATTACTCGGGAGGGTAGGGGGATTTTTGTTTTAGCACAGCACCCTTCCTGCGTACCGTTTCATCCTGTTTAAAACAAGCATTAAGGGTAACATTTTTTCTTGTTTTTGGCCTGATAATATTTTTTATATTATATTGATAATGAAATATTTAAGTTTTAAACCGGGGTTACACTTTGCCAAATAGTGTTATGCCGGTTTTGTTTTTTTTGGAAAAGCCATTCTGAGCATTCTGGCTTCCCGGATAAGTCCCCGAAGAAGTCCCAGAATAAGTCCCCGAAGAGGTCCCCGAAGAGGTCGGGACAGGCGGGACAGGCGGGACAGGCGGCACACGTGTTCTCACTGTTTTAACAGGGAAATTCATTTTTTCATTTTTTAGCTTATTGAAATTTAGTTATTTACACGTAATTCATTGACAAATATCAGACAATAACAGTCCCGAGCACTCGGGATCAATCGAGAATGCCAAAAAGCAAAGGTTTATCTTTTTCATATTTTTCTGAATCAGGATTTACAGGATTTTAGAATTAAGAGGATTTTGTTCAATTTGTTTGCGCCAGCCTCTAACTCCTAACTCCTGATGCCTAACGCCTTTTATATACATATATAGTGAAGTACCAAACTGGGTGGGTGATTTCCAAAAATATTTTTTATCTTATTTATATTCATTTAGTTATAAGCAAAAATATTTTTAAAAATGTTTCACAAAAAAGGGAATACCCGTCAATCAGGCATTCCCTTTAAGAAGAAAGGAGGAAAAGAAGGGAGGAATTAATCTTTCACAAATCTCGAACGTGCAAAACCATGATCTGTAAAAATATATATAAAATAAGTACCCGGAATAAGGCTATTGATGTTCATATCTGTTTGCCGGACCTGAGCATATTTCATAGTCATCACTTTTCTACCCAGGATATCCGATATCCCGATTTCAGAAATCAGTTCCTTTCCTGCGTCTATGTGCAATATGGATTGTGCAGGGTTGGGATAGAGATGTATATTACTATCAGTATTAGTTTGGGGTGCTATACCAGCTGAATAGCCATAAAATAATACAGAATCTCCCACTGTATATAATGATACATCATCTTCCACATTATCAATGGCTTTTATGTTCTCAAAACCAAACCGAAGTTCTTTCCTGATTAACCTTTTGCCGCCCACATTATCAGGTGTAATAATGGTGAGTTTACCAATTTCGCCATACCCTGATACATTCTTATGATCTGTCCTGGTTATGCCGATATCCATAACCCCGTTTACCGAATCGTTATGAACAAGATAGACCAGGTTTTTACCAACTGTTCCCATCCAGCAATTCGAAAAATCTGCTGAAAAGCTTTTGGCGCGGCCTACATTTACCGGATCATACGTAACAGTATAACAGATGCCATAAATATTGCTGAGGGATTTTGAGGCTGTCCCGAGATTCATCTGTACAGATATGGTATCTGAAGTGCCAACACTATCTTTGGATATGGATAAAGACAGAGCCGGGTCATTCGGGTTGCCGCTTGTAATAGAACCACCGGACTTTGAATGTGATTTGCTGTAATTCCGTATGATGGCGGCTATATCCAGGCTGTCAATTATTCCATCGCCATTGCAATCCGCATGTTTATAATTTGTTCCGGATTTGAAGCTTTTATGCCAGTCTTCGCAGGGATGCGCATACCATTGGGTGGTGGTATCCAATCTATTATATTCACTATTATTATAGCCAATACCAATTGCAAGGAGATCGTAAATATTGTCAACCTTATCATAGTTGGCATCACCGGGCCAGACGCAGTCACCATCAGGATACACCCAGGTTTTCGTGGAATCTGAACACCCTGATGAATTGGTAACAATAAGCCGGATATGATAAGGGCCCGTCTTTGTAAAATGATGTTTATGAATATTTTTGCCGGTATCGGTAGTCCCATCCCCAAATGTCCATACATAAGAAACCGCACCGGTTGATGAATCTATTAAACCAAGCGAATCCTGTGTACAAAAAAGAGTATCGGATACTGAAAATCTGGCATGGGGCAGAGGGTTGACGGAACCATATGCAGTATCAAGCCCGGTGCAGCCGGTACTATTGGAAGTAATCGAGAGATAATATGCAGCGCTGGACTTTGGAACTAGGCGGGGATTTGCAAGGATAGACCTAAAACCTGAAGGGCTTGAAGACCAACTGTATGAATAACCTGTATCTGGTTTAGTGCCAAGAAAAACCGAATCACCAAAGCAAACCAATGTGTCTTTTCCGGCATTTGCTGTTGGCAATGGGTTAACAGTTAGTGTTACTGAGTCTTTACCAACACATGCGTATGAATTGGTTTCGTAGAGATAATAAGTTGTTGTGACAGCAGGACTAACTACTGGATTGCTAACCGAACCAATTACACTTGTTGGATTTGAAGTCCAGAAATAAGCATCGTTAGGTACTGATGAAGAGCCAATAGTATCCATAACTCCAAAGCATACCGATCTGTTTTTTCCCGCATTGGCGGATGGGGTAGGATTGACTGTAATAATTGCAAAGGAGGAATCATTCTGCGGAGTCGAATCGGTAGTGCCATTTGGGTTATAGGTCCAGACTTTTATGGTGTCAGTTCCATTTGGGAATTTAAAACTGCCGAGAGTTACGGAAATTGAACTGTCTGATTTTAACTTGCCAGTCCAGGCATACGATGATACAACTTTGCTGTTAACCGACCATCCAATTTTTACGGAATCCAATTCATGATTACCATAATTTTTTAATGATATCTTCAATTGTTGAGAATTCCCACAAAAAACACCTTTAGAGGAAGGTATTGAACTTATGCCTGCATCATTATTGACTTTAAAATTTATATCCGCAATAAAACCATTCCAAGTGCCTTTTGATTTTGTTTGAAATGCACCTGATGTAGCGATTCCTGGGGTATTTGTCGCATATCCAGCGATTAAAATTTGATAATCATTTAACCAGACAATTCCATAACACCAGCTAAAACCATAATAGGAAGCCCATAATCTTGAGCCATTATTATCAAATTTTGCAATAAAGGTGTTGTTATAGCCACTGCTATATGTTGGTTGAAATGCATCGGTTGTTGCTATACCCGAAGTACTTTGAGTGTATCCTGAAATATAAATATTATTAAATGAATCTAAAATAATATTGGATCCATCATCTGCGTTCGGTCCCCCAAAATAAGTGCTCCATATTATTTTCCCACTAGTATCGAATTTAGCCAGATAAACATCATTTCCCCCCCTATTGAGGTTTGGTATGCGCCAGCAGTTGCAATTCCTGTCTGACTGCATGTCCCACCGCTTAGATATAAATGTCCCTTTTTATCAGCGACAATTCCTTGAGAAGAATTAAAACTCTCCCAGCAATTGCCTCCAAAATATGTTGACCATATTCTATTTCCGTTTTTATTGAATTTAGCTATGAATGCATCATTTCTACCTCCACCATATGAAGTCTGATATGCGCCTTTTGTTGCAATAACACTGTTACTATCCGTTACTCCTGACAGAAAAACATTTCCTGATAAGTCTGAAACTATTTTTTCACCAATTGTACTATCAGCACCAAAATATGTCGCCCAATTCAAATTACCGCTTGAATCGAACCGCGCTAGAAAAGCGTCAATCTTTCCTGAAAAACTGGTTTGAAATGCTCCTTTGGTTGCAATGTTAGATTTACTATTGGTTTTTCCTGTAACGTACAGATTAGAATGTCCGTCCATCTTTATATCAAATCCAAATTCGTCTCCTGCCCCTCCAAAATATGTGCCCCACTTACGAATTCCATCTGTACTAAACTTTGCAATAAACACATCCGAGTACCCATTTCCTACGGTTGAAGTTTGATAAGTGCCATTAGTTGCAATTCCAGAACTACTGTACGTATAGCCCGTAAAATAAAGGTTCCCTAAATAATCAGTAGTTATTGCAAGACCCCAATCTTGAGAGTTGCCGGCATAGTATGTTACCCATGCTGGTGTTCCGTTCTCATTAAATTTTGCCAAAAGCACTGCACCATTATTAGTACTCGGAGTACTTGTTTCAAATGCGCCAGTGGTTGTAATTCCAGTTTTGCTGGTAGATTCACCGATAATATATATATTTTTTAAGTTATCAGTTGTAATTCCATATATTAGTTCTTCAGTTGACCCTCCAAAATAGGTCCCCCAAACTAAACTCGGATCTATAACCAAATCTTTTCTTTTATCATAGCCTCCAACCTCAAAACTATATTCCAATCCTTTTTTAACAGATATGCTTTTCACCAATTTCCCTTCCACAAAACTCTTTGGCGCACTCTCTTCCAATGTTCCCAACGTATTGGCATATTTAATCCCTCCATTTTTCAGTGCTTCTTCTTTCTCAGCCCCATTCCATCGCAATTTTATATCGCTTACATTGCCTCCGGGATGGACTAAAAAGGAATATTCAATACCATTTTTGGCAACATTCAGATTCATATCAATATTCGGGTATATGTTTTTATAGGTAAGGGTTTTATAGGTGTGTACATTGGTGATGCCATGGTTCGCATCTCCGCCGGTGTAGAAGTTTTCATAGTATTCCTGCTGGTCAGTGGCGGTGATTGAAGGGGTGGGGTTGGAGCCAAGGAGAACGAGGTCCATGCGGGAGGCAGTGATAGAAGTGTGAAGAGCGGAGAGCGAAGAGCGCTTAAATCCCCCTGCCCCTCCCGAATAAGTCGGGACATGCTTTCCAAAGGGGGATTCCGTTTCCATACCTGTTGCCTCGGAAACATCATCTTGTCCCTTTTCAATCTTTGTGAAAACAAAACTCAACATGCCGGACTTGCAATACACATATACACCTCCCTGCTTTCCATAATATTTAATATCACTAAGCGCATTCCCGCTTTCATCCATCAGTTGTCCCTTGTTCTCTTCAAAGAGGAATGGCTGAGAAGTATTGAAGTTTTTAACCTTTTGCGCCTGTGAATTGAAGGCATTAAAAAGAACAGCTAATAACAAAATGGCTATTAGATTTAAATGAAACCTGTGTGCCAGGGTGGGGTTGATTTGTACTTTCATAAAGAGTGAAAAGTTAGATGGTTTTGTTTAGATAATTCATGTCCAAAAATTTGTTGTCTTGATGTGTAAAAAACCGGAATTAATCTTTCACAAATCTCGAACGTGCAAAACCATGATCTGTAAGAATATATATAAAATAAGTGCCCGGAATAAGGCTGCTGATGTTCATATCTGTTTGCCGGACCTGATCATGTTTCAGGGTCATTACTTTTCTACCCAGGATATCTGATATCCCGATTTCAGAAATCAGTTCCTTTCCTGCGTCTATGTGCATTGTGGATTGTGCAGGGTTGGGATAGAGATGTATATTATTATCAATATTAGTTTGAGGTGCTATACCAGCTGAATAGCCATAAAATAATACGGAATCCCCAACTATATATAATGATACATCATCTTCCACATTATCAATGGCTTTGATATTCTCTAAGCCGAAGCGTAGTTCTTTCCTGATTAACCTTTTGCCACCCACATTATCGGGTGTAATAATGGTTAGTTTACCAATTTCGCCATAGCCCGATACATTCTTATGATCTGTCCTGGTTATGCCGATATCCATAACCCCATTTACCGAATCGTTATGAACAAGATAGACCAGGTTTTTACCGACTGTTCCCATCCAGCAATTTGAAAAATCTGCTGAAAAGCTTTTGGCACGGCCGACATTTACCGGATCATACGTCACAGTATAGCAGATTCCATAAATATTGCTCATGCTTTTCGTGGCCGTCCCGAGATTCATTTGTACAGTGATGGTATCAGATGTGCCAACACTGTCTTTGGAAATCGATAAAGATAAAGCAGGATCATTTGGGTTGCCGCTTGTAATCGAACCACCAGACTTTGAATGTGATTTGCTGTAATTCCTTACGATGGCAGCCATATCAAGGCTATCCACTTTTCCATCGCCGTTACAATCAGCATGTTTGTGGTTTGCACCCGATTTAAAATTTTTGCTCCAATCCATACAGGGATGGGCATACCATTGCGTGGTGGTATCTGTTCTTTTAAAGCCAGTATCGTTATAAGCGATTCCAATAGCAAGGAGGTCATAGATATTATCAACTTTATCATAGTTGGCATCCCCCGGCCAGACGCAGGGAGAAATCATAACCGTTTTTGAAATTGAATCCGCACAATTAGCTGAATTAATAACTACCAAACTTACATCATAAGATCCCAATTTCGAATATAAGTGTTTTGGTGGAGTTGAATCGGTTGAAGATGTTCCGTCTCCAAAATCCCAATAATAGGAATTTGATTTTGAGCTTTTATTTACAAAAGATATACTATCACCCGGACAAACATTATTAAAAGAATATTCTGCTTTAGGTTTTGGTCTGGGTGTAATATTTTTTGAAATTGAATCAGAACAACCGTCAGAATTAGTCACCTTCAAAAAAACAGAATAAGTTCCTGTATCATTGTACAAATGTAAAAGATGCATACTTGAATCAGAGGAACCAGAATGATCACCAAAATACCAAAAATAGGATTTTGCTAATGAGCTCGAATCTATAAAAATTGTAGTTTCTCCAACACATCCGGTTTTGTAGGAAAAACTTGCTCTTGCATTCGGTAATAAAACAACTGACGATGAATCTGTATCGGAACATCCTGTGGCATTAATCGTCTCAATTAGATAATAAGTTGTATTCTTATGAGGGTTTACATAGGGATCACTTATTGTAGACGTAAAACCGGCAGGAATTGAAGTCCATGAATATGAACGGCCGCTTATAGGATTTGAACCTATTCTAATAGAACCACCACTACAAATTGTAAAGTTGCCGCCAGCATTTGCTTTCTGAGTAAGACTGATAATTGCTGTATCATTACCCTGAAGTGAATCTAATAATCCATTGGGTTTCAAAGTCCAGGCAATTACAGTATCATGACCGGTATTGAATGAAAAACTCCCGATATCAACAATAACTGTACTATCAGGTTTCAATTTCCCCGTCCAATTATATTTAGTTTGAAATTTATGATTAATAGATAAACCAACTTTGACTGAATCAAGGTCTTTACCGCCGAAATTTTTCAGGCGGACAAATATATTTTGCGTTTTACAAAATGAAACAGAATCAAGAGTTGGCAAAATGCCTGCGTCATTTTGATATGTATTAAGTGTAAATTTTGCTATTATGCCGAAATAATTACCAAAAGTTTCAATATTGGATTGATATGCATTATAAGTTGCTAAGTCAGTACTTTGACTAGAACCTGTAAAATAAAGATTACCTGATGAATCGATTACCGATTCACCTGCATCATCAGTACCATTTCCTCCTAAATAAGTCGCCCAGATGCGGTTCCCGGTATTGTTGAATTTCGCAAGAATTATATCTTGGTGACCTGATTTATTTGAAGTCTCATATGCTCCTACTGTCGCGATTCCACTATCACTATTTGTTGATCCTGTGCAATAAATATTACCCTTTGAGTCCAAAGATATTCCGCCTAAGTTAGCATTCCAGTTACCTCCATAATATGTTCCCCAAATTCGTGACCCGGAGCTGTTAAATTTAACTAGAAAACCATCTGCATCCCCACTTCGCGAAGTTTGAAAAGCACCTGTAGTTGCAATTCGGCCTAAACTGGTGGTTGAGCCTGTTATATAAACGTTTCCTTTAGTGTCAGTCGTCACACCTGAAGCATCATCGCCACCGCTCCCACCGTAATATGTTCCCCATTGGAGACGTCCAGAGCTATTAAATTTTGCCAGAAAGGCATCACCACCATAAGTAACAGTACCATTAAAATCAGTATCGCCATAATAATTGCTTTGAAATCCCGAAAATGCAATTCCACTACTACTAGTTGTGGTGCCTGTCAAATAACAATTGCCTTTAGCATCTGTGCTCATTCCATATAAATAATCCTGCCCAGAACCTCCATAATACGTGGCCCATGTTAAACTGCCAGAACTATTAAATTTTGCGAGAAAAGCGTCTGCCCCTCCTTGAGGATAAGTCTGCTGTGCACCAGATGTTGCTATCCCACTAGTGCTGCTTGCCCAGCCTCCAATATATACATTCCCAGAAGAGTCGGTTCCAACGCTTGCAGATTCATCATAGTTGGAGCCTCCAAAATAAGTTGCCCAGATCAGATTGCCCGAATTGCTAAATTTTGCAAGAAACGGATCGTACCATCCTCCGGGATACGAAGTTTTAAATGCGCCAGAAGTAGCAATACCATTACTGCTTTTAGTATTTCCAGTAATATAAATATTTCCATGAATATCCAGATTCAAATCAGCACCAAGATCCTGATCAGAACCGCCATAATAACTAGCCCATAGACGCTTTCCGTCGTTGCTAAACTTTGCAAGGAAAATATCATTATTCCCACCATAAGATGTTTGGTATGCACCAGAGGTAGTTAAATAGTTGTCGAGGGTTGTAGTGCCTGCAATGTATAAATTTCCTGCGGCATCTAACTTTATTCCACCAGCATTTGAATTGGGTCCACCGATATACGTAGCCCAGACCAATGTGGGGTCAATTAATAGTTTTTTTCCCTTATTATATCGTCCTACTTTAAAACTGAATTGTTTTGCTTCCTTGAAAATACTTGTTTGTATCATTTTCCCATCCGCAAAACTCTTTGGTGCACTTTCTTCCATGCTCCCCAACATATTAGCATATTTTATTCCGCCATTTTTCAATGCTTCTTCTTTCTCTGCGCCATTCCATCTCAGTTTAATATCGCTCACATTTCCGCCGGGGTGTACTAAAAAAGAATATTCCATTCCCTTTTCAGCAACATTGAGCAGCATGTCAATATTCGGGTATATATTTTTGTATATAAGGGTTTTATAGGTGTGTACATTGGTGATGCCATGATCTGCATCTCCGATGGTATAGAAGTTTTCAAAATATTCCTGTTGGTCTGAGGCGGTGATTAAAGGATTGGGGTTGGAGTTGAGGAGAACGAGGTCCATACGGGAGGCGGTGATAGAAGTGCGAAGAGCGGAGAGCGGAGAGCGCTGATTTCCGTGTATGGATTCAGGATTGTGAACCCCTAGGTCTGAAACAGGCATCCCAGTTGCCTCTGAAATATCATTTGGCTCTTTTTCTGACTTGGTGAATACGAAACTCAGCATGCCAGGTTTGCAGTATATATATACACCTCCCTGTTTTCCATAATATTTGATATCTGAAAGCGCATTCCCGTTTTCATCCCTAAGCTGTCCTTTGTTTTCTTCGAATAAGAAGGGCTGGGTAGTAGCAAAGTTTTTAACGGATTGAGCCTCGGTTTGTAATCCTTTAAGTAAAAGAATCAGAAACAGGACTACCTTCAGAATTGAATGAAATCTGTCGGCAGGGTTGATTTTGATATGCGCTTTCATATTGAGTGAAAAGTTAGTTGTTTTCATTTAGAATAATTCATGATACAAAGATTGGGACTATGAATCCGAAATAAAAACACAATTTAATAGCATATACAATTATAAATTTTACTATTTTTAAGGGAATGTAAATATTATAACATTGAAAATAAATATAATACAAAAATATTTTGTACATTTAGTGAGTTAGTTTACAAATATTTTATATCTTTGGATATGGACCAGAGTAAATTTATTAAAACGTATGACAAACTGGATAAAGTCAGTCAAAGGCGGTATATCGAGTTTCTAAATTCTCCATATTTTAATAAAAATGAGGAGGTTCGGCAATTTGTTGCATTGATCCGGCAAGGCAAAGCAAGTCATGATCCAAAAAAAATCTATGAATTTTTATATCCCGGTAAGCCATTTGATGCGAGAAGGTTGCATGATCTTTTGTACAAATCACTCAAGCTGCTCGAAGAATTTTTGACTGAAGAACAATACGCTACACAAACATGGGATCGCAAATTGAATCTGCTTAATTACATAAGAGTAAATGAACTGGAAGATCTTAACAGCGTGGTGCAGCGGGAGATACAGGAGTTAAGTTCTAAAAAGCAGTTCAGGGATAGTAATTATTTTTATGAGGAATTCATGTACCAGTCGGAGGCCTATAAAATTTTTCTCGACCAGGCACAGATCAAAGGAGATGAAAACCTCCAGAAAAAAGTGGACAGGCTTGATCTTTTTTATCTCTCGGCAAAGCTGAGAGACAGTTGTGAAATGATGAACCGAAAAAGGATTCTTAGCATTGACTATGAATTTCACCTGCTCAATAACCTTATTGAAGCCATTAAGGCTGATTTTGAGAGATATAAAGATTATCCTGCCATCTCAGTATATTTCAGAATCCTGCTCATGCTCAGGGAACCGGAAGATACCGGGCATTTCAGAAAGCTGCAGGAAGAATTTCAGCAAAACATCGGGTTATTTCCCCAGGACGAACAACGTTCGCTGTACGGCTATCTTCAAAATTACTGCATACGAAAAGTAAACAGCGGTGCTGCGGCATTTTATAGTGAATTGTTTGATATCTATGAGCATATGCTGCTTATCGGGCTTATGGACCCTGATAATAAAAATCTGCAATGGGAACTTAAGAACATGGTTTCGGTGGCTTTGCGACTTGGCAAATACGAGAGGGCGTTAGACATTGTCGAAACTTTGAAAACAAGGCTGCCCGAAGAGGTGTCTGAAAATGCATACGCATATAATCTTGCCAATTATTATTACGAAACCAAAAATTTCAGAAAAGCGACCCTTCTTCTTCATTCTGTCGATTTTAAAGACGTGTATTATAACCTGGATTCCAAATCGATGCTACTGAAAATATACTTTGAGCAGGATGAAGAAGAAGCATTTTTTGCCCTTGTCAATACTTTTCAGGTTTTTCTCACCAGAAACAGGTTGATTTCAACAGATACCCATCTGGCTTACAGCAATCTTTTAAAATTTGCCAGGAAAGCATTTGTATTCAAGACGATGCTTCCCTATCAACGCAGGCATAGTTCTCATAAAATCAGGACATTGAATGACAAACTGACCCGTTCGAAAAATGTAATCAATCTTGCCTGGCTTTTAAAAGAAACGGATAAATTGATGGAAGATGCCCAATAAATTGGGTCAATTGCAGAAAAAAGGGAATGCCGGGGGAGGCATTCCCTTTAAAAAGAAAGAATGAAAGAAAGGAGGAAGGAATTATTCTTTTACAAACCTCGAACGTGCAAAACCATGATCTGTAAGAATATATATAAAATAAGTACCCGGAATAAGGCGGCCGATATTCATATCTGTTTGCCCTACCTGGTTGTATTTGAGTGTCATTACATTTCTGCCCAGCATATCTGATATACCGATTTCAGAAATTAATTCTTTTCCAGCATCTAAGTGCAGCGTGGACTGGGCAGGGTTGGGATAGAGACGTATATTATTATCAGTATTGGTTAGAGGCGCTATCCCACTCGAATAGCCATAAAATAATACGGAATCCCCAACTGTATACAATGATATATCATCTTCCACATTATCAATAGCCTTGATATTCTCCAAACCAAATCGTAATTCTTTCCTGATTAATCTTTTGCCACCTACATTATCCGGCATAATGATCGTGAGTTTACCAATTTCACCATAACCTGATATGTTCTTATGATCTGTCCTGGTAATACCAATATCCATAACACCATTTATCGAATCATTATGAATAAGATAGACCAGGTTTTTACCAACTGTTCCCATCCAGCAATTTGAAAAATCAGCTGAAAAACTTTTGGCACGGCCTGTATTTACCGGATCATAAGTGACTGTTAAGGCGATACCGTATATGTTGCTAAGGGATTTTGAGGCTGTACCGAGATTCATCTCTATAGATATAGTATCCGAAGTGCCCACACTGTCTTTTGAAATCGATAAAGACAGTTCTGGATCATTAGGGTTGCCACTGGTGATGGAACCACCTGATTTTGAATGTGATTTGCTGTAATTCCTAACAATGGCAGCCATGTCCAGGCTGTCTACTTTTCCATCACCGTTGCAGTCTGCATGTTTGTGGTTTGCCCCCGATTTAAAACTTTTAGTCCAGTCTACGCAGGGATGTGCATACCATTGGGTAGTCGTATCAGTTCTTTTGCTTCCTGTATCGTTGTAGGCAATACCTATAGCAAGGAGATCATAGATGTTATCCACTTTATCGTAGTTGGCATCACCTGGCCAGACGCAGGAGCCATCAACATAGATAGTCTTTTCTGATGAATCAGAACAACCTGTTGTATTTGTGACTTTTAGCCAGATATGGTATACACCTCCTGATTTGTAATGATGCTTTGCCGGATATTTACCAGTGTCAGAAACACCATCTCCAAAGTACCACTTATGAGAAACTGACTGTGTATCAGAGTCATAAACTGTAAGTGAATCTGACAGGCAAAAAACACTATCAGTAGTATAAATATCTGCATAAGGTATCGGGTTAACTTTCACTGAAACGGTCGCTTTTCCTTTACAGCCCGTATTTACATTTGTTACGCTGAGATAATAGGTTGTGGGTTTTAATGGATAAACAACAGGATTTGAAAGAGTTGAGCTATATTCGGAATCCGGACCCACCGACCAGGAATAACTATCTCCTGTTATACTTTCGGCGCCTAACTGAACTGAATCTCCTGCACATATCAAAGTGTCTTTACCGGCATTTGCTGTTGGTAATGGGTTGACAGTAATTGTCACTGAGTCTGAATCAGCACATGAATAGGTATTAGTTACAAATAAGTAATACCTCGTTGTCTTAGTTGGTTTAACTATAGGATTGCTTAAAGAAGATATATTCCCTTTATTATATTCGAACCATGCGTAAGTATCACCCGGTACATCGGATGAGCCAAGGGTATCAACATAACCATAGCAAATTGATCGGCTTTTTCCAGCATTTGCAGTTGGTATAGGATTAACGGATATTACTGAGGAATCTGTAGCAGAACATCCCGTCGCAGTAATCGTTTCTGTTAAGTAATATGTAGTTGTTTTTGTTGGTTTAACAAATGGATCATCAATATTTGAGGTAAAGCCCGAAGGTTTGGAAGTCCACAAATAAGTATGGCCGGTAATTGATGTTGTTCCTATGGGAATACTGTCTGGCCCCTGACAAATTGTAAGATTGCCTCTGGTGTAAGCATTCGGTAAAGAATTAACAGTAGCAATAACCATCGCAGAATCATTTTGTGGAATAGAATCAATAACTCCATTGGGCATTGATGTCCATACACGAACTGAATCTTTACCTGGTTTAAAATTGAAATATCCCATGTTGACAAAAGCGGAACTATCCATTTGCAAATTTCCGGTCCATGGGTATGTTTTTGATGAATCGCTATTAATATCCAATCGAATGTTAACCTTTTTCAGGGGATTTAATCCGTAATTTTTTAATACTACTTTTACCTGATAGCTATCAGCACAGTTAACATTTGGGATTTGAATTGAATCTATCCCAGCATCATTATGAGCCCAAAGCTTGAATCTGGCTAAGAATGCATCCTCGCCCCCTCCATATGACGGCTGATAACTATACTTAGTTGAAATCCCTGATGAATTGGTTGTAAATCCAGTAATATAAATATGGTTCCATTTGTCACAGGCAATTCCAAAAACTTCATCATAATTTGGAGTGCCAACCCAACCATAATAAGTTCCCCAAAGTCGCGAGCCCGAGCTGTCAAATTGCGCAAGATATAAGTTGGTTGGTGTGGATTGATATGCATATTTCGTAGTCATTCCGGTTGTGCTCTGGGTTCCGCCTGTTATAAAGATGTTTCCTGTGTCATCTACTACCACGCCTTCAATCCCTCCATCATAATAGGTTACCCATTTGGGGTAACCTGAAGTATTAAATTTTGCTAAAAATCCTTCACCATTGCCGCTGAAATTAGTTTTGAAAGCGCCGCTAGTAGCTAAACCTGAATTTGTTGCAATTCCTGTTAAATAAATATTGCCAATGCGATCAATTGCAGTTTTAAATCCGGCCCCTTCAGAGCCGAGTCCACCAAAATAAGTAGACCAGGTCAATCCTCCATTTGTATTAAATTTTGTTAAAAAGCCATCGCATTGATTACCTCCATTGTAATAAGTTCTATAAGCCCCCGATGTAGCAATACCATTTGTACTGGAAGTTTGACCTGTTATATAAATATTCTGAAGTCTGTCAACTGACACTGAAAATGGCAGGTCATCGCTGGAACCGCCAAAATAGGTCGACCAGATTATTGAACCGCTTGAGCTGAATTTTGCCAAAAAAGCATCACCATAACTTGTCCCTCCTGCCATGGAAGTTTGATAGGCCCCATTTGTAGCTATATTAGTAGTACTTCTGGTTAATCCGGTTATATACACATTATTTGAGGAATCCGTAGCAACTCCTGTAAGATTTGTAATATAATTTCCGCCGAAATATGTTCCCCACAGCCTGTAACCACTAGTATCAAACTTAACCAGATACGCATCCTGATAATTTGTTGTTGTTTGGTAAGCGCCAGAAGTTGCAATATTGCTTTGTTGATCGGTACTTCCTCCAAGATATACATTTCCGGATCCGTCAAATGCTAGTCCCATTAGACCATAAGTCGAAAAATAGGATCCATAATATGTTGCCCAGCGCCTTTTTCCATCGTTACTGAATGTGGCAATAAATGCGTCATATGCAGACCCTCCTGAATAATATAAATATGTTGACTGAAATGATCCAGTAGTAGCAATACCGGATGTTGATACCGTAGTACCACAAATGGCAATATTCCCTAATTTATCAACTGATACGCAATTTGATCCATCAATATTACTCCCCCCATAATACGTCGCCCATTCTAATGTTGGATCAATTAATAAATCTTTTTTCTTATCATAATTTTCTACTCTAAAACTGAACTGAGTTCCGTCCTTAAAAAACCTGCTCTGAATTGTTTTCCCATCCACAAAACTCTTCGGTGCACTCTCTTCCATGCTTCCCGAAATATTGGCATATTTGATACCGCCATTTTTTAGAGCTTCTTCTTTCTCAGCTCCATCCCATCTCAATTTTATATTATTCACCTTTCCGCCTGGGTGTACCAAAAAGGAATATTCCATGCCTTTATTGGCAATATTGAGCAGCATGTCGATATTCGGATATATGTTTTTATAAATAACTTTTTTATAGGTGTGTACATTCGTGATTTCGCGATTGGCATCCCCACTGATATAGAAATTTTCATAATATTCCTGTTGGTCTGTGGCGGAGATTAACGGGGTGGGATTGGAGCCAAGGAGAACGAGGTCCATTCGTGAAGTGGAAACAGAAGCGTGGAGTGCGGCGTGGGAAGAGCGCTTAAATCCCCCTGCCCCTCCCGAATAAGTCGGGACATGCTTTCCAAAGGGGGATCCCGTTTCCATACCTGTTGCCTCGGAAACATCATTTGCTTGCTTTTCAATCTTTGTGAAAACAAAACTCAACATGCCGGGTTTGCAGTATACGTATACATCTCCCTGTTTTCCATAGTATTTAATGTCTGAAAGTGTATTCCCGGATTCATCCATTAGCTGTCCTTTGTTTTCTTCAAAAAGGAAGGGCTGATTGGCGGCAAAGTTTTTGACTTTTTGGCCATGGGTTTTGAAGCCATTAAAGAGAATAATTAAAAGCAGGATGGCTGCTAGATTTAATTGAAACCTGCGAGCCCGGGTGGGGTTGATTTGTGCTTTCATATTGAGTGAAAAGTTAGTTGTTTTCATTTAGATTAATTCATGATACAAAGATTTGCAATGTGAAAGCGAAGAAAAAACACATTATTTTCATGTTTACAAATACATTATTAAAAAATTAAAAGATTAAAAAGATTAAAATATTGAAAATGAATAATATGAAAGTTACAAAAAGTATGATATTTTGAAAAATTACACAAAATTGTTATATTTGTTTTATGGAACAGAGCAAATTTTATAAAACGCTTCAAAAGCTGAATAAGCAGCAGCAATTAAGGTTTCTTGACTTTTTGCAATCGCCATATTTTAATAAAAATGAGGAGATTACAGGCTTTGTAAAATTGATTTGTCCGGGAAAATTCAATGTTTCGAAAGAAGAGATCTATTCAAAACTTTACCCGGGTAAAATTTTCGAAGAGCGCAGAATTCCTGATCTGATGTATAAATCTCTGCGATTAATGGAGACGTTTCTGAGCGAAGAACAATATACAGAACAGCAATGGAATCAAAAACTTAACCTCCTCAATTATATCAGAGTCAATCAACTGGAAGAGTTGTATTCTGTTGTCCAAAAAGATATTCTGGAAATGAGCAGTCAAAAGCCATATCGTGACAGCAATTATTATTATGAAGAATTCCAGTACCAGGCGGAGGCTGATAAAATTTTCCTTGATCAGGCGAGAATACAAGGGGATGAAAGCCTTCAGAAAAAAGTGGATCAGCTGGATATCTTTTATTTATCTGCCAAACTCAGGGACAGTTGTGAAATGATGAACCGGAAACGCATTCTGGCCATAGATTATGAATTTAACATGCTGGATGAGTTATTGGAAATCGTAAAATTAAATTTTGAAAAGTATACCGTAATACCTTCCATTTCAATTTATTACCGTATTCTGGTTATGCTCAAGGACCCCAATAATATGGAGCATTTTAATGTTTTGAAAGATGACGTTACTAAGCATATTCAACTTTTTGAACAGGACGAACAACGGTCTCTATACGGATACCTTCAAAACTATTGTATAAGGAAAGTAAACAGCGGTGTGTCAAAGTTTTACAATGAATTGCTTGATATATATAAATATATGCATGAGATAGGGCTTATGAAGGCAAATAACAAAAACCTGCAGTGGGATTTGAAAAACATGGTTTCTATTGCTTTGCGTTTGGGAGATCATGAGTGGACCTATAAGATCATTAATGAGCTGAAACCGGAATTGCCCGGAGAAGTTCGTGAAAACGCCTATACGTATAACCTGGCCAACTATTATTACGAAACCAGGGAATATAAAAAAGCAACCCGCTTATTGCAATCTGTTGATTTTAAGGACGTTTACTATAACCTGGATTCTAAGTCCATGCTGCTCAAAATCTATTTTGAACTGGATGAGGAAGAGTCTTTTTTTGCATTAATTACCACATTCAAAGCCTATCTCAGCAGGAACAAACTTATTTCAACCGATACTTTTGATACATATAGCAACCTGCTGAAATTTGCCCGGAAAGCCTTTGTGTATAAAATCATGCTGCCTTATGAGCGCAGGCACAACAATAATAAAATCAAAGCCTTGAAGCAAACGGTGATCGAAACCAAAAACGTTGTCAACGCCATCTGGTTACTAAATGAAATTGAAAAACTATTTGAAAATGAGCCAATAAGACAATGAGGCAATGAAATTCATTTTCAAATTGCCTCATTTCCAAATTTTCAAATTGATTATTTCTCCACAATCTTCATCTCATTGATCAGGTTGGTAGCGCCGGCATATTTATCCATCACCCAGAGAACATAGCGTATATCTACGCAAATGGTTCTGTTGGTTGCAGGATTGAATACCAGGTCACCAATCATGGATTCCCAGTCGCCGTCAAACGCCAGTCCGATCAGGTTGCCGTTACCATCAACAACAGGGCTACCTGAATTGCCGCCTGTAATATCCGTATTGGCCAGGAAATCAATTCTTAAAGTATCATCCTGTGCGTACCTGCCGAAATCTTTTTTGGCAAAAAGATCCAGTTCCCTTTGTGGTACAATGAATTCCGGGTCTTTTGGGTTGCTCTTTTCAACGATACCCTCATAGGTGGTATAATATTTATACGTAACACCATCACGTGGGATATATGGCAATACATTACCATAAGTGACCCTGAAGGTAGAATTCGCATTCGGATAGAAATTTTTGTCTTTCTTCCATTCCATCAGTCCGGCCAGGTACAATTTACGGTTATCAGCTATGCCTTGTTCCACAGAATAATAAGTGGGCAAAAGATTTTTAATATAGTAATTCAACATGCTTCTTTCAAAAGCATAGAAGGGGTCATTTTTTAGTTTCTTGAGATTGGGGTGTTTAAGAAATGAACTGGCTTTGTCCTTATCCAGCAGCATTGATTTTTTATAAAGTTTGTCAACAAAATCATTTACAGCTATTTCGGGAGTTGCGGCCTTTTTATCTTCTGAAACAATTTTTGTGAGTTCGTCTGGTCTGCTTGCCGCTGGAATCATATTGTACATATCGAGTAAAGCGGCTGCAAAAGCTTTTTTATCAATTTCACCGGTTCCACCTGCGAAATAAGCATTTACTTTATCAGTGATCATTTTTGCAGCGGTGTCGAGATCTCCTTTGCCCGGTTTTGCAGCCCCTTCGCGGGTATATTTAAAGAATGGGCTATATGTTCTGTAGTATCCGAATAAAGGAGAACTTGCAAAACCATAATTGAAATAGCTGAATGCAGGTTCTATGGTAGCCAGCTTGTCATTGGCATCTTTAATGCCAGATAAAACATTCCCATATTTCTTTTTGCGGTCTGCATCGCTGTTTACCCAATCGGTAAATCCTTTTTCTTCTTCTGTTTTAGCTGAGAAACCTGCGCCATGTTTTAGTAGCAGTTCCTGGCCCACATAATATTTATAAGTATTGCTTGTTGATGCATAGTCTTCAGCAAGTTTTATTTTTATAGCTTCATCGGCATCCATAGCTTTTTTCATCACAGCCAATTTCGTTTCAAAAGCATCAATAATTGTCGGGTTTTCAACATCGCGGCTATATGCCAAATCAGAAGCAGTAGCATAGCGGTTGGTATGGCCGGGATATCCCATCACCATGGCAAAATCACCTTTTTTCTCTCCTTTCAATGAAATCGGAAAATAGTATTTGGGTTTATAAGGTACGTTATCTTTACTGTATGGTACCGGGTTGCCATCAGGCCCGACATATATCCTGAACACGCTGAAATCCCCTGTGTGACGCGGCCACATCCAGTTGTCTACATCGCCACCGAATTTCCCGATAGATGAAGGTGGAGCGCCTACCAGCCTTACATCCTGAAATTCCTGGTAAACAACGAGGAAATACTGGTTCCCTGCAAAAAAGTTTTCTACGCGGGCCTTAAATTTCCCATCTTTTGAAGCGGCATTGCCAATCGAGTCTTTAATGGCCTTGATACGGGCTTCTTTAGCATCATCGGAACTAATGTTTTTAACGGCATTATTGATAAAATCCGTTTCGTCTTCCATGTATTGAAGGATTTCAGCTGTAAATCCCGGGTTGGGAAGTTCATCTGACTTTTTCATGGCCCAGAAACCATCTTTCAAATAATCATGGGTCACATCGCTGTGTTCTGCAATCTTCTCATAACCACAGTGGTGGTTGGTAAGCATCAATCCTTCAGCGCTTACCAGTTCAGCAGTACACATACCGCCATTGAGTCTTACGACAGCATCTTTAAAACTGGTATGGTTAATGTCATATACATCATCTGCTGAAAAACGGGCACCATCAGCCTTCATCGCTTTTTCATTCATTTTTTTCAGATAAAGGGGCAACCACATACCTTCATCAGCAAATGCTGAAGTAGAGGGGGGGCCTGCATATATAAAATGTGCCGAGAAGAGTATGATTAAAAATGTTGCTGCGCGTTTTTTCATCTTTTAACTTGATTGTATTGGCTGCAAAAGTATTATTAATATCTAAATAGAATTGTTAATATGATGTTAATCGTAATATTTTCTCAAATGCCAATTTATAAATTCACCATTTTCTTCTCACTTCTTACTTCTCACTTCTCACCTTTGCCTAATTTCGCACCATGGCAAATCAGCAAAAAAATACATTATCAGGCGAAGAACTGTTCAAGCGCGTTATTTCTCATGCCAAAGAATATGGCTATGTATTTCCTTCCAGTGAAATATATGAGGGCTTGGGAGCAATATACGACTATGGTCAGAATGGGGTTGAACTCAAAAAAAATATTAAAGAATACTGGTGGAAATCTATGGTACAGCTTCATGAAAATATCGTGGGACTGGATTCAGCGATTTTTATGCATCCCAAAATATGGCAGGCTTCCGGTCACGTGGACAGTTTCAGTGATCCTTTGATAGATAACAAGGATTCCAAAAAAAGATACAGGGCGGATGTCCTGATTGAAGATAAGATATTACAGTACGAACGCAAAGGCAAAACCGATAAAGCCACACAGTTGCAATTGCAAATGGAGGCATGCCTGGCAAATAACGATCTTCCGGGGCTAAAAACCCTTATTGAAGAAAATGAGATCGCAGATGAAACCGGATCTAAAAACTGGACCGATGTCAGGCAATTCAACCTGATGTTTTCTACCCAAATGGGGTCAGTGGCTGAAAATGCAGGGGAAGTATATCTGCGTCCGGAAACAGCCCAGGGTATATTTGTCAATTTTTTGAACGTTCAGAAAACCAGTCGCCAGAAAATACCTTTTGGTATCGCTCAGATTGGAAAGGCCTTCCGGAATGAGATCGTTGCGCGCCAGTTTATCTTCAGGATGCGTGAGTTTGAACAAATGGAAATGCAGTTTTTTGTCCGTCCGGGCGATGAACTGCAATGGTATGAATACTGGAAGGAAAAGAGGTTGAGATGGCATTTGTCACTGGGCATTGCTCCTGAAAAATATAAATTTCATGACCATGCCAAGCTGGCGCACTATGCCAATGCCGCGCTGGATATTGAATATGAATTTCCATTCGGATTTAAAGAAGTAGAAGGGGTGCATTCCAGGACTGATTTCGACCTGAAACGTCACCAGGAATTTTCAGGCAAAAAACTCCAGTATTTTGATCCTGAATTGAATCAGAACTATATACCATTCGTTGTGGAAACATCGATTGGTGCCGACAGGATGTTTTTATTGATCCTGTGCAATGCTTATACCGAAGAAACCCTGGAAGACAACAGTGTGCGCGTTGTAATGAAGATACCGCCAGTTCTGGCTCCCATAAAAGTAGCCATATTGCCTTTGATGAAAAAAGACGGCCTTGCCGAAAAAGCAAGAGCCATATTTGAAGATCTTAAATACAGCCACATGTGCCAGTATGATGAGAAAGATGCCATTGGCAAGAGATACAGGAGACAGGATGCCATTGGTACACCTTATTGCATTACCATAGACCATCAAACCCTTGAAGATGAAACCGTAACCCTTCGGTATCGTGACAGTATGGAGCAGGTGCGGATTCATACCAGCCAGCTTAAAGCCATCATGGCCGAAGAATTGAACATGGATAATCTGTTGAGAAAGATATAAGTGGAACAATTTTTGTTTCAATTGTGTATATTTTCTAAATCCCGCGTTAATAGTATTTGACAATGAGAAAATTTCTGCTTTTGTTCGTGGCACTCCTGGCTCTCAGCTGCAAAGTATTTGCCGTTGAGGTATTGATACCTATGGATGACCAGCAGAAAAACCACCTGAAAGCCTACGGGATAACTTATTGGGTTTTATCTAAGGGCGGTACGGCAGATTGGCTGCTCAACTACCGTGGCGGGAGTTTTGGTATTCCCTGGACTTCTACCATTGAAGCCGAATGCAATATCCGTGGGGTTTCTTACGAGATCATGCCGGATGCCCAGTATAATAATATCAAAGACCAGATTGAAAATCCTTCTACGAACCAGGATGTAATCAAACTGGAAAAAGTACCTAAGATTGCTGTGTATTCTCCTATGGTAGGTGGTAAACCTTTGTTTCAGCCATGGGATGATGCGGTGACCCTTGTATTGAAATATGCTGAAATACCCTATACAGTAGTATATGATGATGATCTGCTGCAGAATAAATTACCTGAGTACGACTGGCTGCACCTGCACCACGAGGACTTTACCGGACAGTTCGGGAAATTCTGGAGTCAGTACCAGAATTTTGAATGGTATCAGACTGCCGTAAAAGCAGATGAAGCCACTGCATCGAGATGGGGATACCAGAAAGTATCGCAACTTAAACTGGCTGTAGCCAAAAAGATTCGTGATTTTGTTGCTGGAGGCGGTTATATGTTTGCCATGTGTTCTGCACCTGATTCTTATGATATTGCCTTGGCAGCAGATGGTATTGATATTTGTGCTGAGCCTTTTGACGGCGACCCGGCAGACCCGAATGCCAATAAAAAACTTGATTTTACAAAGACATTTGCTTTTCAGAATTTCAGCGTGGATGAAAATCCGTACAGTTATGTGAAGTCGAATATTGATGTACCAGAGCCACGCACCATTCCGCAATCCAGCGATTATTTTACATTGTTTGAGTTTTCAGCGAAATGGGACCCTGTACCCACCATGCTTACCCAGGACCATGTGCGCATCGTGAAAGGATTTATGGGACAGACTACCGCTTTCCGTGCCCAGTATGTAAAGCCTACCGTCACCGTGATGGGACAGAACAAGGCACTAAATGAAGACAGGTACATACATGGTGAGTTCGGCAAAGGCATGTGGACTTTTTATGGCGGCCACGACCCGGAAGACTACCAGCATTTTGTAAACAATCCGCCTACTGATCTCAGCCTGCACCCCAACAGTCCAGGCTACAGGTTGATCCTGAACAACGTGCTGTTCCCCGCTGCTAAGAAGAAAAAGCAAAAGACGTAGGAATGGGGATTTGTTGGTGAAAGCACCAACCCCTGTCCCGAGTACTCGGGAGGGACAGCTATTAACCACCATTTTTTAAATTTTTGTGCAATATCTCTTTGTCCATCAAAAAGATGATATGAAATATTAATATCAAATTACCTGATAAAGCAAGTTAAAGCTGTCCCTCGCTGGCGGGGGTAGGGGGTGGGAAACTCTTGAATAACCAGAGATGGCTCAAACCACTGCCGCCACTTACTTTTTCAGCAATTCCGAAATTTCTATTTTCAGGGCATCGCTTTCCAGAGAGGCATCCGGGTCGCGGATAATACCCTTTTTATCTACCAGTACATAGTGAGGATAGCCGGAGACCCCGTATTGTTCTTCGCTTTTATCATGGCTCGACAACTGCAACCCTTGCCAATTGAATTTATTTATAAAAATCTTCCAGTATTTATCATCGCTGTGGCAGCATACCGAAACCATCTTAAAATCGGTTCCTTTCAGAGAGTCCTGTATCTTATCTGCATAGGGCACGGCATGGATACAGGGCACACAGCCCACTTCCCAGAAATCGAGCAATACAACCTTGCCTTTGAAATCATTGAGAGAGTGTATTTTGCCTGCGGTATCTGGCAGGTTGAAAGCGTAGGCAGGCCTATTGGTACGGTCAATGATCCTGGAGCGCTTTTCCATGAGCCTGGCATAAAGGCCCGTATGGTATGTATCTGGTTTCATGGTGGCGATGAGCGAATCCATCTGATGCAGCGCAAAGGTTTTGATATCTTTCTTATACCGCTCTATGGAATAAAAAGCGCCCTCTAAGTACATACCGATAGCTATTTCCTTATTTACACCAGAAAACAGGCTGTCAATTATCCTGATTTCGGATTTCATGTGCCAGAGGGTTTGGCGGTCAAGGTATTCTTTTCTTTGTTCAACTGTAAGCTGCGAGAATCTTTCGCTTGAAATAACGCTCGGCAGGTTTCGTAAAATGGAATAGTAATTTGACAGCCCGAGGCAGGTTGCACAATTCAGATCTTTGGGTGACAGAAAATTAAACCAGGCAGGGTCCACTTTCACCGTTTCATTGGTCCTGAGTGCATATCCATGCACGGTGATATAATTATACTTGTCAGCTTTCCAGAAATAATATGCATCTGCCAGAGCTTGTTCTTTGCGTTTTAGGCCCCAGTTATTTTTTTTGGCAAATCTTTCTATAAAATGGTTTTGGTTTTCGGCTGCGCTATCAATATATTGGTAAAAATCATCAGGTTTCCGCTTGAAAGCCTGGAAATCCATTACATATCTTCTTTCATGACAGCTGTCCTCATATTCTGCGGCGGAAGCCGCGCCGCCGGTATAGACCGACTCCTTATCATTGACCTCAACAAAAATACTGTCACCCGGGTATAAATATACATAGTTAAAGGGGTAAATCTCACCCATTATCAATGAAAAATACTGACCGTCAAGATCTGCGTCAACCATAATCCTGAAATTTCCGCCGGTATCGGGATATGCTTTCCCAACGGTTTGCACAGTAGGGTTATAGTCAACAAAATTTACAATGCCAACAGGGGACCGCAGCAAAATGGTATCCATCTTTGAACCCGATACATGACCTTGAATGACAATAGGTTTTCCTGATGCGTGAACCGAAACAACCCCCACGAAAAGCCATAAAAAAAGCAGCAATAATTGTTTTTTCATAAATTTGTTTGTTCCTGAACCTTATAACTAACTTCAATATTGTGAAAATATTGTGAGAAAGTAAGTTAAGGGAATGCTTCCCGCTTCCTTTTTACCTTTCACTTCTCACTTCTCATTACATCTAATGTGAATATAAAATTCGATATCAAGATACTCACTTCACCAATATCCTCACTGCAAAAGCAGAGAAAATGGTGGCGATTCCCCATCTGCTGATGGTTTTGATTCTTTCGCTTTTATGAAAGAATACAGCGACGCGGTTTACCGAGAAAATGATGGTTGAATTCACTATAAAGCTGACCAGGGCATGGACCAATGCAAGGCCTGTTCCCTGTAAAGCCAGGTGGCCTAAGGAAGGGATAAGAAACTGCGGAAAAATAGCAATATAAAATACTACTGCTTTGGGATTTAGAACATTAGTAAGAAAACCTGTCTGATAAGCTCTCAGCGGACTGATCCTGTTTATTTTAATCTTTTCATTTTCTGTCTTTTTACCATTGCGGATCATTTTGAAGGCAAGCCAGAAGAAATAGAATGCCCCGATGATTTTCAAGGCGTAATAGATATTGGGAACGGCTTGTAATAGCGTATTTAATCCCAGGCCTGTCAAGACCCCTAAAATGATCAAAGCTGAATTGCTACCCAGTAACGCAAAAATGGCGGTCTTTTTACCCTGGCTGGCCGCACAGGTTATCAGGTAAGTCATGTTGGGCCCCGGAACCAGTACGATGAATAACGCAGCCAGCGCAAAGGCCAGCAAGTCATGAATATAAGCAGGTTGAATCATTAGATTAATTTCCGCAGCGCCTGGTATCCGCCGGTAACATGATAAAAATTATGGAATCCCTGGCTTTTAAGGCAGGATATCACCGATATAGACAATTCACCGTCATCACAATAAAGATAAAATATTTGGTCCCTCGGAAGTTCTTCCAGGTTATAAAGAATGTTTTCCATCGGAATGTTTTCGGCATTTTCAAGATGGCCTATTTCAAATGCTTCGGTTGGTCTTATATCAATCACCTGTGGATCATCAAATTTCATATCCATCAGCAATTCATCGGCTTCAATAGATATGATGAGGTCAATTTTATTCCCGCTCTCTTTCCAGGTTTCAAAACCGCCTTTCAGCCAGCCATCCACATTTTCATATCCGAGTTTTTCAAGAGATTTCATGGCTGATTCTTCCCTTGTTTTAGGAGTGACAGCAATGACAGTTTCTACGTGGGCAACGATCTCCAGTAGCAAACCCGAAGCTACAAATGCCTGGCACAGATAAATAGAACCAGGAATAAATGCATCTATAAACTGGTCTCCCGGCCTGAAATCGAGGGTGAATGCCCCAATTTCGGTTTCGTTTTCAAATTCAGCGAGATTCAGGGGACGAGGCATAAGTATTGTAATTTGTGATTTGTGATTGGTGATTTGTGATTTGAAATTTGAAATTTGGTTATTATGATTCGGTGTAACGTTTTACTTCTTACTTCTCACCTCTCACTTCTTACTCCTTCTTCAACGGTGTTGCAAAATAAAAGTCTTTCAGGTAAAACGGTTCAAAGCTAAAGATATCTTCAAAATCTTTTTGTTCATATTTTTGAATTGCCAAGGACATCATCGCTTTTGCAGATGGATATATTTCCAGATCGGGGAAAATGGCATTCGGATGCGAGGATAAAAATGGTTTGCATTTTGAAGCGCCATTACCCAAAAACAATAATTGTTTTTCGGATAGAATGTCCTCTAAAAAACTTTCATCAATAATACCCGTCTGGGTTTCCCTGAAAAATTTTAAGTCATTGTCGAACAAGGCATAATAAACTTCCAGTCGGCGTGCATCAATCATTGGGCATAAAAGCTGATCTTTATCTAAACTTGAAAGAGTTTTATAATAATAGGCCATTGTTTGCAGGGTGTTGGTGCTGATCAAAGGCTTATCAAGGGCATAACACAATCCTTTGGCTGTTGATACCCCAATTCGTAGTCCCGTATAAGACCCAGGCCCTTTGTCAACACAAATGGCATCAATTTCATCAAGATTTAATCCGGCTGATTTCATGAGCTTATCAATAACCATATTGAGCCTCGAAGAATGGATATTATGCCCGGTTTCTTCCGCATAAAATTCGCCGACAGCTACAGAACATACTTCCAGGGAAGTATCAATACAAAAGATATTTGGGATCATGATGCTTCAAAGGTAATTCTATCGCTTTGAATCCCGAAATGGCATTGTTCGTAAAACTTATTCTATTTTTGGCGCCGTAAGAAGTCCCAAGGTGCCGGATGAATATTTTATGCATCAAAAAACCAGAGACAAATTAAAATTAAACCGCAAAGAAAATAAAGGTGTCCCAAAGTACGCTAAGGTGCAAAATAATATAAAAGTTAATCTTTGCTACCTCTGCGAAGCCCTTGCGTTCTTTGCGGTTTAAAAATGGATAACTTCTTTAATGCTGGAATTTTGGTTAAAAAAGACTTATAGTTACATGAGAGATTGATAAACAAAATGGCAGAAAATGAGGCGCTGATATTAGAAATCGCAAAAGGTAACAGGGATGCCTTTCAGCGTTTTTATGCCCTTTTTCAATCCCGTGTTTACAATACCTGCCTTTCTTACCTGAAAAACAATGAAGAAGCTGAAGAAGCCGTTCAGGATATATTTATGGAAGTTTTCTCAGCCGCTGCAAATTTCCGTAGTGATGCATCGATTTCAACATGGATTTACAGGATTGCCATAAACAAATGCCTTGACAGGCTCAGGCATCGTAAGCGAAAGAAAAGATTTGCATTTTTAACAGATCTGTTCAATCCCGAAACCGGGCAGCTCCGGTTTGATCAACCAGATTTTGATCATCCGGGTGTACTCATGGAAAACAAAGAAATGGCCTCGATTCTTTTTAAAGCGATGGATAAACTGCCTGAAAACCAGCAAACGGCCTTTATACTGAAACAGGTAGAAGGTTTGCCACAAAAGGAAATAGCGGCCATTATGAATATTGGTGAAAAAGCTGTGGAATCATTATTGCAGCGGGCGAAACAGAATCTTCGTAAACTTTTGGGAAATTATTATGACAATACCGAAGGAAAATCAAATATATAACGTCTAATAGATTGCAAAATGGATACAAAGGATCAAAACATGGAAAAATGGATCGGGGCGGTAATGAACAGCCTGGAAGGGATGGAACGTCCGGATGCTCCTACATCGGTTTATAGTAAAATCGAAAGGCAATTGAATGGGAACCCTGTTATTGGGCTCACAGCGAGAACCGTTCCTATACGTACCGTTTCTATTGCAGCCGTTATTGTTTTTCTGTTAATATCCCTGAATGTTCTCCTTTTATCGCGCCAGATTCAGAAGCTACAACATTCAGATATAGAGCAGCTGACTTCTTACTATGGCTTGAGTAATGACAATAATATAATTGATGCCTTATGAAAAAGGAAAGCTTTTACAAAGTTCTGATCTTATTACTTTTACTTATTAACCTGGGCATTATTGCATTTTTATGGTTCAACCATCCCCATCATCCGGGACCGCCTGATAAAATGATCATTGAAAGGCTTAAACTGGATCCGGGTCAGCAGGCAAAATTTGACGTTTTGAAACATGAGCATCATGAACAGATCGTTCAGATTGATGAGCAATCAGCCAACCTGCATAGGCATTTGTTTGATTTGCTGAAATCTGAACCGGTTGATACGGCATCGAAAAACACACTCATGTTGAAAATAAAAGAGAATGAAAGTAAAAAAGAGACAGTTACTTTCGAGCATTTTCAAAAGCTTCGTGGTATCCTTCGTCCTGACCAAAAGCCTCTTTTTGATGATCTGATCCAGGAACTCAGCCATCAACTCATGCATCAACCGGACGGTCCTCCACATGACAGATAAATTTTCGAGACAATTGACGAAGGATTTCAAAATCAATATCGTCTATACTTTTATAACTCACTAAAAACAGACGATTATGAAAATGAAAACCGGAATTATTGCAGCTATGGCGGGTATGATCGCCTTCATGTCCTGCAAAAAAAATGAAACTACAACCCCGAGTACCAATAACTCAACAAGTGCTGATAGCATACCGGCCATATACAAAAAGATTTACGGTGCCAAAAGCATCACACGAGATGGTGATTTTATTGTGATCACTACTATTGATCTGCCGGACCATAAGAGTGTTTATTATAAGGGGACACAATGGGCAAGTACGCTATATGAAGCGTATAATGGAACCAATAGCAGTTTTTCAGCGGCACCCAACACGATTGAGCAGCAAAATATTACTTTCAGAATCCCTGCGAACCCTGATTTGAATTCTGCCCATAGCTCTACTCCGATGGGACCGATAGGTATATCTTTGAATGGTGTGCCTTTTTTCAATCAATATGCTGCAGGTGGCGCAGCTTTAGGTCCTGAGAAAAACAGTTTCGACCAGTATGACGGTCATCCGCAACAACAGGGAATGTATCATTATCATGTAGAACCTCTTTGGCTCACTCAAAACAAAGGGGAAGATGCTTTTCTGGGTGTTTTGCTTGACGGGTTCCCTGTATATGGCCCACAGGAAAACGGTAAAACATTATCTTCCAGTGACCTGGATGCCTATCACGGGCATTTTGGAGCCACTGCAGATTATCCAAACGGTATTTACCACTATCATATCACTGCTGATGCGCCGTATCTGAATGGCGATGGATTTTATGGTACAGCGGGAACGGTGAGTCAATAAGTGAAACTATTTGAAAATTTGAAAATTTGGAGATTTGAAAATGAAAGTCAATGAAGATAATTAGCATATTATCACATTATCACATTTTCATATTGTTTATGGTTGCTGCAGGACTAGGGAGCGCTTGCGGTAATCATAATTTTTATGCTGTTCCGGATATAAAAATTGAGGCAAAAGATTCCGGGTTTGTGCAGAAGAATAATATTTTATTATACCATCAAAAACCATTTTCAGGCATTCAATTCATTTTAGAGAATCAAAAAGATACCCTCCTGTACGCATCATATTATAATGGAAAGCCAGAAGGCAGGTATGAAAGATGGTTTGAAAACGGAAAACCTGCAGAAGAGCGCTGGTATTACGACGGAAAAAAAACAGGATTACACCAAGAATGGTATCCGGATGGTCACAAACGTTTTGAGGCACAAATGGCTGATGATCATTACGAAGGATATATGAAAACCTGGTTTGACAACGGACAGCTATACCAGTATTTCAATTATAAAGACGGTCAGGAAAAGGGCATGGAACGGATGTGGAAACGGGATGGGACAGTCATGGTGAATTATGAATCTAAAAACGGGAGAAAATATGGGCTTACAGGTGTTAAAGGCTGCCAGTCTCTTTGGACTGATCGGGTACATTAGCCTTGTTTCTTTTTCCTGTAAGAGGATAAAGAATCAGGAGGTTCAAAAACTGCCTTATTATAATACACCTGATTTTACGCCGCTGTGGCTGACAGATGCAAAGCAGATTGATACTTTGCATACTATAGCGCCCTTTAAAGTTATGGATCAGGATGGAAACCGTATAAATAACCAGACCTATGCTGGGAAAATATATGTAGCGGATTTCTTTTTTACGAGTTGCCCATCCATTTGCCCTAAGCTTACAAAACATTTCAAAATGATCTCCGATAGTTTCAAAAACGAGAGCAGGGTAGGGTTGCTGTCTTTTTCCGTAACACCAGATATTGACAGTGTGCCGAGACTAAAATATTATGCAGGAAAATACGGCGTTCCATCCGGTCAGTGGCATCTTGTAACAGGGAATAAAAATGAAATATATAAACTTGCCCGCAAATCCTATTTCGCTGATAAAGAGCCGGGTTTCAGTACTGATTCAACTGAATTTCTACATACTGAGCATTTTATCCTGGTAGATTCCCATCAGCATATCAGGGGTATTTATAATGGGACGGTATTGCTTGAAGTTCAGAGATTAATGGACGATATGAGGTTGCTTGAAAAAGAGTTTTGAACAGTTCAAACTTATTATTATTTAGTTAATTAATTCTTTTTGAGTTTGTTTTACCGGATATAAAGCGAATATCGGAAACAGGTATAGCAACATCGTAAATATTGTTGAAATTTTCAACTCGTCGTTAAGAAATTCTTTAAACATAAAGTCCGGCAGAATTCCTTTTAAGATCGAATTCTCTGTGAATATGCTGAAACCCATATGTTCCAGGTAATTATTTTTATCAACTATAGTGGCTAATAAACCCAAATAACCCAGATGCAAAATCCATAATGGAATGATCCACCAGGGTGAGAATGACTGTAGGATCATTTTGCCTTTACCCATTAAGGAATATTCAGCGCCTGACATGAACTTTTTCAGGCCTGTTACACCTGTCAACGCAATGATAATTAATGCGCTGAACATGTAAATATTTTCAAATGATAATTGAAAAGCCAGGTCAGGATCAATAAAAGCGCTTAGATGTATAAATAAACAAAACAGCCACCCAGCTATGGCCATTATTAATAAGATTCTGGAGAATATTGTCATTTATGCGATTGGTTATTGATCATTGATAATTGATCATTTCTTCCAGCTCCTGTTTTTCAACGAATCAATTCTTTCACCCATCTCAGAAGCCCTGATCAGCTCTTCAAGACGTTTCATTCTGGTAGCTTCCTGCTTTGCAGATAGTACCAAATGCGTGGCTGGTGTTCGATATGATTTGGGCATGGAAAGAAAGAACTCCCAGGCTTTCGGATTTGCTACAAATGTTTCAAGATAAATGCCACTGAATTCCTTTGGCTCACTTTCAAAAGAGTAGATACCGCTGCGTTTTTCTTCTCTGAGTTCATAAGCCTTTATTCCAGCTGGATGCATACGGCCCAATGTCTTCAATTCTTCAACTCTTTTGATGTTTTTAAGGCTCCAGATGCTTTTGGGTTTTCTGGGGGTCCAACGCTTGGTCCATGTCCATTCATCAAGGCCGCGTACAACGCCATCTATCCAACCAAAACAAAGGGCTTCATCCAAAGCTTCTTCATTGGTGATGCTCTTTTTCTTTGTTTTGGTTTTATAAAATCCTATTTGAAATTCTGATGCAGTAGCATGGTTTTCAAGCAGCCAGTCATGCCATTCCTGTTGCGATTCTATAAAAACGGGTTCCATAGATGCAAGATTAAGAATTTAATCAATCAAAATACCCATTTTCCCCATCTGATAATCGCGTTGCGCCTGCATGATCTGTGTGGTATCGTTCATTACAAACGGACCATAGGCTACGATCTTTTCTTTATAAGGAATACCTGATCCTAAGATAATCCGTGTATCCGTTTTCGCTTCAATATTAATATCCGTGCCATCATTTTCAAATAAATACAAAGCCCTGCCGCTTGATTCTTTGCCATTTACAATAACATCACCTGATAATACATAAAACAGGATATTCCTTTCAAGGTCAACTTGGGCTGTATATTTTCCTCCCGCCTCCATTTCAATAGTGGCCATATCAATATCCGTAATGGAATCTACCGGACCTTTTATTTTGTCGAATGTTCCTGAAATAACATTCAGCTTCACCCGATCACTATCAGTTTTCAGAACCGGGATATCTTCCTTATTGATGCCCTGGTATTTCACAGGACCCATTTTAAGTTTCGCAGGTAGATTGATCCAGAGCTGTGCAATATCCAGCATGCCGCCGTGTTCCTTGAAATCATCAGAAGTATCTTCCGTATGCACAATTCCTCTTGCAGCCGTCATCCATTGCACACCGCCTTCTTTGATAATACTGGTTGTGCCCAGAGAGTCGTGATGCATCACATCGCCTTCAAAAATAAATGTTACCGTTTCAAATCCCCTGTGTGGATGCGGCGCAAATGGTAGACCCTTGTTAAAAGGTTCAAATTTCTGGCGACCGTGGTGTGCCAGCATCAGGAAGGGATCGAATTCTTCAAAAGGAAGATCATTGAAATGATAGGCAATCAGGTGTCCGACATAATTGAGATCAGGAATCAGAATTCTTTTTATAGTACGTAATGTCATGATGATATTGTTAATTGATCAGGACATCTAAAAATCCATTCTATTCGCCTCATCCTGAATCCTTCTCCCAAGGAGAAGGGTAAGCGGTAGGTTTTTAGATGTCCATTAATGTTGCAACAACAAAATGATTGGGTATTTTAGTTTCGTTGGCAATATTAAGGATATCCTGTGACTGTTTCTGCCCTGAAATTATCATAACTTTGCAGGCAGAATAGATGTTCAGAACCAAACCCGCATATAGATTGTAGTTCATTCAAACTATGGAAATAGAAATCAAAATACCCAGTGTTGGTGAATCCATTACCGAAGTAACCCTTGCATCATGGGTGAAAAAAGATGGTGATACAGTAAAACAAGACGAAGTAATAGCTGAAATTGAATCGGACAAAGCCAGTTTTGAGTTGAATGCCGAGCAGGCTGGCACATTACATATCCTTGCCAAAGAGGGCGATACAATAAAAGTTGGGTCAAAAATAGCAACGATAGATACCTCTGGAGCAGCAAAAAATCCGGAACCGGAAAAAGCAGCAGCACCGGCTGAAGAACCCGTGAAATCCAGTCCAAAACCAGTCAAAGCTGAAACAACGACAAAGAGTGACAGTTATGCTGTTGGAACTCCTTCACCCGCAGCAGCCAAAATACTGGACGAGAAAAATATTCCTGCTACTGAGGTAAATGGCACCGGAAGAGATGGAAGGATTACGAAAAATGATGCGGTTCAGGCACAACCTGCAGCAGCCCCAGTTGAAAAGCCATCTCCATCACCTGCCTCACCAAAAGTTGTAGCCAATGGCCCTGTTTTCACAGGAGCAAGGAACGAACACCGCGAAAAGATGAGTACGCTTCGCAAAACCATAGCCAAAAGGCTGGTGGAGGCGAAGAACCTCACTGCAATGCTCACTACTTTTAATGAAATTGATATGACGGCGGTGATGGATATGCGCAAGAAGTATAAAGATGCTTTCAAAGATAAATACGGCATCGGGCTAGGCTTTATGTCCATTTTTACCAAGGCAGTTTGCGAAGCTATTAAAGAATTTCCGGCAGTAAATTCAAGAATCGATGAGAATGACCTTGTTTATCACGATTTTGTAGATATGGGCATTGCAGTTTCTACCCCTCGAGGACTCGTTGTTCCGGTAGTACGGAATGTTGAGAGCATGTCGTTAGCTGATATCGAAAAAAACATCGCCGACCTGGCCGGCAGGGCAAGAGATAATAAACTTACGATAGAAGAAATGACCGGAGGTACTTTTACCATCACCAATGGAGGGGTATTCGGCTCTTTAATGTCGACCCCCATCCTGAATGCACCTCAATCAGCCATTCTCGGCATGCACAATATTGTTGAGCGTCCTGTAGCGCTTAATGGACAGGTGGTTATTCGTCCGATGATGTATGTGGCTTTATCATATGATCACAG